>JAAYIC010000098.1 GCA_012735195.1 Bacillota bacterium
AAAGGGTAACATATGTTCTACTCGCTTTTCTCTTGACAAGTCTGGTTCTTTTCAGCGGCTGTTTTTCAAAAGTCAAGGAGATTGACAAGATCAGCGGTCCCTCCTGGGTCACCAGTTTGACCATGCCGCTGGTTACGCGTGTTATGGAAAAGGATGATAACGGTAATCCTAGGTCTCACTCGGAGATTCGTTTGGGCAAGGAGAAGAACGGCATCGGAGAAGACGGACTGGATCTGGCCGGTAGGAGCTTCTCTTCTTACAAATTCGAATCTGTCAATCAAAAATGGGAGAAGAGATTGGATACGATCAATGTGGACCTGGAGACGATTCAAGCTATTGACCTTAATAATCCCATTCCAAAAGAGGTAACTATTTCTTCAAACGAACATGGAGTGGAGGTCAATCTCACCGATACCGGTTTGGCCGGGGCAAGACTGAGTAATAAGAAGGGAACTCACAATGCTATAAACATCACCCTCACCAACGGTCAAGCCGGACTGGGAGGATTGCGCTTTTTCCTCAAAAACTATGAAGGCGGAGTGGCTGGGGCTGATATTTCACGAGCAGAACTTAGTGAGGGAGAAAGCACCAAGAGTTTGGACCTCGCCGGCGAGACCCTCCCCCCCCGTATGTATCTCACTGTTGAGGGTGACGTGCAGGCCACAGCAGCAAACGCCGGGATAGCATTTACCGGTTCCACTCTGGAAATCGTCGCCGTTAAGGTCGATGAGAACAAATTGGCCGATTTGTATCAATTGGAAAGCACTGTCAACCTGGGCGAGATTGATTTGGGGAAGGAATTGGGGGAGGACCGTCCTACGATAACTTTGGACAAAGCCAATCTGGAGATTATGCATGACCTACCAGATAGCCTCCAGGTCACAGCCAATTTAAAACTGGAAGGCCGGGACAAATCCGGCGGCACTGCAGGTTCCTTCGACAATTTACGGGTGGATCTCAGAGGCAAAGGCACCGCCAACATAGAGCTAAAAGACGAGCTTAATGAGATTTTGAACTCACCCGCATCCGCCCTGGCCTTTAAATTAGCAGATTTTAAAGTATCACCAGCCGGCGGCGAGGCCGAAATTGAGCTCGGCACCACATTCAAACTGGAGGTCGTCAGTACGGAAATCGGCTTTGGAACAATCACCACCAAAGCGGAGAGGATGGAAGTACCGGAAGAGATCAAGAATAACCCCTTGCAGACGTTTATAATGAACCTGGAGGTCACGAATACCAGCCCGGCCGGTTTTGACCTTACCCTGTATTTATCCCCGGATCCGGAACCGGTTCAGGACCCGAATGCGGTAAAGGTTGAATTTTCTGTTCCAGCCGCAAATGGAGGCGTACCCGGCGCCACGAACAAGACCATTACCGTGGGCACCGACCAACTGAACTACTTGACACAAGGTAGCGCCTTCTATAACCAAATTAGGTTTACTAACAAATCTGGAACTGGCGTGATCGAAGAAGGCCATTACATTGAGATCCGTGCCTGGGCCCGGGTAGATATCCTGATGAAAAAGAAGGAGGCGAATTAAGAATGAAAAAACTCCTGTCGTTCCTGGTTCTCCTCTCTTTGTTGTTTTTCGTCCTCCCCGGCGCCGCCCTGGGTCTGGAATCCGGTGATCCACCGGAGATGTACGGATGGGAGACTCCTGCGGAAGAAGAGCCGGAAGCACCGGAGAAATATGGAGAAGAAGCCCTGAATACCGAAGATTTTCCTGATGATTCAGCGGTTCTGAAAGGTTTGGAAGAACAGGCAGAGAGCAGCGAAGAAGAATTGGCAACCGGAGAAGAAACCAGTGCCGGGGATTTTGCCGCTTCTGCAGAGGAAAGCAAACCGGCCCCGAAAAAAAGAAGGGTTACGCCTTTTGCTTCCATAACCGACAACCCGGCGGAGGCGGCGTTTGCCGGTACCAAGTTTGAATTGATGTTGCTCCCGGAAATTACTTTGAGCGCCGGAAACAACCTTTTCAACCTCAAGTATCTGGATGCCGATTT
>JAAYIC010000051.1 GCA_012735195.1 Bacillota bacterium
GCCCCGGCGCGGCCGGGCTCAGGCCGCGGTTCCCCCCGGGCCCGTTGAAGTTCGTGGGGTAAATGGGACTCTCTCCAAACCCGATATACCCCACGGCCATATCCGTATCGAACATCCGGAAACGGACTAGCCCGTGGTGGCCTTCTTCCACCATAGCCGCATAGAGTGTTGTCGCCAGTTCCGCCTCGCTCATCCCTTCCACTAGGAGCTCCGGGACCCGCTCCTCGAAGACCCGACGGTGGATTTCCCCGGCCCGCCGCAGGAACGACAGTTCATAGGGGCTCTTTACCGCCCTCACCATGGCGATCTCCCTGTCCAGCGCCTTCATTTCCTGGAAGGGAAAGTACTTCTGCAGCCGCCAGAAAAGCACCACGGGTATCACTTCGGTCTCCAGGTAGACCGTGCGACCAAGATCCCCGGAAGCCGCTGCAGCTTCCCGATAGCTGCGCATTGGTTTGATCACCGGGAACCGCGACTCGGCCAGCGCCCGTTCGAAACTGCGGTATACCCAGTAAACAGCCTCGCGGTCACGGGGCACAAGCAACATCCCGTCCTGCATCGTGCCGGTAAAGTAATACTGGTTGACTTTACTGAAGAAAAGCGCGGTTTCCCAGTCCGGATGCGCGGCGTCCATCACCGCCCGGAACCGGGCCAGGCGGGAGTGTAACTCCTCTTTGGGCACGATCTTTTCTGTCCATGCTTTATCCATATTTATATCCATCATCGATCCCTCCATTGTGCAAAAACAAAGCCCTCCGGTGTTTACCTGCGTACGCCTAATACCCCATCTCCTTTAAAATGCGGGCCAAAACCCGTAAACGTTCCCCGATCAATTCGTCATCATCACTTAATGCCTGGCTAAACAAACGAATATCCTCGTCGATCATCTCATTGTCAGTACAGACCGCCACGGTCATGGCATCGCCCTGCAGTCCTACCCGGTCGATCACCGGCTTCTCTTTGTCGTAGAAATTTTCATACCGGTAGGCTTCACGAAAATGTTGCGTTGCCCTGCAGACCAAGATCGCCAGATCTAAAACGCGGTGCAGCGGTAACTCCTCGGATTGCCGGGACCATTTTGTCCCGGTAAATCTCCATACTTTGGCGGAGATATCAACCTTTCCCCGGTCATTCCATTGCGCCAAGCCCAGCGAAAGCCCTTTGGCATCCGAATTATAGGCGCATCTGCCGTCGACATTCTCATAGTTTTCACAGACAATAACCGGTTTGTGCTTTAATGTTGTAGGTATTTTCATCTTCTTCCCTCCAAATTACTTACCGGATACGTGTTTGAATTAGTAATTTAGTAATTTACTAATTTAGTAATTAGTATACCTTCTTTTTTTCCTGAAGTCAATCCTAAAAACAAAGCTCCCACCCGAAAATAATCCCCATTTCAGGTGCTAATCTAATATTTTCCAGCGGCTATAGGCTGATTTCTATGTTAAAATAAAACTATCTGTTTCAATTTTACCGCGCATGTTTATCTTTTACCGTATATGGTCATGTAAATACATGCCCGTTGCATATGCGTTTTTTACCCATACAAGCGTATGCCTGGGTGCATATGCGTTTCATGCCTATGCAGCCCGGAAACAACCATCCTGTTATGTCATATTTTATAATTAATAGTCCTATAGTAATTAATAGAGCTGCAAAAACAAAACGAACCACAATCATATAAAGGTGTGTGGCTGTAGTGACAAAAAAAGGGGTTATCGCTTCGCTCGCCGGTGCAATCTTTTTTTTCGCTGGTCTTCCCTGCCGTAGTCACCATCGCCGATTCCTTGGAAAAGGTAAAGGCCTATCAATTTGTGGTCGACGGTGAAAAATGGTTTACTGTGGCAGAGACGGAGAAGGAATCCGTAGAAGAAATTCTCCGTGAATACCAGGAACAATATACAAAGAACATTGATGAAAAGGCACAGGTAAAAAAGATCGGCTTTGTCCAGCAGGTCTTTCTGGCGGAAGTAGAAGTCAAACCCGAAGAAATCGACCCTTTTGAGATTGTTGAAGAAATGATCTATGCCGTTGAAGAGGAAGCGCTGGAGATCGAGATTAAAAAAGGCGATAATTTTTGGAATCTTGCCCGGGAATATAAACTGACCGTCAATGATTTAATAATCCTAAACCCGGATATTAACCCGGAGAAGATCTTCCCCGGTGACAAGCTTTTGGTCCGGCCCATAAACCCAGTTTTGGATGTTGTCATCGAATTGGAGAATACTGTTGTCGAGTCTATTCCCTTCAAGGTAAGACATAGAAAAGACAACCGCCTCTATACCCACCAGCAAAGAATCCTCCGCTCCGGGGTTGAAGGGGAAAAAGAGGTTCTTTATCATATCACTTTACTCAACGGTTATCAGAGTTCCTTAACGGTACTTGAAGAAAAGATCCTGAAAGAGCCGACCGACGCCTTGGTACAGGTCGGTACGAGGAAGACCGTGTCGAGGGGCGGCCGGATCAACTTCGGCGTGGTCCAGGGTACCAGGATCTCCAGTTACTACGGTTACCGCATTCATCCCATTACCGGAAAGCGGAGGTTCCACGATGGTATAGATATAGCGGCGCCCCACGGCAACTCTGTCTACGCTTATACCGACGGCGTAGTGGTGCAAGCAGGCTGGAACGGCGGGTACGGCTACTGTATCCTAATTGACCATGGTAATGGTTTAAAAACAAGATATGCCCACCTGTCACGGATCTATGTACGGGTCGGCCAGCGGGTCCGGGTCGA
>JAAYIC010000039.1 GCA_012735195.1 Bacillota bacterium
CCCCTATATCGTGGGATTGCAGGCCGTCCCCATCCTCGCCCTGGCGCCGTTGCTGGTAATCTGGTTTGGTTTCGGGATAACCTCGAAGGTGCTGGTCGCTGCTTTGGCCGCCTTTTTCCCGATCCTCACCAACGGCGTGGTCGGGTTCAGGGAGACGGACCCGCGTTTCCGGGAGATGATGGCGATTATGGGGGCGGACCGGAAAACCATCTTCTGGAAATTAGAGATCCCTTCTGCCCTGCCGGTGCTTTTTGGCGGTTTGAAAATGGGCATGACCCTTTCGGGCATCGGGGCGGTGGTGGGAGAGTTTGCCGGCGCCGGCCGCGGCCTCGGCTACCTGGTGAATTCGGCCCGCGGCAATTTTGATACGCCTTTGATCTATGTCGCCCTTTAGCTCCTGGCTCTTTTGGGGAGTGGCTTTTACCTGTTCCTTTCCGGCCTCGAGTACCTGGCTGTACCCTGGAAACGCCGGCAAAAAGGTTGACCTTGGTGTTCCGGCCTTGCCCAGACTGGTAGACCGGTTTTTTGCCACACGCGTGCATGTTATAAGTTGCTGGGACAAGGAACCGTCCCCTGTCTTGCGCGCGGCCTTGCCCGGACCGGTCTTTGTCCGGGAGCAAACTGCACTTCTGTGCAAAAGGAGGTAGAAAAGGTGAGAAAAATTTACTTATGGGTTTTGATTTTTCTAGTGGTCTTGGGTGCGGTTTTTTTGGTTGTGAAAAGACCCTGCACGGAAAAGATCACCATGGCCATGACCTTTGTCCCCAATGTTCAGTTTGCCCCCTGGTATGTGGCGGAAAAGAAGGGCTTTTTCCGGGACGAAGGCCTGGAGGTTCAGTTTGATTACCGGATGGATATTGACGCCCTTCCCCTGACGGCGGCCGGGAAGATCGATTTTGCCATCGCCGGCGGAGACCAGGTGATTACCGCCCGCGCCCAGGGAATACCCGTGGTTTATCTGGCGTGTCTCTACGCAAAATTTCCCCCGACCGTGGTTGCCCTGGCGGAAAGCGGGATTCGCGGGCCGGCGGACCTCAAAGGCAAGAAAGTGGGGCTTCCCCTCTACGGCACCAGCCTTCTGGCAATGAAGGCGATTATGAGTCAGACCGGGCTGGAGGAGACCGATTTGGAACTGGTTGATATTGGTTACGGACAGATTGCCGCCTTAACCGAAGGGGTGGTCGATGCCGTGGTGGTCTTTGCCAATAACGAGCCGGTAAAATTGGAGCGCATGGGGTATGAGATCACCAGTATTCCTTCGTGGGATTATTTTTCCCTGGTCGGACATGGCCTGATCACCGGGGAAAAGATGATCGCCGAATCTCCGGATTTGGTAAGAAAAATGGTCCGGGCAACCCTACGGGGAATACAATATGCCCTGGAAAACCCGGATGAGACCTTTACCATCTGCCTCAAGCACCTGCCGGAATTGGGAGAAGAACAGAAAAAACAGGAAAAAGAGGTTCTTCTGGCCTCCATGGCGATTTGGGAGAACGAATATACCCGTGAAAAAGGCTTGGGTCGTTCGGACCCGGAGGCCTGGCGGGAGTCGCAGGAATTAATGCTTGCTGCCGGATTGATTAATAAAATAACACCCGTCGAAGAACTCCTGGACCATAGTTTTCTGGAATAAAACAATGACAGAGGCGGCAACGATCCGGTAGATTCCACATTTATTTGGAGTAAACGTAAAAGGGAAAAAGAACCCCGGCCTCGCGGCCGGGGTTCTTTCTGAACCGGCAACGCGCGCGAACCATCGCTCATAGGCATAACTCCCGGGGCCCGTACCGGGCGAAGCGGTGATTGGCAACAAGTTTTATAAACCCCGCTCCCGTAAAGGTTATGTAGACATGTTACAGGCGCCGGCTTTTCTCCATTTTACAGAATAATACTAAACAAAAACTAAATATCACGTACCCGGATGTGCCCGCGACAATTTTGTGGAAATCTGATATAATTAGACCATGGAAATAATGATCGGGGGGAGGTGGATTTTTGGGGTAGACTCCATAGAGTGGCTGGGGCATGCCAGCTTTAAGATTGGCGGGGAGACTGTTGTTTATTTGGATCCATACCGGATAAAGAGGGATGAAAAAGCCGACATAATTTTAATAAGCCATAGCCACTTTGATCATTATTCTCTTGATGATATAAAAAGGGTGCAAAAACCGGAGACGCATATTGTCCTCACCGGCGATTGCACGCCCAAACCCGAAGGAAAGATTATTCTTGTTAAACCCGGGGATAAGCTAAGTTTAAAAGGCCTAAAAATTGAAGCTGTTCCGGCTTATAATACGAACAAGCCTTTTCACCCTAAAGAAAAGGGATGGGTGGGCTACCTTCTCACCATTGACGGGGAGAAGATCTATTTCGCCGGTGATACCGACCGGATACCGGAGATGAAGGAGATAAAGGCGGACATCGGGTTGTTGCCCGTTTCCGGGACATACGTAATGACCGCTGAAGATGCGGCGGCAGCAGCTTTGGATCTTGAACTTAAAATAGCCGTTCCCATGCATTATGGGAAACCCGGGCTGGTTGGTTCGGTCAATGACGCCGAAAGGTTTAAAGGTCATTTGCAGGGCCGGGTCGAAGTAGTAATTAAACAGGCAAAATAAACCGTTTCTTCTGCACAAAGGAAAATGATGGAGGAAGGGAATATTGTTGAATAACGAGATCAAAATTTTTGCCGGAAGCTCCGGCGGTTCTTTCGCGAAACGGATGTGCCGGTATATCGGAGTTGATCTTGGGGTTTCGGAAGTAATAACCTTTACGGAAGGCAATATTTTCGTCCGGGTCCGGGAAACTGTCCGTGATAAAGATGTCTATTTGGTTCAGCCCATTGCCATGCGGCCAAATGACGAGTTTGTCGAAGTCTTATTTTGGATGGACGCGTTTAAGAGGGCCAGCGCCAATTCGGTAACGGCCATTATTCCTTATTTTTCTTACGCCAAAGGCGACAAAAAGGATGAACCGCGGGTTTCAATCCGGGCCCGCGTTTGCGCGGACGCCATCGAAAGCGCTGGAGCGGACCGGGTAGTAACAATGGATTTACACAGCCCCCAGGTGCAAGGGTTCTTTAAAAAGCCGGTGGACCATCTTCTTGCCATGCCGGTCCTTTGTGAGTATATTAAAAAATTGGACCTCGGGGATTTTGTGGTGGTCTCTCCGGATTCCGGGTTTGCAAAACATACCCGAAAATACGGGTCTTATCTGGGAGTTTCCGTGGCGATCGGTGATAAGGTGCGCAAATCCCACGACGAAACAGTAGACATTTTGGATATCATCGGTGATGTCGAAGGGAAAAATGCGGTTATTATTGATGATTTCAGTATTTCCGGCGGGACTTTGGTTGAAGTGGCCAAGGGTTTGAAACAAAGAGGAGCAAAGCGGCTTTTGGCCTGCCTTTCCCATATCCTATTGAATAAAGAAGGGGTGGCCCGGATTGAGGACAGCCCGATTGAACTTGTGATCAGTACGGATTCCGTTGATAACCAGTGGATTAGAGGGTCGAAAAAAATCAAAATTGTTTCCGTGGCGCCATTGTTTGGCGAGGCGATCATGCGGATTCACAAGCGCGAATCGGTCAGCCCGCTTTTTGATACTGTTCCGGAGCAAGTGTTGACCGAGGCGAATCTCCTCCTCTAGTCCCGCTGAGATTTTAGGCGGGCCGGGGTATCCTGATTTTGGTGCCCGGGACCCCGGGACCGGAGCGGTCCGGGTTCTGGTCCCCGGAACCGGGGTGGTCCGGATTTGTTCCAGGGAACGGAACCGGGATGCACGGATTTGACTTCCCGGAACCGGGGTGCGCGCGAGATACGGGTTGGAGGCGCGCACAGAATAGAATATAGGCTGAAAATGGAGGAAAAAGAGTGCCGGTTTAACACCGGCACTCTTTTTCCATTATTAATAGCGGGCCACGAACTCATCCATGTCATTTATAAAAGACGTGATTACCAATGACGGCTGTGGTTTGTTGCTGGCGGACCCAGGAATTGGAGGCGGTAACCGGGTTATAAAATCCGATGGCGCCATGGGTGGGGTCCCAGCCGTTAAGGGCGTCTTGAACCGCCCGCCGGGAACTGGCAGTTGAAGGCAGATTAATACGCCCGTCGGAAACCGGACAGAACTGATATCTGCCATTTACCACTTGATAAATCACACCGGCTATCGTCCCGGGATAGCGGGAATCCCGGACACGGTTGAGTACTGCAGCCGCTACTGCCACTTGGCCTTCATAGGGTTCGCCTTCCGCTTCGGCTCTGACCAGGCGGGCCAAGAGTTCAAGGTCGGTCGCGGAGAAATTTCCGCTTCCGGTGTTGCCTCCCGGGTTTTTCCCTCCGGAGGGGATCGTCAGTTTTTGGCCGGGATAGATGGTATCGCTCCAGAGATTATTGAGGCTCTTAATCTCTTGGACGGTACTCCCATACCTCCGGGCCAGAAGAAAAAGGGTATCATTAGGACGGACGGTATAAACCGTGTTCCCTCCTCCCGGGTTGGCAGAACGTGGAATATAGATGGTTTGTCCAGGCCAAATCGTGTCATGCCAGATATTGTTGGCCTGCCGCAGTTCATTGAGGGAGAGATTATACCTTTGGGCGATCAAAAAGAGGCTGTCGCCGGGTTGAACAGTATAGCTGCTCGTGTTCCCCCCGGGGATTGTCAAGGTTTGTCCCGGATAAATAATATTTGAGGTCAGGCCGTTGGCGGATTTTAATGCATTAATGCTTGTCCCAAAGTTCCGGGAGATAAGAAAGAGCGAGTCGCCAGGCCGGACCCGGTAGGTTTGGGCAATGGTTTCACCGGAAACGAGAACCAGCAGCAGTAGGGGGAGGAGGAAAAGATAGAAACGGGAATTGATTGGGTGTTTTTTCGTCACTTGCGCACACTCTCCTTTGTTTACTGCAGTTATCTTTGTCGTCCAAAGGCTGCGGAGGGTGGTAGGATGCGCGCCACGCGTTCACGCGCGGGAAAAAAGGCTGTATTTTTTGGAGCGTATGTTTTGATGACAAGGACGACTCGCGCGCATACGCGCAAAATAATTACTGTAATTGATAATTCTTGTTGAAACGTCCTTTTCCTAGTGGGAACTACAGGAAAAAGCCAATAATGTTATGAAATGTTATTATGACTAAGAACAGAAAAAAATGGTTAAGATAGTATTGATTAAGGACAAAGACGAGGAGCGGGGAAGGGCGTGCGGGCAAAGGAGGGGAGAGGATGGAGAACTGCCTCCAAATATCCGCCGTAATAGAAGGAATGGTCTTGACATTTTTTCTTTTGATCCTGATTGTTCTTTTTTTTCCGACGGCCGGCCGGACCCTTGCCGGATGGGCGGTTCTACGCGGACGCGGATTTGTGATCGACCGTTGCCGGGAAGACCTGTTAACCATCGCCCACCCTTTGCAGAAGGGGAGTTCCCGCCGGCTGCCGCTTGCGGGCGCCGGCGAGTTTTTTTTCGTCCGCAGTTCTCCAGAGGATCTCCTCAACAGCGGGAAATACCCGGGTTCCCCCTGGGGGAAACTGGTCTTTAACCCTCTTTACATGTACCATTTACCCGCTTACGATCACCGGTTGCCCGGGACCGGGGTGATCATTGGTCCACACAGCCGCCGGCCTCTATCCCTGAAGATCCCTGTTTTAGTGGGGGGAATGGCCTATAAAACCCTGAACGCCCCGACAAAACAAGCATTGGCCATGGGAGCAACTATGGCGGGAACGGCGGCCAATACGGGCGGCGGTCCTTTTTTACCGGCAGAACGCGCAGCCGCTGAGAAGCTTGTTGTTCAATACTCACGGGAAGGATGGGGAAAGGATCTTGAGGCCTTGCTCCGGGCAGATGCGGTCGAGATCCGGCTGAGACCGGATTTATGGGAGTCGTCCCGGGCGGCCGTTATTGACCGCAGGGCGGCAGGTTTGGAACTCGGGGAGAACCTCCCGCTAAAATCGGGAGAAAGGAGCCTGTTTCCCCCCTGGGTATCAGGGATAAAAACCCCGGCGGAACTGGCAGAGTTAATTGAAAACCTCCGCCGGAAGACAGGAGGGGTGCCAATTGGGGTGAAGATCGGCGGTACCGGCTTCCTGGAGAAAGAACTTGACCTGATTCTCCGCGCCGGCCCCGATTTTTTGGCCGTTACCGGCCTGGAGGGCGGATTTTGGGACAGGAAAGCCGGTTCCATGGACCTCCGTGCCTCCATGGGATTGCCCACCCTCTATCTTTTGGTCCGGACCCGCCGGTTTCTGGAGGAACGAAAACTCATTGGGAAAGTCACCCTCCTGGTCGGCGGCGGGCTGGTCACGCCGATGGATTTTTTAAAAGCCATGGCTCTCGGGGCTGATGCAGTATTTATTGGCTTTGCCGCCCTCGTTGCCCTGGTCCACCCGCAGGCGTCCCGCCTTCCCCGGCGCCTGCCAATAGATAAGCTTTTTTATGGAAAAGGAGAAAGGATCAATGTTTCCCAAGCCGCCCATGGCCTTGCCAACTATCTCAAAGCGGCGGTGGCGGAGATGCAAGTAGCCGCCCTGCGGATGGGCAAAAATCACCTGCGGGAAGTGGGCCTTGCCGATCTCTCCTCCGTTGACCGGGATCTCGCCGCTTACTTGGGGATTGACTGGTGCGGCGGGTTGAATGGGGGGCTGCAGTACGGCCGATCCAGAGGTTTTAATGTCATTGAGAAGGAGGATTAGGGAAAGAAATAGCGAAAAACAATTAAAGGAAGACTATGGGTGCAAGAAAAGGCGGGCTGCTTCTGTGCGATTAGTCCGGATCTAATCTGAAGAAAATGCCGCGCGAAAACTGGGCGGAGGTTTGGAAAGGCCATGAAGAGGCTGGGGAAAGGGTTGCTTTTCCTTTTTTTGTCGGGATTGGCCCTCTTCCCGCTGCTGGAAGAGGCCGGGCCGGCCGGGGCATTCTTTGAAGAATTGCAGGAGATTAATGAGCGGATAGAAGAGACCAAAGACGAGCTTTTGCGTACGCAAAAGGAGGAACGGTCGGTTCTAAACCTGTTGGTCCGTGCCCAGCGTGAATTGGTGCAGATCGAGACGGAATTGGCAGAGATTGAAGAGCATCTCCGCCGTACCGACGCGGCGATCTCCCGTATACAGCAGCAACTGATCGCATTGGAGCAGGAAATATTTGAACTGGAAGAGCGGCACAGAAATAGACAGCAGCTTTTAAATACCAGGCTGGTAGCGGTCTATAAATACGGAGCCGCGGATTACCTGGAACTCCTTTTTTCCGCCAACAGTTTTGCAGATCTGGTCAGCAAATTTGAGATGGTATCTTATTTTCTCCGCCGTGATCTGAGATTGCTCGAAGAGATGCTGGACGCCAGGGAACTGCTGGCCCGGAAAGAAGCGGAACATACGGAGAAAAAAGACCGGCTGGTCGCGGAACGCCGTAATTACGGTGTTTTGCGGGAAAAAGCCATGGAAAAACGGGGGGAAAAGGCGGTCCTGGTCGAGAAAACCAGGGCGGAACTGAAGCGGATTCAGGATAACCGGCAAAGCCTGGAAGCCGCCTTGGATGAATTGGAAGAGCTCTCCAAAGAGCTCGAGGAAGAGATCAGGAAAAGACAACAGGCGGAAGGACTAGGTACCGGAACACTGATCTGGCCCGCCCGCGGGCGGATCAGTTCCCCGTTTGGCTGGCGTCTCCATCCCATCTTGAAAAGCAGGCGTTTTCATTCCGGGATTGATATTGCCATCCCCTCCGGCACCCCGGTCCAGGCGGCCGACAGCGGTGTGGTTCTCATCAGTGGCTGGAACGGAGGGTACGGCTATTTTATCGCCATCGACCACGGGAAGGGGATATCCACCGCCTATGCCCATAATTCCCGGCTTTTGGTCAAAGAAGGCGACGCGGTGACAAAGGGACAGACCATTGCCCTTTCCGGAAATACAGGATGGAGCACCGGCCCGCACCTCCACTTTGAAGTGCGGGAGAATGGAACCCCGGTCAATCCCTTGACTTATCTGCCGTAATTTTTTCCGGCATCCACATATTATATTAGCGGCATGAGATGGGTAACGGGGAGGTAGAAACAATGGGTCTGAAAATGGCTTTGCTCTACGGCGGCCAATCAGGAGAGCATGAAGTATCAATAATGTCCGCCTGTTCAGTCCTGGAGGCGATAGATAAAGATCGCATGGAGGTTTTCCCGGTTGGCATTGGCAAAGACGGACGGTGGTATCCGGGACTTTCACCGCAGACCTTGAAAGCCAGCGGCATCTTGGAAGTCCGTCCGGTACCGCCGGATGCGGCGGATTATGCCCTTGTCAGCAAGGGTCTTGCCAGCGAGGGTCCAGCAAGCGGGCGTTTGCTCGACAGTACCGGCGGTTTTTTATTGGGTGCATTGAAAGAACGGGTTGATGTGATTTTCCCCCTCCTCCACGGGCCGAAGGGTGAAGACGGTACGGTCCAGGGGTTACTGGAATTGGCCGGTATCCCTTATGTGGGGGCCGGGGTGGCCGCCTCTGCCGTCGGGATGGATAAGGCGTTGATGAAAGCGGTTTTTCGGGAGGAAGGGATCCCCGTCGGGGATTACCTTGTTTATCTGCGGTCGGAGTGGCGGGAGGATCCGGAGAAAATAATCGGGGAGATCGAAGAAACCCTGGGTTACCCATGTTTTGTCAAACCGGCCAACCTCGGCTCCAGCGTGGGTATTAGCAAGGCCCGCGACAGGCAGGAACTGGCGGCGGCCTTGAGAACAGCGGCGGAGTACGACCGGAAGCTGATTATAGAAGCATTTATCGACGGCCGGGAGATAGAATGTGCCGTTTTAGGGAATGACCGGCCCGAGGCTTCCATGCCGGGGGAGATCATTCCCGGTGCGGAGTTCTATGATTACGAGGACAAGTATGTGCATGGGAAGACAAAACTAATCATCCCCGCCGTCCTTTCCGAGGAAACCACGGAAGAGATCCGTTCTTTGGCGATCCGTGCCTTTAGGGCCATTGACTGTGCAGGCTTCGCCCGGGTTGATTTTTTTGTCCTCCGCAAAGACGGACGGGTGCTGGTAAATGAGATCAATACCATCCCGGGTTTCACCAAGATCAGCATGTACCCTAAATTATGGGAAGCATCGGGCCTCCCCTACCCCCGGTTGATCGAACGCCTGGTGGAATTGGCCCTGGAACGCTATGAAGATCTGAAACAGAATAAACTCTTTTAAAACCAACCGGATTCGGCTTGCAGGAATCTTTTCCCGTATCCATCTTGCGAACCCTGTTGCGGATCCGTTGCGCATGCGTACGCTGCCCGCCTTGTGCCTCGCAGGCAGCGTGTTTGCTGCTAAAAGATGGCTTTCAGTATCCGTACGTACGCCTGCAGCAATTGTTGCGAAAAGAATTGTTGAGACAAGCAACGTTACCGGGGCCAGGAAGCCACTTCGGGCATGGACGCGCCGAAAGCGCTCATAACAATTCAATCGTCAGTTCGCCGCTGTAGTGATCCGGAAGAATCAGACTGTCGCCGTTTTTGGCTTCAAACCGCCCGCCGGCGACCTTTTTTATCTTTTCAATAACAATGCCGCGGAGCAGCAGGGACCAGGGTTTATTCTCCCCGGCGGCCCCGGCTTGCACGAGGATTTCCCGCCCCCGCCGTTCGGCGCGGACCGAGAGTTCAGGCCGGCCTTCCATGTTATAGACTTTGGTTGTGGCGGTGGCGCCCTCCTCTAGGTTGAAGAGGTGAAGGGTGACATTGGCGGCGAAATCATAATCCGGCCGCAGGCTGTTACTGCCAACGGCAATAATATGGTTGGGTCTTACCATCAAGGGCAGGCTCAGGTATCCGTGTTTTTCCGTGACCCAACGGCCGCCGGCGACCTTTTCGCCGGTGAAGAAGTTGCTCCACTCCCCGGGGGGCAAGTAATATGAGACCTCCCCGTCTTCACTGAAGACCGGCGCCACCAGCAAGGCGTCGCCCAGCATATATTGGGTATCGAGATAGCGGCAGCCCGGGTCATCCGGGAATTCCAGGACCATCGGGCGGAGGACGGGAAGGCCTTTGTCCCGCGCCGCACAGGCCGCCTGGTAGATGTAGGGCATTAGGCGGCATTTTAATTTGGTGAAAAAGCGCAGGACGGTAACGGCCTCTTCATCGAAGAGCCAGGGTACCCGGTACGAAGAATTGCCATGCAAGCGACTGTGGGAAGAGAGGAGGCCAAAGGCGACCCAACGTTTATACAGGTCCGGAGTGGCAGTCTCCTCAAACCCCCCGATGTCATGGGACCAGAACCCGAACCCGCAGAGGCCGAGGGAGAGCCCGCCGCGGAGGGTTTCCGCCATGGACTGGTAGGAACTGAAAGAATCTCCACCCCAGTGGACGGGGTATCTTTGCGACCCGGCAGTGGCGGAACGGGCGAAAACCACGGCCTTGTTTTCCCCGAATTTCTCCTTGAGAACGTTAAAGACCACCCGGTTGTAGAGATAGGAGTAATAATTGTGCATCTTGAAAGGGTCGGACCCGTCGTGATAAACGACGTCCGTGGGGATTCTCTCGCCGAAGTCCGTTTTGAAGGTGTCAACCCCCAGCTCCAGCAGGCTCCGGAGCTTGACAGCGTACCAGGCGCAGGCTTCGGGGTTGGTGAAATCGACAATGCCCATGCCCGGTTGCCACAGGTCGCCCTGCCAGACCGTGCCGTCCTCCCTTTTCAATAGATAGCCTTTGGCCGCGCCCTCTTCGAACAAGACCGACCTCTGGGCGATATAGGGGTTGATCCAGACCGAGATCCGCAGGCCTTTTTCTTTTAAGCGGCGTAACATCCCTTCGGGATCGGGAAAGGCCTCTTTGTTCCATTGAAACTCGGTCCAATGGAACTCCTTCATCCAGAAG
>JAAYIC010000110.1 GCA_012735195.1 Bacillota bacterium
AAGGCCAAAGAGGAGCAATAAAATATAGTAGAAAAGCGGGATAAAGATGGCAGGCAAGAGGTTCCCCACTTTAATCCGGGTTATCTTCAAAAGGTTCAAGCCGATGGCGAAGATCAGGATCCCGCCAACCAGCGACATTTGTTGGATTACGGTTACGGTCAAAAGCGGGCGCAAGACCCCGGCAAGGAGCGTAATACTCCCCTGGTAGACCAGGACCGGGAGGGCCGATAAGGCCACCCCCATCCCCATTCCGGCGGCAAAAATGACAGCGGTGACCCCGTCGAGAATGGATTTGGAGAATAGGGTCGTCACATCACCAATCAGCCCGTCCTCCAGCGCCCCCACAATCGCCATGGCCCCGACACAATAAACCAGGCTGGCGGTGATGAAACCCTGGGCAAAGGTCCTCTCCGAACGGGCAAATTTCTTCTCAAACCATCGCCCGGCCTTCTCCAGGCCCGCCTCAATCTGTAGCAGTTCGCCGATGATCCCGCCAATTACCATACTGGCGATCATCAACATGACATACTGCCTCTCCAGCCCATTGCCGGCCACGGTAAAAAGCCCCTGCAGGGCGCCGGAAAGCCCGATGAACATGACCGCCAGCCCAACGCCCTGCATGATTATGCTCTTGATCTTTTCCGGGAGCCCGCCCCGGACCAACGACCCGGCGACCGCTCCGGTAATAATAGCTATAACGTTAACAAGCGTTCCAATCCCGATCATCTGTTTCTCCTTCTAACCGGATAACCAGCCTGCGCCTGACAGGCGCGCATCTTCCGGCGTATTATTCTTCTACAAATTTCCCCTGGTTTGAGCCAATCATTATTATTCTAACATTATCCCGCAAAAAGTAAATAGCCCGGCTCCAGTAATTGGCTTTGTTCAATAACTCTCTTATTGAAAAAGCAAAATCCACCCCATTTAAACTTGATATGGAGATTAACATTTCAATCTGGGAGTCGCTTTTTCAAGTGATTCTCTAATGATTAGGGCAAGAAATGTTAAGACCGTTTGCATGTAAGTTGATAGACTATAATCAGCTCATCTTTTAGAAAAATTTACGAATAAAATAAAAGGGGGTATCCTTGTGCAACAACCAAAAATTATAAAAAAAGAGGAGTTATTAATCGCCGGTGTTACAGGAGATGGGAGCAAAACCCGGGAGATATGGGAGGAATTTGAAAAGCTCTATAAGACTATTTGCTTAAAAAATAAGGTATCGGATTATGGATATGAGGTCCGCATTGACAAAGAGAACCAGTGTATATGTCACGTGGGTGTCTGCGTATCAGAAAGTGAAGTCGACAGTGCTTTTACTGTATTAAAACTACCTGCATCTACCTATGCAGCTTTCGAAGTACATGTTGCCCGCGGCTATGACAGTGAAAATGCCGCTATGGACGCGTGGCTGGAAGCAAATAAAGAAAGATATAAAGAGCGCCGGATTGATGGCCACCTCTATGTTGTTGAATATTATGATGAAAGGTTCCATGGTGACAGTGAAGACTCAATAATGGAAATATGGGTTCCGGTCGAAGAGATTCAGTGATCTCCCCACCGGGCCGTGCCGGAGATTTTGCGGGTTTTCCTATGGTCTCCCCTTACTGACAACGCGCGCGCGAAGAATTGTCAGCGCTCACGAAAAAGGTTGATCAAGCCGGTATTGGCAGAAGCCTCGTTTGGCAGCGCACTCCCGTCCCAGTAGATACCGAAGGAATACTCGTGGTAGGCGTGGTAGGTATAACTCAGGTCATATTCATCCAATAGTTCCAGCATG
>JAAYIC010000040.1 GCA_012735195.1 Bacillota bacterium
ATTCTAGACAGGATCATCCACAATGCCTACAAAGTTGTGCTGCGAGGTGAATCGATGAGGAAGATTAAAAGGGTTCTAGCCACTGAGACCGAATTTAACAACAACCAGAGCGACTGATTACAATCAAGATGGGGGATACCCCTTCAGTGTAAACCATAATTGGACTCATAAGTGATCGCCATGAACCGAATTGTACGATCGGATTAAACCGTAATCAGTGATCGGATTCAAGCGTATCGCGCGATCGGCATGAAGCGTATTAGGTGATCGAATTGACCGAAATACGCGCCCCACATTCAGTGTATTTAAAACAGCATCGTGTTCATTAAGATATTTTAAAAGCCATACGGGTCAAATTGTGGCAGCCCCGTAATAGAGGAATATTATCAATGCTTTCAGGAAACAGAATCCGCGCGCGCGGATTAATGGTCTTCATCTGCTTCTATGTAGATTTTGCACTAACCTTTGATGGTATTAAAAGAAAAACACCTCCCGGGTTTATAGGCCTTACCGCCTTCTTACGACAGGTTCCTGGCCGTAACGAGAGGTGTCAGATATCGTTCAAAGTCTATACAAAGTTTACCTGAAACACCATTAAAAGAGTGGTTCCAAGGGATCGTTCTCTAAAATCTCCTCCACTTCCTCATAGCCGGTGGGAAAAGCAAAGTTATAACGGGCCGGAAGGGCAAAGACATATTTGTCGTTTCGCCCAAGTTCCTTTGGTCCCACCGGTGCGGCGCCGATATGAAACTTCTCCTGCTGCATTTTTTCCCATTGGGCAAGAGTAAAGACCATGATCGGGATATCCTGCCGCGGGTTGTCGTCGGTCCACTCCGGATGCCGGATCTTAATAACCGGCCCGGTTTCCACGGTTTTACCGTTTGGGTCAAGACCTTCCCATTCCTCAGTCACCAACCGGTAACCTTGCCAAGTCTCAGGCAAAGACAGGGCAAATTTGTACTGCCGGTTTTCATAGACCAGTGCCGCATCTCCCGGTTTTATCCGGCGGATGGTTTTTGCCCTGGCGGTAACAGGATAGATCATAAGCCGGGGATCATCGGTAAAAGCAACTTCAACCCTCTCCCCTTCCTGCAGATCATCGGCGGTATGCTCCTGGTCGGTATAGCCTTTATAGATCTTGGTTTCGTTGCCAATAATCACATTTGCCTTATCATAGCCTTTGTTGGCGCCATTCGCACGCTTATCTTCGATGGATATTTTTCTTTCCTTTTCGCCGGTCCCGGAAGGCAGTTTCGTGATCTCCCCCTCCGCCTCAATCTTCTCGATCATCGTTACCAGCCAGGCATCCTCGTACTTGCGGACGGTAATATATTCTTTCGTGGTAAAATTTGATTTAGTTGAATCCGTATAAGTGAATTCCACCGCAAACCGGTACAATTCCTCATCAATCCTGTATCTCTCGGTTACTTTATACTTGTCTATCCACGGACTTGATACCCCGGTGATCCAGTTCATCTCCTTAAGCGAGTCGTAGTACTCCTTCTGTAACTCTGGAGACAGGAGCGCGTACTGCCAGGCGCCGTTTCTGGTTTTCACCGCTTCCGCCCATGCTTTGGCGGTTGTTAACGGGTCGTGCGGTTTCAGTGCCTTTTCCAAGAGATTAACCCGCATTTTTTCGGGTTCAGTTTCTCCGTTTTCAACCGGGACACCATCTTTTCCCGGCGCAGCAGCGGTTGTCAAAGAGAACAAGAAAAAAATACAGAGAATAAGATTGATAAAGAGCAATTTGCCATTCTTCATCGGATAGATCCCTCCTAACCGTTAATACGTGTCAACCGTTAAAAAGTTTCTGGTAAATTTTTTACCAAATTAAATACGAACAGATCCGTCGGGCGGTGTAATCTGTTGCACAGGCGGAGTTCTGTTAAACAAATGGAGTTTGTGAAACAGAGGAAATCTGCAAACAGGCGAAGCCTGTAAAGCGGATGAAGTCCGTTATAAAACCTGTCATGTCACCTTGATAACTGTCACCATCTTGCGATTGAATGGCAGGGAGAAAAGATATATAATATTGGTAACAAAGCAAGAATGGTTTTTTAATAATTCATATGTTTTTTGTTAGGAGGTTGGTTTTGTGCGGCAAAAGATTTATTTAGGGTTAATCCTTTTTTTCCTGTTGGGAACAGCAGGTTGTGCCGATTTAAGCTCATACGACCTCTCAGGAGAGGTTGCATTAACTCTCAAAAACGACGGTCTCCCCTATCAGGAACTCTACACATATAAATCAAGGCCTAAAAAAGGAAGCGACTCTATTTTAGAGTCATTATCCGAGGAGTTTAGCCGGGTGACCCAAGGAGCCTTTTCCGGTTATTACGTCTATCCGTTTGAGTTATACCCGCAACTGAACTTTACAAAAGAAATTTTTCTTGGTGAAGAGCCCTATACAGTACAGGTTGATTTTGCCGAACTTCCACCGGAAGACTTCAGTTATTTAAAGGTGTATGACTCTCAAGGGGAAGTAGTCAGGATCAATGCAATTGAAGAAAAGATCCGGGTCGGACGCGACCGTGTTAACATGAAAGGCCAATCCGACGGAACCAAGCACAGCGGTTACGGTCTGGCTTCTTTCCTTGGTTCGTATTCGAAAAACGAGTATATCCTGGAGATTGATTATCTAATCGAGTGCATTCCAATGAAGGTGAAAAGTGGAAGAGACGTTGAAGGTATTGCTGTGGGTACTCCTGTTGAGGTAGAGGAAGAGAAGATTGAAATATTCATCACCGCCAAAATAGGCAATCGTATTTACCTCTACGGCGAACACAAGCTAAATGGGAAAAAGACCGTGCCTGTAAGCGTGGTTGATTGGAATCTGGACGGGAAATTCTCCAATGAAGATATGGTCCGGATTGAATACAAGAAAGAGACGATGTTTTTCCCGATCGGTAAGAAGTTTAAAATAGGAACGGGAAGGAAAGCTGTATGGTATATTATTGAACTGGAGACTACCGGTGATGACAAATATACATTAAATATCAGTCAGGTGTAGTCTTCAGTATCCCAGAATTCAACAACCAGGTAGCGCTGGGGAGCTTTTGTGTCATACCTCCTTAGCTATCGGGGTTGGATAGTATAAAGCTTGATGCTAAGAAAATCAGGCAGACAGCCCGGTCGCCGGGGCCTGCAAAAAGAACCGACCTGCAAGCAGGTTGCCTTTACTTGCAGGTCTTATTATTTTCAAATCCTGTGAACTTCTCCTCCTGCAAACGACCTTCAAATTATCTGAGGATTTTCTTGGCCAACTCCTGTGCAAGTTCGGGCATGGCCTGCGGGAGGTTTTCCATCGTCACTTCCCTGGAGAAAGTGTGGGTGAGTTCAACTTCCGTAAGGACTTTGGCTCCGGGGACTTCAAGAATCTTCGCTGCCACCTGGACCCGGACTCTCCTTCCCTGCTGCGTTACACTCCGGATCTCCCCGGTCAGTACGGCATCAGCCCCCAGCAAGCGGCCGATATCCATAGCCAGACTGTCGTCAAACCGTTCCCCCAGGGCCTCCGCTTGTTCGCCAATAATCCTTTGCACCCGCCTGTAATCAAGGAGTACGTAACGGCCGGCGCCTGCTGTGGCCAACTCGGTCTGAACTGCCTGGAGAAGGAAGGTCTCCAGCCCTGGGTAGTCGCTGTAGTTTAGGAAATATAAAACACCCAAAAGGGATTGTTCCCCTTCCACTTTCGCCTTGGCTCGCAAATAGCGGTCTCTAAGGTCCTCATACTGGGGGTCGATACGGTAGGCCTGCTCATATTCACGGAGCGCCTCTTCCCATCTGTTCTGTGTCTCATATGCCTGTCCCCGCCGGTAGTAAACGGCCACCATCTGACGGCCTAAATCCTCCAGCCGGGCGCGGGCCAGCACGGAGTCGGGCTGGTATTTGAGGGCTTTTTGGTAATAGAGCAAAGCATCTTCCAGTTTTTCTTTTTCCCTGGCGGCATCACCCAGGGCGATCAGCATCTTTTCCGCCTGCTCTCTGGCATGAGCCAGTTTACTCTGAACGTCCCGGTACTTGGGGTTGATCTTCGCCGCTTCGGCAAAGGCATCAGCCGCCAGATCCCACCGGCCTTGAGCAGCATAATCTTCTCCCTGCCTGTAGAATCCCTTGGCTTTGCTGTTCCGGACCGCAGAGCTAATAAGGAAGCCCACGGTTACCACCACGGCCACCACAGCAGCGGTAGTGATGTATTTTTTACTGTTGTCTCCGGATGCCCCTGCAGCAGAAAATCCTCTTTCCAGTGCTGCGGCGGGGATTGATGCGGTCAAAAGAAAAAAGACCAGCAATAAAGCAACCGGACATTTTATTTTTCTCATGTTCCGCGCCGGTATCTGTTTTTTCCCAAAGGATACCGGCTCTTCCCTCCTTTACATTATTGGTGATAAAATGATAATCCCAACAAGCGATTTTTATCAATCGATTATGAAAACCACGGCCGCCTTAGCTAGCAGGTCGTTTCCGGCGACGGCCTGACGGAAAAGGGCTGCTGCTTCCCTACCCAAGACAATATCTGTGGCTTCGCCGCCGTTACCCCTAACGGCATCGGCTGCCTTAAGCAACAGCGGATTCCCACCTACCCGCGGCATGGCCAGCCCCTTCTCGAGCGAGCGCGAATACGCCACCATAGTTGAGAAATCATCCCGGTCCACACTGACCATGGCCGGGCCGTATAAAAGATAACCGTCGACATCAAAGACTTGGGGATATAGAGCGGGTTTGACATCAAGACCTCTGGTATCAATAACGATCCCCGTATACCTCCGGGTGATCTCTGTGGGTCTTGGCAGAATTTCCACCGGCGGCGCCGTTGGTGTGGTTGGCAGTTGTTGTACAGTATTGAAGAGCAGTGAACTGAGGCCTTTTTCTCCTCCCAACGGAAGTACCAGCATGATCTCACAGGTATTTTCCATGTCGAAACTTACCCGTTCAAAGCGTCCTCCTTTAATGAACCCTTGCATGCTCAGGCGGATTTCATCGCTGACCACCGTATAGTTTTCAACTAATGTTTCACTGCGGACCCTAACCCCTTCAATTACTTCCAGGGCATTGCGGTAGGCGTCGGCTTTCGCGGCCCTCTGGGCCAGCAACCGGCCGACGGCTCCGGGAACCCCTCTTGGCGCCGCACCGTAACCCATCACCCGGATCACACCGGTCTCCCAGTCGATCTCTCCGGCGCCAACTTGTTCAACCACCGCGGTACTACTCAGGACACCTGCGGCGAGAATAAGAAGAAGACTACAGGTTAATGCCGATTGGATCAGGATCTTTTTCTTTCTCATCATTCAATACCTCCTCAATGGCTTCCCCGGGAAAGGTTTTTTTCTCCAATTCAACCTTGGCTCCGGAAATACCGGTAACCTCCAGGGGTATTTCCGGCCACCAAGTCATTTCTTCACCCAACTGAACAGGCAGGAGCACCGTCTCCACATCCAGCCGCGCGTTGCCGCCGGTGAAATCCCGGATAAAAACATTCTCAACCAGCGGGGTTTTCTTTAGATTATCCTCGATAAGCAGCAGGTCGGAGAAGGTCAGGTTGCTAATGAAAACCTGGATACTGCGGCGGTTCTCCACAAGCCGTGCTGGAATTGCTTCCACCAGGTAATCGGCGATACTGCTGCCGGCTTTGGTCAAGGCTTTTTTCCCGGCAGCTGCTTCGCTGATATCAACGCCGCTCTCATGAACGGCATGGGCGGCTAAGATCTCGCCGGTATCAGCCCTGATTACACGGACCTCCACCCGGGCTCGGCAGGAGATCAAACCGCGAAAATTACCGACAAATTCGCTGAAGGCCTCACCGGTCACCAGGATCTCCGCATTATATTCGGCGGCCAGGCGGCGCCGGGCCTCCTCGTCACCGGCCACGGCCTGTCGCAGAACCTCACTATCGCGCACCTTTGCCACCTGTCTCTGGTCGACAAGGCGGAATCCGGCGTCCACCAGACGGCGAATAACCTCTGTTTCCGCCGCCGGGTCGGGTACAAGCCGCCGGAGATGTTCCTCAGGAATGACCACCATTATTCTGGGATCATTGGCCCGGTATAAGATTAACTGGAGATGGTCAAGATCGCGGACGAGTTCCTCCCGGCGGACCCGCACCCGGAGCCGCACCCCGAGGGTTCCCTCTACCAAGCGGGTGGAAAGGATTTCGTAACCGGCAATATAACCCGCGGAACGGATTAAGATCGTGTCTTCAATCAGTTCGTAATTGTGCACCCGGGTTCTGCTGTCAACCAGCAGACCCACCACTTGTTCAACTGCTGAACGCAAGCCGTCGCTAACCGCCAGTTCACGAGCGCGGAGAAGGTTTCCCTCTTTCACCACGGCAAATCCTTCCACCTCAATCACGGCTTCCTCCTCAGCTGCGACCGGCGGTGGCAACAGGGAAAAAAGGAGAATAACCAAAATCACCAGGACGGTCCTGCGGATTTTTCTTCCCATTTTTTCACCCCATTCCGGCTCCTATTGTTTATCCTTTATAGAGGCAACACCAACCCCAGCCGTACCCCTACCCCGGAAAAGTCAAGGCTCGGATGGGCCATTTTATCTGTTATATCCAGGTTGTTTTCATCAAGCCATTCCTTGAAATAAGGCCCGTAATGGCCGGTAACACCCAGTTCCAACCGGATACCGTCGTCATATTTTAAGTAATACTTGAGTCCGCCGGCTCCCCCCAGAAAAAAACCAACGGCCTGGGCTTCTCCCTGCATTGCCGCGGAAATCCCGGCTTCGATCTGGCAGGTAAGATATAGTTTCCCGGCAATTATCTGAAATTCCCTACCGTACCCCAGGCCGAGATGAATTTGGTCAATTTTTTCCCAAGATGCAACGCCACAGATCAACTGTGCGCAGCTATGAAACGGGAGTTCACTGCCGAGAGAAAACTCCCAGTTGGTGACGGTCCCTTCCCCAGCCCCGCCGGCAAATCCATAACCGGTAATCCGCGGCCCTACTTTTAGATAAACCTTTCTGGTCCGGACGATCTCCTCAAGAAGGTCGCCGGGTTTTACCGTCTCCGTTGCCCAGATAATTTTTGCTTTGGACAGATTCTCAAGCACATCGACGACTTCTATCAATCCCAAGCGTCTTTTAAAGGCAAATTCCGGCCCCATCTCCCAGTCATATAACTCCAGTTTCTCCGGGCGCAGGATATAATAGCGCATACCCTTTTTTACCCCTTGCCGTGAACCGGCAAGAAAATAAACGGTTCCATCCTCAATTTTAAAGACTTCACTGTGAAGGGTAAAGAGTTCCCGGATTCTATAAACCAAATTTGTCCCAAAGGACGATTCGAGGGCTTTATGTAATGCATTGCGGTAATTCTTGTCGTTGGCACTCCCCTCTTCCTCCATGATTTGGAGGATCTTCCCGCTTTCAACATCAATGATTTTCACGGTTATCCCGGCTTCCGCCCTATATTTCTTGCTCTCACGGTCCCAGGATGCCGCCAGCCGGTCAATACTGCCGATAAAGGCCAAATTTACGCCAAGGATCTTGCCGACCTCAACCACTTGGTCCTCCACAACCAGGCCTGTCAATTGGAGGTGTTGTTCCTCAAAAATACGGTCAATCTCCGCCCGTTCCACTACTTCGAAACGGTCGATTTTCACAAGAAGGGCGGTGAGTTTATTAACAGCGGCCTGCTTATATTCCTCTTGGACCATGCCACTGAACCCCAAGACGCTGACGCGTTCCCGGGCAAAAACCGCTTCGGCCCTGCAGAGAAACAGGCCAAATATGAGCAAGAAAAAAAGAGTTCTCCGCACCAGTTTCACTCCTCCCCTATTATTGAACCTGGAACCAGGCAGGCCACACCGGTCAGAAATTAAAGGCTCGCAAGCCGGTAGATACCGTCTTTACTCTTTTCGACATTTTTCCGGAATCTCCTATTTATACCGTTATATTTTGCCATCCCGGCCACGGAAGCCGTCTTCTTAGGCCTTCCTAGATCTAAAGTTGATTGTGGGGAACAGCTAATGGGAGCTTTTTCCCTGATCACTTTGGACGCATGACTCAACAACCCTCTTGTTTCCAGAGGAAAATTTCTTTATACTATTCTTATTAGGTAAGCACCTGCTGACAACTGAAGGGGAGATGTTGACGGATGAAGCTTGTTTTTAGTGGAAAAACCAAAAATGTTTATGTCCTGGAAAACGGCGATTACCTGTTGCGGTTTAAGGATGATGTGACCGGGGTCAATGGAGAGTTTGATCCCGGCGCGAATACGGTGGGCTTGACAATCGCCGGCGCCGGACGGGCCGGACTCCGGCTCAGTAAATATTTTTTTGAACTCCTAAGAGAAAAGGGAATCCCCACCCATTATATAGACGCCGACCTGGAAAAAGCGACTATGACTGTAAAGCCGGCAACTTTTTTCGGTAATGGTCTTGAGGTCATCTGCAGCTACCGGGCGGTGGGCAGTTTTCTCCGCCGGTACGGTATGTATGCAAAGGAAGGACAGCCTCTCGACGGATGTATTGAGATCACCCTTAAAGATGATGCCCGCGAGGATCCGCTAATCAATAAAGACGCCTTAATCATGCTGGGTATCCTTACTGAAGAGGAGTACCGGATCTTGAAAGGCCTTACCCGGCGGATCGCCGGGATCGTAAAAGATGTTCTGGCTGAAAAAGGAATCGAATTGTATGATGTTAAGTTTGAATTTGGCCGGATCGGCGAGGAGAAACAGATCGCCCTGATCGATGAGATCTCCGGCGGCAATATGAGAGCCTACAAGAACGGGAAATTTATCGACCCGTTGACCTTGGAAAAACTGGTCCTTGACGTGTGACTTATTGGGTTTCAACCTCATGGCGGGGCCGCCGAATTCTTGTATTCCGCGGCCGGCCCCGTCCGCCCCTGACACCCCCCCCGATCAAATATTAGCCAAAAACTTCTCTACGCAGCAGCTAAATTCTCTTTTTTTGTTCTTCCCAAGGCTATCAGCTGGTATCGTAATCCCCGCCGCTTTTCTTCATTTTGTCTTTACCAACAAAAACCACGGTACCGGTCGGCTGTCACCTACACCCTGCTCGCAGCATTTCAACCAAGTGTTTTAAATTGCTTTTAAAATACAAATCTAGATGTATTTTCATGTAATTAGTCTCATAAATATTACCGACTAAATCTGACCTTTATTTCCACAAAAAAATAACGCCCATATCATCAACCCGGCGTCTCCTAATCTGACAACATCCCTAATTTGACAGCATGCCTCAGAAAAAGCGGCGGTCGATATAAAGAATCAACAAGTCAAGCTAAGTAGTCAAGCTGGAGTTCTTGTTAAGCTGCTAAGCCAAAGCTTGCACCAGTAAAATCATTGCCGGTATGGTGATCATCGAGAGAATCGTGGAAATAAACACTATACGCGAGGCATATTCCGGGTTGCCACCGTCGTCGCCGTACATCTCCGCAAGAATCACTGTGGTAGTTGCCGCAGGCATCGCCATCGTCGTGACCATAACCTGCAAAACCAGTCCGCCGAATCCGAGAAGGCGCATTATTCCCATGGTTAGGATAGGCAGTATAATCAAGCGAAGCAAGGTGGCATAGTAGACGGAAGGCTCGGCAAAAACCTCTTTTAGTTTAAGGTTTGCCAGGAGTGAACCGACAATAATCATAGCCAGCGGGGTAGTCATTGAACCGACCATATCAAGGGTAGTATAGACCGGAGACGGTATGGGCAGAGAAAAAATAAAGATCGGCAGCCCTACTCCGACCGCGAGAATTCCCGGGTTTTTTAAGGCTGTCTTTATTGCACGGATATCTTTGACCCCGGTAAAAAGGGCGACTCCGGCTGTCCAGAAGAAAATATTGAAGACCACCACATAAATGGAGCCAAAAAAGACGCCGGCTTTTCCGTAGATACTGTCAAGGATCGGAAAGCCCATAAATCCACAATTGGAAAAGATCATTACCAGCCGTAAGATCTTTTGCCTGTCCGGTGGGTAGCGTCGAAACAAAAAGCGACTCCCCAGTAAGGTGGAGAGGTGGAGGGCTGTACTGATTAAAAAGACCAGCCCTGCGTCGCGCAGCATATCCCTGGAGAATTCCATATGAAATGCGGTAATCACCATAAAGGGTAATGAGACATTGAGGAGGAAAGAGGAAAAACCCTCAATTATTGCTGCGGTCAGGATTCCACGTTTGGTGGTATAGAAACCGATCATCATCAGGAGGAATAATACAGTTACCTGGTTTATGATTACACTGTTGTCTACCGCCAAAGCTGCTGTCATTATATGTTATGGCCTCCAAAACTTATTATACTCTATTCTAGCACGGTTTTGGCAGTATGGTAGCCTCTTACAAAACAATTTGCTTTTCTTTTCATGTTTGTTAAAAGACCGCCACACGGCTCCCCACCGGGCCTGGTTCTTTCCGCACACCGTTATTTTCCACCGGTTACGGCAATGGTTTCCGTTTCTTCTATCATACTAATGTTATCAAGCCAAACCGGGCCTCTACCCTGTCCGAAATCGAATTCCAACCGCGAGCCGGCATCGTCTTTATCTATTGTTACTGTGAAATTATAGGTTTTTTTCTCTTTGCCAATGGTAAAAGCCTGATAGGCGTAAGCCGCATACGGAGGATAATTCTGGTTTAACCGGAGAGTGACCGGACTGCGCCGCCGGGCCCAGGCATCAAAGGAGACTGTATAGGTTTTTCCTTTGGCCAGCGGCACCGCCTGGGTCAGTTGAACCTGCCAATCATATTTTCCCGGGCGTTTCAGATCAACCCGGAGCGCGCCCTGGTCGATGAAGAACTCCGCTGCTGCGGCCTCCGTATCCACCCAGCGGTTCCAGGCCAAAAGCCCCATTTCAAAGTCGCCGTTTTTCAACATCTCCGCCTCCGGGGCAAAATGAGCGCGCACGGCTGTATCATAAAACACCTTGATCCTGGCCTCACTCCCATGTACAGTAGAGAGCCCGCCCGACCAGTACAGAAATTTATATCCCGGTTCGGCCTCCGCCCGCAGCCGGACTTCTTCCCCGGGTACGTACGCTTCTTTCTCCTCGTAGTGGATACGGCCGCCTTCAGTAGCCGTGACCAGGAGGGTGTGGGGATTCCCGTCATTCCATTGGTAGACCCGGACATAATCCACCTCAAGCCTCTGCGGGAAGGGGGTACCGCCAATCCCACCCATCCGGTAACACCAGTCGCCACCCACAGCGCAGTTGAGGATGGCATAAAAATGCTGGTCAAAAGGCCAGGCCGCCGGGTGGTCCTCGGTTTTTTCGTAGGAAAAAACCTTTGCGTCATCCACATAAAAATCAAGGCGGTCAGGGAACCATTCCACCGCATAGAGGTGATAGTCGTCATGAAGGTTTGCGACTTTTAGCTTGCTTCCTTTTTGCGTGCCCCGGCGGTGGTTGTAGGCGGAAGTATGGATCGTGCAGTAGATGGTGTCCGGCATAAAACCGAAAAACTCCATAATATCGATTTCGCCGCCGGCAGGCCAGCCGCCATAGAAATTGTCCACTGGGAGCATCCAAAAGGCGGGCCAAATCCCGGGTCCGGAAGGAAGCTTTATCCGGGCGTCAATACGCCCGTAGAGCCAGCCGCCTAATTTCCGGGTATTGATCCGGGCGGAAGTATATTCCTTGCCGCCCATCGGTTCCTCACGGGCGGTAATAATCAGCCGGCCCTCCTCTACGCGGGCATTTTCCAACCGGCGGTCCGTGTAAAACTGGGCTTCGTTGTTTCCCCAACCCCACTGGTTTCCTTCGGTCTCAAAGGTCCAATAGGCAGGGGAAGGCAACCCCGCCCCGTCAAACTCATCGGCCCAGACCAGAACCCACCCGGGTTCCGGCGAGGAGAGGACATCCCCAGTGGCTGTCAGAAAAAAAAGAAAAAGCAATATCATATAGCACCGGGCCTTTCTCATTCCTCTCCTCCCTTCCGGCCGCAAACAGAAATGCCCAACCATACTCAATCCAGCTTTGTAATGTAAGGCCCGTTTTCCACCAGCGCTTTGTGGATTACCGGCATCCAACGGCTAATCGGGATCGACTGCGGGCATTTTTTCTCACAGACTCCGCACTGGATACATTTCCCTGCCCGGATATCATGGTCCAGGCCGCCATCCGGATCCTGCCACGAATTCTTCCACCATTCATACTGCCTGCGGGCGAACTCGGGCCTGCTGTAGATGTAGCCTTCATTATAATTGGTAAGGTTCCCCGGGATATCAACCCCTTGCGGGCAAGGCATACAATACCCGCATTTGGTGCAAGGGATGACGGTAATTTCTTCATATTTGGCCCGCACTCTCTCATATAATCCAAGTTCAGCAGGGGAAAGACTATTAATACGGGCCTTCCCGGCCAGGGCGATATTTTCCTTTACCTGTTCCATACTGCTCATCCCGCTGAGAACCACGGATACCTCCGGCTGATCCCATAACCACTGCAGGGCCCATTCAACCGGCGAACGTTTCTGCGCCGACTGGTCCCAAATCTCCTGGACCGCCGCGGGCGGTGTCACCAGTCTCCCTCCCATCAAAGGTTCCATAATGGCAACGGCCATTCCCTTGGCAGCCGCATATTGCAGACCTTTCTTCCCGGCTTGATTTTCCACGTCCATATAATTATATTGAATTAGGCAAAGATCCCAGTTGTAGGCATCGACAATCTCTTTAAAAACCGGAAACTCGTCATGGAACGAAAAGCCGAAGTAGCGAAAACGCCCGGCCTCCATGGCTTTTTCCGCCCATTCCAATACACCAAGGGCATAGAGTTTATCCCAGCTTTTTTTTTTCAGCGCATGTAAGAGGTAAAAATCAACAGAATCCCGGTTCAACCGGTGGAGTTGCTCGTTGAGCAACCGGTCGAAATCCTTCTTCTCCTTCACTTTCCAGCCGGGCAGTTTTGTCGCCAGTTTTACTTTTTCCCGGTAGGCGCCGGTAAGCACCCGGCCGAGAAAAGTTTCGCTTTCCCCTTCATGATAAGGGTAGGCGGTATCCACATAATTCAAGCCGTGATCAATCGCATAGTGCAACATGGCGGTTGCTTCGGACTCGTCTATTTTGCCCCCTTTGACTGGAAGACGCATGGTACCAAAGCCAAGGGCGGAAACTTCAAACCCCAATTTACCAAACTGCCGGTACTGCATTTAGTCCCCTCCTAGCCTGTTGTTTTTACTGATAAAAGCAACGATATTTAGGTCTTAACTTCCCGGCTCTCTAAAACCTGCTACAATTAGTTTTTATTTCTTGTTTTACGAGTTTTATTCCTGCCGCAGGCGGTAAATTATCAACCTTTTAACTTTCTTCTGCCCTCTGCAGATACTTTTATGCAAACCTGAAGGTAAAACCTGAAACACCTGATAGCAAACGGGCAGGTGTATAAGCGCGGGTTCCGAGCGGCGCAACATAATCCCATACTGAAGGCGGCCTCGAAAAAAATCATCAAAATTCTACTTTACAACTCTTGGGCAAGGTGTTATACTAAAGACGCTTTAGTATACGGTTAAGTGAGCCCTTATTTGTCCCTTTCTCAAAATCCCGTCATGGCCAGGGAGAAATAAGACCGGTGTCCTGACCATGCTAAGCAAATGATTTTGAGGAGGGTTTATTTATGTACTCAGACAAAATTCTGACCTGCCGGGACTGTGGAGAGGACTTTACTTTTACCGCCTCGGAACAAGAGTTCTATGCGGAAAAAGGTTTTACCAACGAACCCGGACGCTGCGCTTCCTGCCGTGCGGCCAGAAAACGCCAGCGTAACAGTGGTGGAGGTTACCGTTCGCCAAGACAGATGTTCCCGGTTACCTGCGCGGCTTGTGGAGCGGAAACACAGGTTCCTTTCCAGCCCACCGGCGATCGGCCGGTATACTGTCGGGACTGTTATGCCCAAAAGAACCGGGTGATCTAAGCACCCGGTTTTGGTTCATCCCTTTTTCCTAAACCGGGTCATTAATCATCTACTTTCTGTTGAGTCCTGCCAGAACCGATGATTAATCACCTGATTCAGGTTTATCCTTGCCAAGCGAACCGGATGATTGAATCATCCGGTTCGCTTTATCTTCTTTCCCCTTCTCCCCTTCTCCTAATACAAGGATTTCAGAATATCTTCAATCGGCGGTTCTTCAACGGTTAAATCCTTGATTCCGTATTTTTCATCGAGATAACGAATAAAGGTGTTAAGTTCTACGGCTTCCATATCCAACTCCATTTCCATTTGGTACTCAGAGAAAAGGTTCAGGATCCTCATTCCGGGAAAAGCCGCTGCAATCATCGGTTTCGTAGTGCGGACCGTAACAAACTTCTTCTTTCCCAGATAACCCCGGAGGGCTTCGATGGTATCGTCAAATATTATCTGCCCGCGGTTGATGAGGATTACTCTCTTTGCCAAACGTTCGACGTCACCAAGGTCATGGGTGGTCAGGATAAAGGTTACACCCTGCTCATTCATTTTTTTAATGAAATCCCTGATCTTCTCTTTGGCCATCACGTCAAGGCCGATGGTGGGTTTGTCCAAAAAGACAATCTGCGGCCTGTGGAGCATGGCCATGATGAACTCACAGCGCATTCTTTCCCCAAG
>JAAYIC010000101.1 GCA_012735195.1 Bacillota bacterium
CCTATTGGCCGTGCTAGATGGGGAGGTAGCGGTGCCCTGTAACCTGCAACCCGCTATAGCAGGGTCGAATCCCGTCTTTGAGGCGGCTTTTTGTAGCACCGGCGCCGGTAAGTGGTGTTGAAGGCCGGGTCCTGTGCGACGAAGGCCGGTGAACCCCGCCAGGTCCGGAAGGAAGCAACGGTAAGCCGGAGGCTTCGGGTGCCGCAGGGTAGCCTGGCTGGAGCCAACTGCCGGGGTACGACTGGAAAGAGTCGTCGAAGGACGGTGCACGGCCTACATTCTTACCCGCCGCAATAGGCGGGTTTTTCTAAACCGTTATTTCTGCTGAAATTGGATAAGAGAAGAAGTTTTCCTGGGGCACAGTTTAGCAAAGGAAGATAAAGGTAAGTACAGATGACGGTTGTTAAAGCCCTGGCACGGGCGAAAATAAACCTTTCCCTGGATATTCTGGGCAAACGGAGCGACGGGTACCACGAACTGGAATCGGTAATGCAGTCGGTTAGCCTCGCTGATGAGCTGATTTTCCGGCCGGCGGCGGGGGTTTCCTTGACCGCCTCCGACCCGAACCTGGCGGTGGATGAGAGCAACACGGTGTTGCGCGCGGTTCGCCGTATGCAAGAGGCAGCCGGGAGCGCCCGTGGGGTTGAGATTTTTTTGCAGAAACGGATCCCGTCCGGGGCCGGCCTGGGCGGCGGCAGCGCCGATGCTGCCGCGGTGCTGGTGGCTTTAAACCGTTGGTGGGGTTTGAACCTCCCCCTGCCGGCTTTGGAAGAGATCGCTGCGGACGTCGGCAGTGATGTGCCCTTCTGTTTGACCGGCGGGACAGCCCTGGTGCGGGGAAGGGGAGAACGGGTCACCCGGTTGCCCCCGCTTCCTGCGGTCCGTATCCTCTTGGTCAAACCCCCTGTTTCTGTGGAGACGGCCGAAGTTTACCGCCGTTTTCAAGCGGCGGCGGCAGGCCGGCGCCCGGAGACAGAGAGAATGATCGCAGCCGTCAAAAATGGGGAGATCCATGAGCTGACAAGCGCCTGGGGAAATCTTCTGGAAAAGGTGACTTCTGAACTCCGGCCCGAGGTGGCGGCGGCAAAAAAATGGTTGGAAAGTTATGGCCTGCCGGTGTTGATGACCGGCAGCGGTCCGACGCTTTTCGCTCTTCTCCCCGAAGGGTTTCGCAAGAGCCGGGAGATCGAGGCGATCCTGAAGGAAAAAGGCTGGTGGACCCATGAGGGCCGCCTGGCCGGAGAAGGGGTGGAGGTCCGGATTTGCTGGAAAGGAGGGGAAGATGGTGGAGAGAAAACCGTTGGCCCCGATTGCTCTTGACAGCTATAAACCCTTAAGGGAACTGGTTTTTGAGGCGCTGCGGGAGGCGATTATTACGGGGCAGTTACCACCCGGCGAGCGGTTGATGGAGATCCAATTGGCCGAGGAGTTGGGTGTGAGCCGGACGCCGGTGCGGGAGGCCATTCGCAAGTTAGAGCTGGAAGGGTTGGTGGCAATGGTTCCCCGCAAGGGCGCTTATGTTTCCGGAATTTCCCTGAAGGATCTGATTGAAGTCTTTGAGATCCGGAGCGCCCTTGAAGGGTTGGCGGCGGCGCTGGCGGCGGAGCGCATCACCGACGAGGAACTGGATGAGCTCGAACGCCATCTGGTGAAGGCCGCAGAGGTTATTGAGCGCTCGGATCTCAGCGGGATGGTGGAGATTGATACAAAGTTTCATTCCTTATTATATAGGGCCAGTCGTAACGAACGCTTGGCCCATACCATCAATAACCTGAGGGAGCAGATCCAGCGTTTCCGGCAGACCTCCCTTTCCTATCCGGGGAGAATGAAAATAGCCTTGGATGAGCATAAAGCAATTGTCGAGGCGATTTCTGCCCGTAACCCGGAACTGGCGCGGGAACTGGCTCAGGAACATGTGGAGAATGCCGAAAACAGTATTATGCAGGTAATCCGGAAAGAACAAAAAAAATAAAGGGGGAACCTGTATGGACGCTGTTATACTTGGCGGAGCGGAGAACTCAGGCTCCTTAAAGAAGAGCGCCGACGCCCGGTACGAAGCGCAGATTGAGATTACCGGCAGGCCGATGATTGATTTTGTCGTCGCGGCCCTGGAGAAACTGGAATGTATTGACCGGGTTGTGGTGGTGGCCGCAGATGAAGTGGCCGCCGGTCTCAAAGGCAAGAAAATATGGAAGGTTGTTCCTCCCGGACCGGATATGGTGGAAAGCCTCCACCGGGCGTTACGGTTCCTCCGGCAGGGAGGACACGTCTTGGTTCTCTCCTCCGACATCCCCTTGATTACTGCCGAAGCCTTACGGGATTTTCTCCGGCAATGCCAGGAAAGGGAGGCGGACATCTACTATTCCCTGGTGCCGCGGCGGGTGATTGAGGAACGGTTTAAGGGTGTGCAGAGAACCTATGTCCGCTTAAAAGACGGTATATTCACCGGAGGAAATGTGGTTTTGATCAACCCGGAAGCGGTTCTGGCGTACAGTCACTACCTCCGCCAGGCTATACAATTACGGAAACACCCTCTCAAACTCTGCCGCTTATTAGGGATCAAGTTTTTCTTGAAATTTTTAGGCGGACGGTTGACAGTGGCCGAGGTTGAAGTAAGGGTGGAAGAACTCATAAAACTCAAGGGCGCCGGGGTTATTTCCCTGCATCCGGAGATCGGTATCGATGTGGATAAACCCAGCGATCTCCAGTTTGCCCGGGCTGTCTTGGAACAACGGGCGACCTGTTCATAAGTTTTTATATTTTAGCAGCAAAAGTGGACTATAGACAATACCTGCTAAGCAGGTATTTTTTTTTAAAAATATGTAAAATAAAAGAAGGAGTTTTCCATATTGTGTCGAATATATAATTGCTTACATTAATTCCAAAAAGATGTGGGAGTCGTGAACATCACGGATGTACGGTTACGCAAGTTGGATAATGGTAGTAAGATGAAGGCTATTGCCTCTATCACCATTGACGATGCTTTTGTGGTCCGGGAGATCAGGGTGATCGAAGGACAAAACGGCTTGTTCGTAGCCATGCCCAGCAGGAAAATTCCTTCCGGGGAATTCAGGGATATTGCCCATCCAATTAACTCGGAGACCCGGCAGATGATTCAGAATATAATCCTGGAAGAGTATAGAAAGGCGGAATAACTCAGGCCTTGCTCACCCTTGACATGGGCGGGAGGTATTTGCTATAATCGTCTTTGGATGGGGCGTCGCCAAGCGGTAAGGCACGGGACTTTGACTCCCGCATACGTTGGTTCGAATCCAGCCGCCCCAGCCAAAACCCTGTCTTACGACTCTGCAAGCGGCGGAGTTTTTTTTTGCCGCGCAGTCCGTAAGCTACCGGATCTGACACCGGCGCATACCAACGGTGAGGGGGATTTTTTATGTCTAATTTAAAGGTTGTGATTTTGGCCGCCGGAAAAGGAAAAAGAATGAAATCGAAATTACCCAAGGTATTACACCCGGTCTGTGGGGTGCCCATGGTCCAATATGTGGTTGATGCCGCCCGGGAAGTATCTCCGGAAAAACCGTTGGTGGTTGTGGGCTACAAGGGCGAAGAAGTTACCGGCGCCTTGGGCGAACAGGCCGAGTATTTTTGGCAAACGGAGCAACTGGGAACCGGCCATGCCGTAAAAATTGTCTGTTCCGGTCTGGGGGCTTTCCACGGGGACTTGCTGGTTCTTTACGGTGATACCCCGTTGGTGACCGCCGCGACGCTAAGGGAACTGGTTGCCCGGCACCAACAGGAAGGGGCCGCGGTCACCCTGCTCAGCACCGAAGTGGAGGATCCCGGCGGATACGGGCGGGTTCTTCGCGACAGTGACCAGCGGGTGATCGGGATTGTTGAAGACGGCCAGGCTTCATCAGAGGAAAAGGCCATCAAGGAAGTGAACACCGGGATCTATTGTTTCCGTTTTTCCGACCTCAGTGAAGTCCTTCCCGAACTGCGGGCGGAGAACGTCCAAGGCGAATATTACCTGACCGATGTTGTTGCCATATTACAGAAAAGGGGCAGAAAGATCGAGGCGGTCAAAGCCGCTGATTCCCGGGAGATTCTGGGTCCCAATGACCGGAAGGCTTTGACGGAAACCGAACGCTTATTACGGCAGAGGATCTTGATGCGCTGGATGGAAGAAGGGGTGACTTTTATCGATCCGGCAACCACCTATGTGGATCCCCGGGTGAAACTGGGCGCTGATACCACCGTTTATCCCGGCACTCTCCTTTACGGGGAAACAGTGGTCGGAGAGAATTGCCGTCTCGGCCCGTACACGCAGATCACAGGGAGCCGGATCGGCAACAACTGCCGGATTTTCTTCAGCGTCCTGGATGCCGTTGAGATCGGAGATGACGTGAATATCGGGCCCTATGCCAATCTGCGGCCCGGAACGGTAGTAGAGGCCCAGGCGAAGGTGGGTGATTTTGTCGAACTGAAAAACAGCCATATCGGCAAGGGAAGCAAGGTTCCCCATCTTAGTTATATCGGTGACTCACAAGTAGGAAGCGGCGTCAATATCGGGGCCGGCACCATCACCTGCAATTACGATGGCAAGGCCAAACACCCGACGGTAATCAAAGACGGGGCTTTTATCGGGAGCAATACCAGTCTGGTGGCGCCGGTGACCATTGGGGAGCACGCTCTGGTTGGGGCCGGGTCAACGATTACCAAGGATATTCCCGGGCGGGCGCTGGGGATTGCCCGGGCACAGCAGGTGATCAAGGAGAACTGGCGAAAGCAAGAGAAAGAGAAAGATTGATTTGCGCTTTAGATAAGATAGTGGTATAATGTTTCTGATTTTATCGCGCACGTGCGCATCAAGTTAGCGGGAGGTTTGTGAGATACATGGAGGCTACATTAACAGCAATGCTTCGTGACGAAAGCGGGAAGGAAGCGGCCCGCCGTCTCCGGGCGGAAAAACGCTTGCCTGCGGTTTTATACGGGAAAGAAAATAAACTCCTGAGCCTGGACGGGAGAGAAGCCCAAAAATTACTCAATACGGTCGGGACGTCCCGCCTGGTCACCCTCAAAATCAAGAAGAAAAACCGGAAAACCACAGAGGACCATCCGGTCTTGATTAAGGAAGCGCAATTTGATCCGGTTAAGGGAGAACTTCTGCATCTTGATTTTTATGAGGTTTCGATGGATCATAAGGTTACATTAAAAGTTCCGCTGGTCATTACCGGTGAAGAGGAACGGGTTAACGATGGTTCAATAATCGAACAGATGCTGTATGAGATAGAAATTACCTGTCTGCCCACGCAGATTCCGGAGAAAATCGAGGTGGATATCTCCCGGCTGGCCATGAACGAAGCGATTTTGGCCGGTGATTTGGAATTGCCCGAAGGCGTAGAGATGGTCACCTCTCCTGAGGAGTATCTGGTGACTGCCTCCGCTCCGCGGGTCGAGGCCGTACCTGAGGAAACTGTTGAAGAGCCGGAAGAAGCAGCAGAAGAGCCGGTAGGAACCGCTCCTGCCGAGGCAGCGGAAGAAGAATCATGATACCATGGAATATCTGGTAATTGGTTTGGGAAATCCTGGAAAAGAGTACAGACTCACCCGGCATAATGCCGGGTTTTTGGTCGTGGAGCTCTTGATGAAGGAACTACGGGCGGAACCCGCCCTCCCGGATTGTGCGGCCTTGGTCAGCCGGGCCCGAAGGGGTGAACACCGGATCTTACTGGCAAAACCGCAAACATTTATGAATTTGTCGGGAAAAGCTGTGCGGTTGCTAATTTTAAAGTATGAGATCCCCCTGTCCAGGACAATAATAATCCTTGACGACCTGGCCTTGCCTTTCGGCATGATTCGCTTGCGAAGCGGCGGAAGCGCCGGCGGCCATAAAGGGCTGGCCTCGGTGCTTGCTGTTACCGGTGAGGATCTCCCCAGGTTGCGAATGGGGATCGGGGCGCCGCCGGCGGCGGTGGAAACCGCCTCTTTTGTGCTTAACCGTTTTTCCCCGGAAGAAAAAGCATTGCTGCCGGCGATTACCGACTGGGCCGGCCGGGCTGTTTTAACCTGGATCGAGCAAGGGATAGAAGCAGCTATGAGCAGGTATAACGGTTTGGTTCCCGCGCTCCGTGACCACCCGGATCAGGGATAAACGCAGTCACCGGAGTTTTCTTGACGCCCGCCTGCATAGAATAGGAAATGACAGGCGGTTTGTTTACTGCCGGGTCTTAATTTGTTATGGCTTAGTAAGGAGGCGCCGTTCTTGTTTTCCTGGCTAACAAAGAGGATCAGCAGCCTGCCGGAGGTTAATGAGGTTCTAGAGCGGGTCAAACGCAAAGAAAAAGTGATGGTACAGGGGATCAGCGGCAGCCGGAAATCTTTCTTAGTCGCCGGTTTGTGGCAGGAATCTTCCAGGAGCATGCTGGTACTTACCTATACCCCGTCGGAAGCAGAGAGAATCATCACAGATTTACGGAGCATTCTCGGCGCCGCGGAGGAGATTGTTCTCTTCCCCGCATATGACCTTATGGCCCACGAAGAGGCCTATGAGAAAGAGACGGCCGGCGCCCGCCTTTCGGTTCTGGGACGGTTGGCAAGAGGGGAACGGCTGTTGGTGGTGGCCTGCTGGCCCGCTTTGCAACGGAAGATCATCCCCCCCGAAGTGCTACGGAAGTTTACTTTCCGGTTGGCCGCCGGGGATGAAATGGAAAGGGAGTTTTTCCTCCAAAAGCTGGTGGCGATGGGCTTCGAACGTACGGAGAAAGTTGACCGTTCCGGGCAGTTCAGCGTACGCGGGAGTATTGTCGCTCTTTACCCGCCCGACCGGTAGGAGCCCTTAAGGATCGAGTTTTTTGGTGATGAAATCGAATCAATCCGCGCTTTTGATCCGGAAACACAAAGATCCAGCAGCCGGCTGCAGGCGGTGGAGGTGCTTCCGGCAAGGGAAGGGTTATGGAGTAAGAAGGAGATTGAGACGGCCGCCGAAGAACTGCCAAAGCTCATCCGGGAACAGGCGGATCGCTTTCGCCGCCGGGGAGACGAGAAAACCGCCGCTCTGCTGGAAGAGGGTTTTCAAGCAGCGCTTGAAAAAATAACCAATGACCGGGTTTTTCCGGGGATTGAACGGTTCTTGCCGCTGATCCGCCGGGATTTGCAGCCCTTCTGGCACTATCTCCCCGATGCCTTGGTGGTCATCGACGAACCGGTCCGGGGTATGGAATACCTGCGGGCTTTGGAGGAAGAACAGTCCCGGACGATCGGTTCCTTTCTCGAACAGGGGCTCCTTTTGCCGGAAGAGACCGGTCTCTACATCTCCGCCGCCGAACTCCAGGGGGCAATTGCCAGAATCGCCCTGTTGCAAATGTCCGCGGTGGCTAGAGCCCTTAAGGGCACGGGCGACTATTATGGTACAACCTTGCCGCTCAGGCCGGCGCCGGAATTTGCCGGCCAGGGCCTGCGTTTACCGGTGGAATTGGCAAACAGGCAGAAAAACGGCTGGGTGGTGGGGTTGGCGCTTTCCGGGGCCGGCCGCCGGGAGCATATGGCAAAGGCTTTACGGGAAGAGGAAGGATTGGAAGCGTTTAAAATTGTTACAGAAGAACCGGAGACGGGCGCCGGTAATTATTTACCGGGGTATATCTATTTCCTTCCCGGGGGTCTATCCACCGGTTTGGAACTGCCCATAGAGAAGGTTTTAATCCTGACGGAAACCGAGATTTTCGGCCGTCTACGGCCGCAAAGAAGGGCCAGACCCAGGTATGCAAAGGAAGGCGTCCGGCTCACCGATTTTGCCGAATTGGAGCCCGGGGATTATGTGGTCCATATCAATCACGGGATCGGGATCTACCGGGGACTGAAGAAAGAGGAGGTTCAAGGGGCGGTCCGGGACTACCTGGAAGTGGAATACGCCGCGGGCGACCGGCTTTTTGTCCCCACCGACCAGTTCCATTTATTACAGAAATATGTCGGGTCGCCGGAGGCCCCGCCGAAAATCAACCGTTTGGGCGGCGGGGACTGGCAGCGGGTAAAGAACCGGGTCAAAGAATCCCTCCGGGAGATGGCGGATAACCTGTTGCGGCTTTATGCCGCCAGGCTCTCGAACCGCGGCCATAGTTTCGCGCCGGATACCCCATGGCAGCAGGAATTTGAAGAAGCCTTTATTTATGAAGAACCGCCCGACCAGATCCGGGCCGGGGAAGAGATCTAAAGAGATATGGAATCCCCCCGCCCGATGGACCGTTTACTCTGCGGTGATGTGGGCTATGGCAAGACCGAAGTGGCGATGCGGGCGGCTTTTAAAGCGATTATGGATGGGAAACAGGTGGCGGTCTTGGCCCCCACCACCATCCTGGCCCAGCAACATTTTCAAACATTTACACAGCGTTTCAGCGGTTACCCGGTGAAGATCGCCGTTCTCAGCAGGTTTCAGTCCCCGTCCGAACAGGCGCGGATTATCCGGGAGCTCCGGGCCGGGATTGTCGATTTGGTCATCGGCACCCACCGGTTGCTCTCCCGGGATATTCATTTCAAGGATTTGGGCCTCCTAATCATTGATGAAGAGCAGAAATTCGGCGTCGCCCACAAGGAGCGCTTGAAAGAACTGAAAAAGAATGTTGATGCCCTGGCTTTGCCCGCCACCCCGATACCCCGGACTTTATACATGTCAATGGTGGGGATCCGGGATATCAGCATGATTGAGACGCCTCCGGAGGACCGGCATCCGGTGCGCACATATGTGATGGAATTTAATGAGAAGGTTATTGCGGAGGCGATCCGGAGAGAGATGGCCCGCAAAGGGCAGGTCTTTTTTGTCTACAACCGCGTGGAAACCATCGACAGGATGGCCGTATATTTACAGGGCTTGGTTCCGGAAGCCCGGATTGCAATCGCCCACGGGCAAATGCACGAAGACACCCTTGAGGAGGTGATGTTGAGCTTTTACGAGGGATCTGCCGATGTTTTGGTTTGTACAACCATTATCGAAAACGGACTTGATATCCCCAATGTTAACACCTTGATTGTCTATGACGCCGACCGCCTGGGTTTGGCCCAGTTGTATCAGTTGCGCGGCCGGGTCGGCCGGAGTAACCGGGTGGCTTACGCCTATTTTACTTACCGCAAGGATAAAGTGCTGGCGGAGAGGGCCGAAAAAAGACTGGCGGCGATTAGAGACTTTACCGATCTGGGGTCCGGTTTTAAAATTGCCCTGCGGGATCTGGAGATCCGGGGAGCGGGAAACCTCCTGGGCCCCGAACAGCACGGGCATATCGCCGCTGTCGGCTTTGAGCTCTACTGCCGTTTACTGGAAGAAGCGATGAAAGAACGGCAGGGCGAAAAGAAGGTGGAACCGCCGGATCCGGTGATTGAATTGGCGGTGGACGCCTATCTCCCCGACACCTATATCCGGGATTCCGGGCAGAAAGTGGAGATCTATAAGAAAGTTGCAGCCCTCCGGAGCCTGGAAGAAGTGGATGCCCTGGAGGAAGAGATTAAGGACCGGTTTGGACCGTTACCTGCGCCCGCGGTCAATCTCCTGGAAACGGTGAGAGTAAAGATCCTCGGGAAGCATTTGGGCATAAGTACAATTACCATGCAGAGAGGAGATGTGATTGCCCGGCTTCTACCGGGGGTTTCATGGGATGCGGAACGGGTTGCCAAGCTTCTGGTCGGGTTCCGCGGCGAGGTCCGGTACCAGCCGGGAAGACCGCCGGTCATCCGTTGGCCGCGAGGGCGGGTACCGGCCGGCACTGTCCGCCCGGACCGGCTTTGGGGCCTGTTAAAACAGACTTTCAAATATTTGCTGGAAGAGGAGATCGCAAAGAAACAGGAGTATATTCATCCACTGAGGGGGTAAGCTAAAGCCAGGAAGCAGAAGGTTGTCATGGTTTTGAATTCCGTGGTAAAGATGAATATTCCTGCTATATAAGGTATATAA
>JAAYIC010000106.1 GCA_012735195.1 Bacillota bacterium
ATCCTGCTGGCCTTAATCTGGTTCCGGGCGGATCTGGTGGCGGTCTTCGTCACTTTTTTGGTGGTCTTCCCGCTGGTCACGCAGAATGTGATGGACGGGATCCGGAATATCGATCCCCAACTGGTGGAGATGGCCCGGATTTACCAGGTCAAGCCCTGGCGGATCTTTCGTGAGCTATACCTGCCGGCAATCATTCCCTACCTGGCCACAGCCGCCGCCAGCGGTTTGGGTCTGACCTGGAAGGTAACGGTAACCGCGGAGGTAATGGCCGCACCCGCCCTCGGGATCGGCGCCCGGATGGACACTGCCCGGATCTTCTTGCAGACCCCGGAGGTCTTTGCCTGGACCCTTGTGGTGGTCCTCCTCGGACTCCTATTCGACCGGGTCCTCGAGAATCTGGTGGAGAAAGGAATTGCTTGGCGGTGAAGAATGAAATGGAACCGGCACAGAAAGAGTTCGTTCTGAAGGAAGTCACCAAATCCTACGGGAGCCTGCGGGTGCTGGACGGGATCTCCTTGACGGTGGAGAAAAACCGGATCGCCGCCGTCCTGGGTCCTTCCGGATGCGGCAAAACCACCCTCCTCTCTTTGGTCGCCGGCTCTCTTTTACCGGACAGCGGTGAGATCCTCGGCTTGGCCGGCAAGGCCGTTAGTTTCCTTTTTCAAGAACCCCGCCTCCTCGACTGGTTGACCGTGGCGGAAAACATCGCTTTTGTCTTGAAAGACCGTTTTCCCCCAGCGGAAGTGGAAGCGAAAGTTGCCGCCATTCTCCGGCGGGTGGAACTCTCGGCCTACAGAGACTCCTACCCCCGCCGGTTAAGCGGCGGTCAACGCCAGCGGGTGGCCATGGCCCGCGCCTGGGCCTATCCTTCCCGCCTGCTCCTGATGGACGAGCCCTACAAATCTCTCGACCTGGGGTTGAAGTTGGAATTGATTCGCCAGTTTTTGCAGCTCTGGACGGCGGAACCCCGGACGGTCCTCTATGTTACCCACGATATTAAAGAAGCCCTCTTGCTGGCTGACGAGATTTATCTCCTCTCCGCCAAACCCGCGGTTATCCGGAGCCGTTATACAGTGCCAATCCCCCGTTCCCGGCGCCGTCTTGATGATTACTCCCTCCTGACCTTGGAAAGGAAGATCACCGGTGAACTCCTGCAGGAAGAGGAGGGGCGCCGGTCCTAAACACATTTACTACAAGCAATTCCGGGTAGTTATTGGTCTTCGACTTGTTTAGCAGCCTTAACCTTGCTTACAGCCTAATATGATTCCTGTTCGTCAGACCGGAGATTTGCCTACACCTTCCTTCAGGTTCCACCTCACGGTGGACAGGTGTTCAGCTATGTCCTTCCCATTGCCAGGACGGACTACGGACTTTCACCGATTAGATTGCGCCCATGCTGGGCGCATGTAAAAAAGCCGGCTGGGAACGGGTATTCCAGCCGGCTCTGTAATTTAGGATAAACAACTGTCCACTGGCAAACCAGTTATTTGCTGCGGTTTTTCAGTAACTCCCACGCTGCTCATATAACCTTTTGTACTGCGGACGCAAGTCTGCCCGCCGAATCATCCACCGAATAGTCGTCAAAATACCCCTGGATCAAAACCACAGGCGTTCCTTTGTCCCCGCTGCCGCTGGACAAATCGGCCAGGCTGCCCAGGAGGTCCGTTAACCGCCGGGGGGTCGTACCCTGGGTTTCCATCTGCCCCACCAGGGCGGTTTTTTTCTCGCGAATCCGCCTTTTCATCGCCTCTTCGATCTCACTCTTTGGGAGCCCGCTCAACTCGCTGTCGGCCAGGTATTTCAGTTTGACCTCATTTGTCGTTCCGTCCAGGCCGCTGGTGTAGGCCGGGGCCACCACCGGATCCGCCAACTCCCAGATCTTTGCCACCGGGTCCTTAAACGCCCCGTCCCCGTAAATCATGACCTCCACGTGTCTACCGGTTAAAATTTTAATCCGCTCCTGGACGCTTTCGACGAAAGCCTGGCCGTCTCTGGGGAAGAGTTTGAGCTTCTCTTCATCCGCAAAATTCGAACCGAGCAGGCCGAACTGGGGATGGAACCCGCCGCCGTCAACCGGCGCCGTACAAATCTGGTCCAGACTATAGACTCTCCGTGCCCCGGCTTTCCGCAAAAGCCGTTTCGTCCGCTCGCGGCTGTGGATATCGGCGGCCAACACATCTTTGGTGAACTTCAAAACTGTCGTTGGGTCATTGGCAAACCCGATGACAATATTATCATTAACGGCTGCTGTCTTATAAGGCTCAATATAGTCAATACCGGTAAAGGGGTGTTTGACCCCATTGCCCAGCAGCCGGCGGTAATCTTCTTCCGTAAGGTAGTCGGTACCAGGGTTAATCCCTGCTTCGTCCATCTGTTCCATATCCATAATGGGGTTCCCGACCTCGTCATAGGGATAGCTTAA
>JAAYIC010000117.1 GCA_012735195.1 Bacillota bacterium
GATACTGGAGAGGGAAGAAATAATCACCACGAAAATAAAGACCCAGGCGAAACCGGCGGGATTCCAGACACCGTACAGTCTTCCCAGGATCGGCAGGCCAAAGGAGGCCATATCCATGCCAACCAAACCGGCAAAGTCCACGCCGTATTTCACCATCGGCCAGCCACCGCCAACCCCCATGAAGCCGCCAAGGATCCCGCCGATAATCCCGATACCGGCCGACTCCAGGACAAACGCATAGACCACCTCTTAATTCTGCAAGCCCAGGGCCTTCATCATGCCGATCTCGCCCATCCGCTCCAGGGCGGCCAGGATTACCGTATTGATAATGGCAATCGCACCAATCAAGAGAATAATGGCGAAAATAAGCTGTTTTTCTATTTCCGCGGCGCCAATAAAGGTAACCGACTCCATTTCATCCCACGGGTAAACACTCAGGTTACCGGTTAGCGCTTTTAAGTTTCCTTCCAGTTCACCGGCGAGCTTGGAAGCTAAATTCTTATTCTCCAGCCGGATAATGACTTTGCTCACTTCCCCGGGGGTGTTAAGCCCTTGCTCAACTATGTCCAGGGGAAGATAGACGATATTCTGATTGACATTGGGGTTACTGGTATGAACCAGGCCGGCAATCTCCGCTTCAATCGTGTTATAGCTCCCGTCCTTATCTTTGACCAGCAGGGTAATATAATCACCCACTGCCACCTCCATGAGGTCGGCCAGCCTTTTCCCGAGGACGGCCCGGTTTTCTCCAGACGCAAACATCGAACCCTCGACAAACCGGTCTTCCAGGGCAAAAACCCGGCCGAAAATATCCGGTTCAATTCCCTTGCCGATCACCGGGAGTTCATCCACGCCATTACTAAGCCGGGCCTGGAAATTCAGTTCCGGTGAAAAACCCAGAAACCCGTCGACCTCCTGGATTTCTCTGCTTATCCCTTCATCGATCGTGAAGAGATATTCCAGGGGCAGTTCTTTTTCTTCTGTTTCCTTCTCCCAATACTCCTCTGTCATTACTTGCAGGTGACCGGTTTCATAATCGGTAATCGTTGCATAGGACATCTCAATCATACCGCCGATCAAAGAATCGTAGAGGATATAAGAGAGGACAGCAAAGGCAATGATGATCGAGGTGATTACCGTCCGGTTCCTGTGCCGGGCCAGGTTCTTAAAGGCCAGTCTGGTCAAGAACAACATCCTGCTCCCTCCTTTGGTCATTTGTACTGAGCCCTCCGGTCGCCGTCACTTTTGCAATCATCGCAAAGAGTTACTTCTTTTTCAGTCCGTTTTCGACGAAGTAAAGCATCTGATCGATAATGGCCATGTCATCCAGATCCAGTTTCCCGTCTTCATAGATGAAATCCGTTAAGGAAAAGCTCATGCCCGTCAGGAGTTTTGCCGCTATCCTCAGGTCAATAGCGGGGTCAACGGCGCCCTGGGCTTTCCCGTATTCCAACAATTGCAGAAAAAAATCGGCGCCTTTATTCTCATGCTCGCCGTAAATCTTCTGGTACAGTTCTTTATCGTTCGTGAGCATCATCCCAATTGGCAGGAGACGGGGGTTCTCCTTGGCAAACCGAAACCCGCTTAAATAGGCCTCCCGTAAGAGCTGGAAGAAATCATATTTATCCCTGTTTTCTATCATATCCCGATTAATATAGGATATTTTCTTCTCAACCAGCAGCTCCATTAAGTACTTATAAAGGTCCATCTTGTCTTCAAAATACTGGTAAAAACTGCCAACGGCAATCCCCGCCTGCTCAGCGATGGCCGTCACCCGCGCCTGGTGAAAAGGGTGGGTGGAAAACTCGTCAATCGCCGCCTCAATGATGCGTTCCTGTTTCTCTTTTGGCAGATTGAAAAAAGTATCCTTCGGCATCGGATCCTCCCCCTCTACCGGCAATCCATAATGCCGGCAATGCCATCCATCTGTTATCAAAGGTGATCAAGGCTGATTAATGAATGTGAATTCATATTCACATGAAGCTACATTCATATAGTAACTTATCACGCAGAAATTGTCAAGGAAAGCCTAGGGAAAAAAGACGCTTGCCACCGCTTCGGTTAGCGTATTAGTGGCACCGGAAGAATAGAAGTAAGGACTAACAAGCGGGTTCAAATGACGCCGTGGGGTACTCAGGTGTCGCCGCTGACGCTCAGCAACAGCGCCGCCAATACGGCATGATGTCGGACTATCCACAGGGAAAAGGTGTAATCGGTAAATCTATGAAAAAAAAGGTGTCCATCCGGGACACGCTTTTTTTGTTCAACCTGGTTGAGATTGAGCCGTTTTTTTCCACATTAAGAAATAAAGGCCTCAATCCCCTTATTTGCCAACCGTGCGACTAACGCCGCCATTTTCTCCGGCGATTCCTGATTTTCTTCAAAAAGCCATTTGCGGATAATCCCAATACTGCCCGTAGCCACATATGTATAAATATATTCCGCAATGATTTCGTCGACCTTTTTCCTTTTTCCCCATTCGAAAAACACCCGTTTGCCGACAATTTGCATAATATGGGTTTGAAAATCCATATCCCCGTTTCTCCCAAGCAATACGCGGCATAATTCACTGTTTTTCTCAACATACTCGAATATTTTTACAATCAATTGAAACAAACCTGTCTCTCCCTGTTCCAACGTGAAATTATCCAGATACGAATTGACATCCGCAATAAACTCCGCCTCGATCTGCTTAAAGAGGTCAAACTGGTCGGTATAGTGCGTGTAAAAGGTGGCCCGGTTTATGTCGGCTTTTTCGCATAACTCCTTAACCGTTACCCTGGCTATTGGTTTCTCGAGCAACAGCTTAATCAGACTCTCCCGCAAAATCATCTTTGTGTATTTTACCCGTCTGTCTCTGGCCATCGAAATCCTCCTTCTTCAGGCTTTTCGCTCCCACAAACTTGTAATCCGGCCTTATCTGGCCCATAAGCAAACGCCTACAATCTGCTTGTATTTGTTCGTTTCTGTACATTTCATGGGGGTATGTTGAGTATATATCAGAAGTCAATGATCTGTTGGTTGTTTATTGATCATAGTGTTAGTATACTAAAAATGTGTAAGTTATTCAACACGATGTTTATTAATAGGGACGACAGGCCCGCCTGCGGTGGAAGCCCCTCTGTACGGGCAGTCTCTTAAAGTCACCACAAATTCTTTGCGCAAAAGGGGGAATCAGGATGGCGGTTATCTACTTAGTTACAGGCGCCACCGGTTATCTGGGGAATAATATCATTCGCCGACTGGTGGCAGAAGGAAAAGATGTGCGTGCCCTTGTGCTGCCGGGTGATGAGGGAGCGCTGCGGATCCCGGCGCCCGTTCAGATCCATGAAGGTAATGTGTTGAATCCCAGGGATCTGGAGAATTTTTTTACAGTCCCCGACGGCACGGAGCTCATTGTCATTCACTGCGCTGGCATTGTCGCCACCACCTGGAATTACGACGAGCGAATTCTTAAGGTGAACGTCCTCGGTACGCAAAATATTGTTAATCAATGCATCCGGTCCCGGGTGAAAAAACTGGTCTATGTCAGTTCCGTCCACGCCCTGCCGGAACTGCCCAAAGGCCAGACTATAGTTGAAATCAAGGAATTCAACCCCGGACGGATTGTCGGCTTTTACGGCAAGACCAAAGCAATGGCCTCCCAGATTGTCATGGACGCGGTGAGGAGAGGGGAACTCAACGCCACCTTGGTCTTCCCCTCCGGCTTATGCGGCCCTTATGACTATGAGATCGGGTATGTCACCCAACTCCTCATTGACTGTGCGAAAAACAAATTACCCGCTGGAATAAAGGGCGGGTACGATTTTGTTGACGTGCGGGATGTGGCAAAAGGCGTCATCGCCGCCGGCGAAAAGGGGAGCAATGGAGAAGGCTATATCCTGGCCAACCGTTACCTGCCGGCAATGGAGATTCTCCAATATGTCCACGAGCAAACCGGATGCCGGCCGGTCAAGCAGGTCCTGCCGGTCTGGGTGGCCAGGGCGTTTCTTCCTCTTTTTACTCTTTATTACAAGGCAAGAAAGAAACGCCCCCTGTTCACCCGTTACTCCCTATATACGATAACAAGTAATTCCAAGTTCTCCAATGCCAAAGCCCGGCGGGAACTAGGGTTTACCGTCCGCCCCTTTGCCAAGACAGTTGCCGACACCCTGAACTGGTTGCGGGAAGAGGCGTTTATATAGAAAAAACAAACAATAAGGACGCGCGCCCGGTAAGATAGGGGCGCGCGTCCTTCTATTCCATCTAGTTTTCACCTGCTTCTATCTCTTGTTTGCAACCTCATCTATCTTTCCTTTTCAATCTCTTCCTTCAGCTTTGCCAGGAATTTCTCCCGATCCCAGACGCCCAGGTTCCCCTCTTTCCTGCTCCGGACCGCGATTTGCCCGGTGGCCGCTTCTTTCTCACCGACCACCAGCATATAGGGAACCTTTTGCAGTTGCGCTTCACGGATGCGGTAACCGATCTTCTCATTACGGCCGTCCAGTTCCACACGGAAACCGTTCTCCCGCAGCCAGTCGTAGATTTCACCGGCGTATTCCTGGTTGGCGGGGAGGACCGGCAGAACAACAACTTGGACCGGCGCCAGCCACAGCGGGAAGGCGCCTCCGTAATGCTCGATCAGGACCCCGAAGAACCGTTCCAAAGACCCCAGCAGGGCGCGGTGGATCATATACGGCTGGTGGTCCGCACTGTCCTGACCTTTGTAGGTCATGCCGAACCTTTCGGGCAGGTTAAAATCAAACTGGATCGTCGAGCACTGCCATTCACGGCCCAAGGCATCGCTGATCTTTATATCAATCTTCGGCCCGTAAAAGGCCCCGCCGCCTTCGTCCACCTCGTAGGGGAGGCCGCTCTTCTCCATTGCGGCCTGCAGGGCGGCAGTGGCCGCTTCCCACCGCTCCTCGTCACCGACGGACTTCTCCGGTCTGGTGGCAAGGTAGAGCCGGAAATCCTCAAACCCGAAGGACCGGAGGATATGGAGGGAGAAAGCCAGCACCCGGTCGATCTCCTCCGGCATCTGGTCCGGGCGGCAGAAGATATGGGCGTCATCCTGCGTGAACCCCCGCACCCGGAGAAGGCCGTGGAGAACCCCGCTCCGTTCGTAACGGTAGACCGTGCCCAGTTCCGCCCAGCGGAAGGGGAGTTCCCGGTAGGACCGTCCCCTGCTCTTATAGATGGCTATATGGAACGGGCAATTCATCGGTTTGATGTAGTACTCCTGTCCCTCGATCTCCATGGGCGAATACATGTTTTCACTGTAAAAGCCCAGGTGTCCGCTGGTTTCCCAGAGTTGCCCCCGGCCAAGGTGGGGCGAGTAGATAATTTCGTAACCGTTCTTTTCATGCTCCCGGCGCC
>JAAYIC010000048.1 GCA_012735195.1 Bacillota bacterium
GCGACATAAGTGCGCTGTCAGGTTTGACGAATCTATGGAATCTTGATCTTAGTTACAACTTGGTCAGCGACATAAGCGTTTTATCAGAATTGGTAAACCTGACGGTTCTTGATCTTAGTTCCAACCAAATAAGCGACTTGACTCCATTGGCCGGTCTGACAAACCTAATGACACTCGTACTTGATTCCAACCAGATTAGCGATATAAGCGCGCTGTCGAATTTGCCTGATTTATCCTTTCTCTCTCTTGATTCCAACCCAATCGACGATAGCGATATAAGGGTGCTGCCGGCTTTGACGAACTTGTCATTTCTCAGTCTTAAGGCCAACGGGATTAGTGACATAAGCGTGCTCTCGGGTTTGCCCAATTTATCCTCTCTCTATCTTGGTTCCAACCAGATCAGTGATATAAGCGCGCTCTCGGGTTTGATAAATCTAAAGCATCTCAACCTTAGCTCTAATCTGATCAGTGACATAAGCGCACTGTCAGGTCTAACGAATCTGTCGGAACTATGGCTTAAGGACAATCCCCTGGACACCTCCCCCGGTTCACCGGCTAGGAAAATTATCGATGATTTGATCACCGGCGGCTGCAAGGTGTATTTTGACGAGGACTAGAATGGAAACAGCTGAGTATCATGGCAAAATGAGAAGGAGCGATAGAAGGAAGAAAACAGTAAAGCGTTTACTGGATGTTTCAGAAATTTGCCGCTCTACGCTTCCTTTTGGCCGTGGTCACAATCTTCACCTGGAACCCTCTTTGGCTCCGGTGCACTGTAGCGGCGATGAAGCCGAAGAAGACCGTCCCCCAGACGCCGGCGATGTAGAGAATACCCCATAAGACCCGTAGCACCGGCGGCCACAACAACGGCCGGAGCAGCATGGAAACAATATAAAAGAGTATTTCCGGGAAGCCCCAGGTGAATGGGATACGCGGCATCTTAGTCACCGCCGCCAGCAGCCCCGCCGGGGGGAAGAGGTAGATTACCCCAAGACCCAGAAGCAGGGCAAAGACCATGTTGAGCAGAAACATGAGCATGCCTGTCCCGCTTGAAACACCATACCTGGAGTTTTCCGGGTTGTAGCGGCTGTTGTTGATTGAAAAAAACAACCCCATCGCACTGGCCCCCAGGGAGATAAAGACCGCTCCCACTGCCATGGCTATGATGACTGAAGGCGAAAAGCCAAGGGCGGCGGCGGTTCCTGCCAGCAGCGCCTCCATCATGACCAGAGTGGGCAGGGCCGACGCCAGCAGTTTCCCCCAGACCACCGGCCATCCCGCCAGCGGCACACTGTTGAGCACCCACTCCGCTTCACCCTCGCGTCCGAAAGCCCTCATGGCCATGTTGCCGCTGAATATGATCATGTAGAGAAAAACAACATAGGCCAGTGTTCCCTTGGCGTATTCAATGTTAAAAATGAGATGTTGAGCCACGAAGAAGGCTGTGATAATTAACGGCGTAAGGATCCCGAACCACTCCCGCGTGTCCCGGCCTATTTGGAGCAGGTCTTTCCGGGCCACGGCCCACATTCCCCGCCAAGCGGAGCCGGAAGCGGCGATAGGGGATAATGCCGCTTTTACCCCGTTTTTTACCGTGGTAAAAACGGCGCTCTCCCGTTTCCGCATGGGCTGTGCACCGGACAGGCCCGGAGAACCGCGCCGCTTTTTCCGGCGTCGCCCTCCTCCTTCGCCCAGGGCGATCCATCCCCGGCGGAAACCGCGCTCCAGTAGTGGAAAAGTGAGAGAAAAGAGCGCCGCGCCCAGGAGGACCGGCAACAGGCTCCAACCCAGGGCGGCCGGGTGGTTGCCGGTGGCGCCGTTTGCCAAGGCCAGCGAGGCCCAACCCCAGGGGAACCAGTTCATCACCTGCAGCAGCTGGTCCTGACCTGACAGCCAGGCGCCGGGATCGATATTACCGCCACGGGTTAGGATCAGGTTGGGCATTTGGAAAAGCAGGACGATGATGATCCCTGTCACCCCGCTGATAATACTCGCCGCCTCTCGGCTGCGGTGCGGCGGTACGATACGCATCACTGCCAGGTTCAACAACTCGGCCAGGGCGGTGCCGGTTGCCCACAGACCGATGCCGGTCAATGCCACCCAAAAATAGAAGAGGGGACCGGCGCTGAAAAACAGCCCGTAAAAAATACCGGGCAAGAGAATAAAGATGAACACAGGGAGGAAGTTGCTTCCCGCTACTACCAGCGATTTCACTGCAAACACCGCCCGTATAGAGACTGGAGCAACGAACAGTAATTCCAGGTCGGCGGAGGTGTAAAGGGCGGCGAAGGCGGCGGCGACGCCGAAAAAGACCTGGCCGGCCAGGCCGGCCATGAAGAGCAGCGATAAGAGCCCACGGGCCGCCCCGGGCTCCGTTGTCTCAAAGGCGCCGTAAGCAAACATACCCAGGAATACCATCAGCCAGAGCAAGGCGAAACCTGTAAAAACCGTGACGATCCAGTTGATCACCGGCCAATGGCGGAGCGTGTTCCAGGTCACCCGCACCTGGGTGGCGAGGAGCAATTTAAAATCTTGCCGGGCCGACCGGGATGGTGGCGCCTCGGTCAGCGGGGGTAAAAGGATATTCTTCATTGATTGTCCCCCTCCTCCAGGCTACGGATTAGTTCCGCGTTTTCCAGATCCCCGGTCAACTCCAGAAAGATCTCTTCCAGGCTTTCCTCGCGCCCCACCTTCCGGCGCAGCTCTGCCGGGCTGCCCTCGGCAATCAGGCGTCCTTCCCGGAGGATACCTACCCGGTGGCACATCCGTTCGGCGATTTCAAGGATGTGCGTGGAGAGAAAGACCGCCGCGCCCTGCCGGGCCAGTTCATTCAGGACATCCTTCAACAGGCGTGCGCCGCGTGGGTCAAGGCCTACGGTCGGCTCGTCCATGAGCAGCACCCGCGGCCGGTGAAGCAACGCCGCCGCCAGAACAACCTTTTGGCGCATACCGTGGGAGTAACCTTCCAGCAGTTCGTCTGCCCGTTCTTCCAGGCCAAACATGGCCAACAGTTTACCGGCTTGTTCCCGGGCGCTCTCCGCCGGCATGCGGTAGAGATCTGCGATGAAAGAGAGAAACTCCCGTGCCGTTAGCTTGCCGTAGAGTTTGGGGTGATCGGGCACATAGGCGGTGAGCGCTTTGGCTTTGGCCGGTTCCCGGAGAATATCATAACCGCAGATAAAGGCCTTGCCTGAAGTAGGCTCCAACAATCCGGCCAGCATCCTGATGGTGGTCGTCTTTCCGGCGCCGTTCGGCCCGAGGAAACCATAAATCTCTCCCGCTTTTACCTCCAGTTCCAGGTTGTCGACGGCGGCCACCGGTCCGAAACGTTTCGTCAGTTTCTCGGTTTTGATGAGCGCTTGTTCCATATGCACTCGCTCCTTTTGTCTTCCTATGATAAACATGTTTTATGCCACAAGCATAGACTGGCACATTTATTAAAAAACTTCAATAAAGCCGATCCTTTTTATTATAACAAAAAAATGGAAGAGTGGGGAGCTTTTTGATCTTATTGAGAATCAGAACAATGAGATTGCTAAAGGTTGCATAGTGTATTTTGACAAGAACTAGAGTAGTTGATAAAAAATATAAAATCCCCCATTGACAGTAGCACCGATTCCCCTTATAATTGATTTGATGGTAAATCCATCTATCGTGTGCGTAGAGGTCGCTCTGCACAGGCTGCGGATAGTTGCAGGAACATGCTGCGGGCTACATATGTGCGCCGGGCGGATGGAAGAAGAAAGACTTTTTACGGAGGTAGGGATAATGAAGCAGGGTAAGATCAGGCTGATTTGCCATAACCGGCTTGTTAATGGGACCAGTGTGCCCAATTCTAACCAACTGCATATCATCGCTATCTCCACCTCTGCCGGCAATCTCTATTCGCCACTTTAGAAGGTATGATTTGTTAAGGCTTGAGCCGTGGGGATATATCCTCCACGGCTTTTGTTTTTGGGAGGAGCGCCTAATCCTTAAGGCACGCAGAGGCCAAGCAAGGCCTGGTAGGGGCGAGAAAGGCCATGGAGGTAGATCCGTGGCCTTTTTTGGTCTATACACGCAGGCGAAGAGTAAGGGAGGCCGGGAGTTGTCCACTCATACGAGTCATGCGAGCGATGAGATATAAACAACAACCCACGGGCGGCGAGCCATGAACAACCAGTGACGAGCAGGCCAACAAGCCCCGAATTACGAGCCACAAATTATAGACCACGGTCCGGGACACGAACAACAAGCGACCAGCGAACAAGCACGAGCCACGAGGGGCGAGTTACGGCCAGAAATCATAAACCACAAATCGAGCAACGAGCGCCGAACGACGAGTGACGAGGAGGATATTATGAACAGGATATTCTCTTATATCAAAGAATTCAAGTGGTATTTCATAGTGGGAACCAGCTTTATCTTCATCAGTATCGGGCTGGATATGTTCAATCCCCGGCTGGTGAAGGTGGCCATCGACGAGGTCATCATCGGCGGCAGGACGGAGTTGCTGACTGCGGTATTGGCGGGGTTGATGGGAATCACCATCAGCCGCGCTGTCCTCGGTTACTCCAGGGAAATCCTTTTTGATTTTGGCGGGCAGCGGGTGGTGGAAAGACTCAGGCAGGAGTTATTCGCCCACCTGCAGTCCCTTTCCTTTTCTTTCTTTGATAAGATTAACACCGGCGAGTTGATGTCCAGGCTCAAGGAGGACGTGGATAATATCTTCCGTTTGGTCTGTTTTGGCGGGATGCTATTCATTGAACAGGTCGTCTATTTCACCGTAGCCACCGTCTTGTTGTTCGTCCTCCACTGGCGGCTGGCCTTGGTCGCGGTGGCGCTCATGCCCTTTATCGCCTGGATCGCCTTCCGGCTGGAGGCAAGGATTGGCGTGGTTTTTGGGAAAATCAGCGACCAAGGGGTGAAGATCAATACC
>JAAYIC010000024.1 GCA_012735195.1 Bacillota bacterium
CCTGTGGATGAAGTAACGCTTGATTTTGAGATCATCGACAGGGACATGGAAGAAGGCGAGATGGAAGTCATTCTTGCCTGTGCTCATAATGATATCATCCGCAGCCACTTGGAAGTCCTGTGGGAAGCGGGAGTCCAGCCGTTGGCCATTGATATTCAACCCTTTGCCATGATGCGGGGATTGGGGGTCGAATACAGCCGGCCGGCGGAGAGCGTGGCTATGCTGGATATTGGCGCCGGCAGTAGCGACCTGGTCATCGCCAAGGCGGGGACCCCCTATTTTACCAGATTTCTTCCGATAGGAGGGAACCGCCTGACCGAACTGGTGGCCAAATATACCGGGCTGGCAAGGCACGAGGCGGAAGAGGCTAAAGAGACCATTGGCGACGCCCTTCTCGATCCGGAACAGTTTTCCATGGAATCCAGGGAGTATCAGGTTAATATGGGACTCAGGGAAGGGTTAAAAGACCTTGCGTTAGAGCTGCGCCGTTCTTTCGACTATTATCTATTGCAGCATAAAGAAGAAAACATCTCCGGATTGATCCTTTCCGGCGGCAGTGCGCTGATAAAAAATTTACCCACCTTTTTGGCAAGGGAATTTGATATAAAAGTCCGTTTTGGTGTTTATGACGAACGACTCCGTTGCCCGCAGGCGCTTTTTGAGAGGTTTCATGCACAGACTCCGGTTTATACTGTAGCGCTCGGGCTGGCCATGCGGGAGGTGACGGAAGAGTGAGGATTAACCTTCTACCACCGGAGTACCATCCGCAACCGCTGATCGAACTCAGACGTGTCTTGCTGCTCACCGTGGCAATTGTCGTTCTCCTGTCGTCATTGGCCTTCTTCGGTTGGTATTATTTGACCTGCAATAATTTGGCAGAACGCATTGCCGAGCTTGAAGGGCAGATCGCCGTTTACGAACCGGCCATGGCGGAACTCGAGGGGATTGAGGCCTTTATCGAGAAGGTCCGCCAGTGGGAAAGGGAAATGGAGAGGATTAAAAGGCTTTATCCTCCGCACCAACAGCTTTTATGGAGCCTGGCCGCGGCCTTGCCCCGGGAGATTTGGTTGACAGAAGTAGAGATTGCCCCCGGGCAAAAGGTGACCGTCAGGGGGAACTCTCTGAATTTCCAGGCCATGGGCCGGCTGTTGGAGGAGATCAACAGTGTGAAATATTTTCAGTCTTCAGTCTTAAAAGAAGTGCGGGAGGTAACGAGTGACGAGATAACTGCCTACCATTTTGAGATAGAAATAGAAGCCGGGAGGGACGACAGTGGCAAAAAAGAATAATCTGCTCCGGCTGGTTGTAGGCGGGCTGATTTATCTTGTGGTGACCGGCGGGGCGCTGGTGGCGGGGTATAACTATCATGGCCGTAGCCGGGAATACGCTGTCATCGTCATGGAGAGAGAATTCGAACTGGCGATGGTCCGGAGACGGGTTGAAGAGGATTTGCCCCGTCTGAAAGAGGAATATAACAGGTATTACGAACGGGCAAAGGATTTGCGCAGATTCACTCCCACCCGGGAAGAGCAGGAACGGATGGTTGTCAGTATCGAGCAATTGGCGAAGTCTGCCGGTATCCAGATCCACTCTTGCCAGATGGCGGATGAACCCCGGCCGGTAGAAGAGATGCCCGCATACCAGGTCTACACCTGGGAGATCTTCTGCAGCGGCCGTTATCCGCAGATGGATCGCTTTTTGACCTTGCTGGACAGGGCGGACCGGTTGATGAAGGTTGACGAATTAAACGTCCGGGCCAGAAGCGAACAGGATGATCCCGGAGCGTATATCCTTGATATTGACCTCCAATTGGACTTGATTGTCAGGATGGGGGGGTGATGATATGGCCGAAGAAAGGAAAACGGCAAAGACACCCAAAAAAGGCCCGAGCCCGGTTTTGCTGGTACTTTTAGTACTGGCATTGGGCTTCGTGGTTTTTGACTTTTTCACGAGGGAGCGATCGACCGGGCCGGCGCCCCGGCAGTCTGCAGATGAATGGCGGGTTCCCCGGGTGGTACCGCCGTTGCCGGAGGAAGAGATAAAAACAGAAGAAAAAAGGGAGATCACTGTCAGGCCGGCGCGGGACCCCTTCCTTTTACCGGCGGGGGTAAAGAAAAGAGTTGCAAAGGCCCTTGCGCAGAACGGGACAACTGAAAAGGGCGGTACTATTAGAGAGGTCTTAAGGGAGCTGGCGCCCAGAATCAGCGCACTGGAGGTTCAGGGAGAACCCGGTAAACCCGTTGTCCAACCGCAACCGGTTTGGACGGGGACAATAGCCACCACCGAGGGACGGGTGGTAATTATCCGGCATAACAATAAATCCTATATCCTACAATTGGGAGAGATCTTGCCCGGGACGGATTACCGGTTGGTGGAGATTAGACAGGAAATGGTGGTCTTGCAGGCGCCCGGCGGGCAATTACGGTTACGCCGAAAAGAGGAGGCGAAATAATGGCTAATGGGAATGGACGATCTCCTTACCGGAGAATTATAGCCCAAACAAAAAGAGGGAAAATAAGGACTCTGACCCTAACAGCATTGATCTTCATTTTCCTGTTCTGCCCGGTCCTGTCGGTGCGGGCGGAGGGGGAAATCGAAACGCAGTTGCTTTCCCAGTTTGATATCTTTGAGGCGGATATCAGAGATGTCTTCCGGAGTCTGGCCGAACTTGGCGACCTCAATGTCTTGCTGGACAAGGATGTTACGGGATTGGTGACCATCAACCTGAAACATGGCCTGAAAATCAGTGAAGCCATTGAGTTGCTTGCCCGGACCTACGGTTACTCCTACCGGTGGATTGTTCCGCGCCGGACGGTTGTGATCGGGACGGAAAAGACCTTTACCGACTGGGAAACAATGGAGACCAGGGTTTACCGGTTACGGTACGCCACTTCCAAGGAGGTCGTTGAGGCCCTTGGCGTTGTCATCCCGCAGGAACGGATCGGGGTGGACGCCCGCACAAACCAACTGACGATTCATGCCAGAGTTTTGGAACACCAGAACATCGAAGAGATCATTGCCCGGCTTGACCGCCGTATGCCCCAGATCAACATTGAAGCGCGGGTGGAGGAGATCAGTTTGACCGCTTCCAGAGCCCTGGGGATCACCTGGGATTTTCCGCAATTCGCCATTGATGGAAACCTGACCACCGATCCGAGCCTCCGCTTTTTCTTGGTTACCACCCAGACCCTGCACGCCATGGAGGAAAAAGGGGTTGCCCGTGTGCTGGCCAACCCAAATATTTCCACCACGGACGGGCAGGAAGGGAAGATTTTTATCGGCGACCGGTTGCCGATTATTACCTCGAGAATCCGGGACGGAATGGTCGAAGACGAGGTCACATATATTGAAGCCGGGACGATTTTAACTGTTGAGCCGCAGATTAATGACGAAAAGACAATAACCGTAAAGGTCCGGGCTGAGGTGAGCAATATTGTCGGCTGGCGGACGGGCGCCACCGGTGCGGAAATACCGGTGGTACGGACCAGGGAAGCCAGTTCCGTGGTTCGTCTCCGGGAGGGGGAGACCTTTGTTCTTTCCGGCCTAAACCTGCAACAGGATACAGAGACGATGACTACTGTTCCTTTTGCTTCCAGGTTGCCATTCTTTGGCCGGCTTTTTCAAAAGGAAGCCAAAGAACCGTGGGAAGAGACGGAGATCTGTATCTTCTTGCCACCTTTTATTGTCCGTGATGAAGAGGAAGGGCTCCAGCCGGCCGCAAGAAAACCGGCAGTGGAAGAGGTAGATCTGGAGGTGGTCTGGCCGGACGCCATCACGGAAGAACCCGGCCCCATTGAAATGGTTATTGTCCATCCGGAGGAGATGCCGGCAACCGTGGCGCCGGAGGTAGTGGACGATCACGAAGAGGAGGAAGA
>JAAYIC010000004.1 GCA_012735195.1 Bacillota bacterium
GCTATAAGCGCCTTTTCCTTCAACCATAAAGATGATCTCTTTAACGCCCCCCAGTTCCGTGGGGTTGGCACTCATAATTTCAACCTTCCATCCCTGAGCCTCGGCATACCGGGTATACATCCGGAAGAGGTCCCCGGCAAAAAGGGCGGCTTCTTCCCCACCGGTACCCGCCCTGATCTCCACCAGGACGTTTTTCTCATCATCCGGATCCTTCGGAAGAAGCAAAAGTTTTAACTCTTGGAACAACTCCCGCTCCTTCTTTTCCAGTTCAACCAGGTCTTTTTTTACCAGGGCCACCTCTTCTTCGGAGAGCTGCTCCTCCAGCAGACCCCGGGCAACTTCCAAATCCGACTCCACCTGACGGTATTTTTGGTAAACAGAAACAATACCGGCCAGGTCCGCATGGGCCTTGGCCAGTCTCTGCATTTCCTTGGGGTTGGCCACCACTTCCGGATCAGCCATTTTTCTGCCCAGTTCTTCGTATTTCTTGGTGATGGCATTCAACTTATCAAACACCACTGTCAACCTCACTCTTTATATTCCCTGTGGTAGAGCGCGCCCCTGCCCGTGACAGAAGGGGTTGAACTTCCATCTCCCCTTCCTGGTTCAATACTTCTTGTAGTGCCATGATTGCCACTTGCAGTTGCTCGTCATCCGGAGTCCGGGTTGTAAGGCGTTGCAACAAAAGACCGGGCCAACTCAGCCACCGCCAAAGAAAAAAGGATTGATTCTTCCCGGACAGCTTGATGATTTCATAGGAAATACCGGCTATTACCGGTAAAAGCAACAACCGCGAAAGAAAACGCATAACCAGTGTCTGTTCGCCCAGGAACGAAAAGAGAACAGCACTGATTATTACGACAAAGAGCAAAAAACTCGTCCCGCATCTGGGATGAAGCGGCGATTTCTTCCGGGCGTTCTCCACCGTCAGTTCTTCACCCGCTTCATAGGTGTGGATCACCTGATGCTCCGCACCGTGATAAGCAAATACCCGCTGAATATCTTTGACCACGGAAACGGCTAAAATATATCCCATCAGAATCAGCGCCCGCACCAATCCCTCGCTGAGGTTCCGCCAAAACAGCCCCGGAAGGTAACTGCCGATCACCTGACGGATAAACAGGGGGAGGGCAATGAAGAGAAGGACCGTCATTCCCAAGGCTAAAATCACTGCCACAACCATCTCCCGGGTGGTGATTTCCTCTTCGCCTTCCGCCTCCATTAATTGATTGGCGGAAAACTCCAGGGCCTTCAGCCCCAGGAGGAAAGCTTCCCCAAGGGCGATTATCCCCCGGATAAACGGCCGTTTCAATAAGGGATGTTTCTCTGTATAAGGGGTCAGCTCCCGGCTCTGGAGCACAACATCCCCCGGCCCGCGACGGACAGCCACAGCATAATGACGCCGGCCGCGCATCATTACCCCTTCCAGGACGCCCTGGCCGCCGTATTGAAAATTACTGGGCAAGATTTTTCACCTTCCCGTTATCAACTCGGCTTAAACCGCCTCTCTTTCAAGCCTTCTTTTTCGCCTGGGTTTTACTGTAACGCTTCTGGAATTTCTCCACCTGGCCCCCGGAATCGACAATCCGTTGTTTTCCGGTGAACAACGGGTGGCATTTGGAGCAGATCTCTACCCGGATCTCTTTCTTGGTTGAGCCGGTAACAAAACTCTCCCCACAAACGCAGGTCACTTTCGCCTGGTGGTACTCGGGATGAATACCTTTTTTCATCTGCATCGATCACCTTTCTTACTGCACTTTTCAACTTTTCAATTATAACACAACCGGAAGGCATCCGCAAGAAAAGAGCCGACTCCGGCAAAAATTCTTACAGTCCGGCCTCTTTACGCAAGATCTCGACTTTATCCAGTTTTTCCCATGGTAAATCCAGATCGCTCCGTCCGAAATGGCCATAAGCGGCTACTTGCTTATAAAGCGGACGGCGCAGGTTCATATCTCTAATAATCGCCGCCGGCCTGAGGTCAAAGATCTCCGTAACCAATTTTTCCAGACGTTCCTGGGCGATCCGTTCCGTACCAAAGGTCTCGACCATCACAGAAACGGGGCGGGCCACCCCAATGGCGTAAGCCACCTGGATTTCACAACGCCGGGCCAAACCGGCGGCAACCAAATTCTTCGCCACATACCGCGCGGCGTAGGCGCCGGAACGGTCGACTTTGGTGGGGTCTTTCCCGGAAAACGCACCCCCGCCGTGCCGGGCGGCGCCACCGTATGTATCAACGATTATTTTCCGCCCGGTCAAACCGGCATCGCCTTGCGGCCCGCCGGTAACAAACCGTCCGGTAGGGTTAACATAATACTTTGTTTTCTCATCCAGGAGTTCTACTGGGAGCGTCTTTTTGATTACTTCTTCCCGGATCTCCTCACGGAGGGTCCTAAGATCAACCTCCGGATGATGCTGGGCGGAGACCACCACCGCCGCCACTCTTACGGGACGGCCGTCTTCATACTCTACCGTCACCTGGGATTTTCCATCCGGCCGCAAATAAGGGAGGATCCCCTTTCTTCTCACCTCCGCCAACCTGCGGGTGAGCTGGTGGGCATAGAAAATCGGCGCCGGCATGAATTCGGGGGTTTCGTCTGAAGCGTAGCCGAAAACCATCCCCTGGTCGCCTGCGCCCAGGTTGTCAAGGGGGTCTTCTCCCTCCCCGGTCTGGGTCTCCCAAGAGCTATTGACCCCCAGGGCTATATCGGGCGACTGCTCGTCGATGGTGGTCAAGACCGCACAGGTTTCGGAGTCAAACCCATATTTGGCGCGGGTGTACCCAATCTCCTGTACGGTCTTCCGGGCAAGATGCGGTATGTCCACATAACACTCGGTGGTGATCTCACCCATCACTAGAATCAACCCGGTGGTAACAGCAGTCTCACAGGCCACCCTGGCGTTGGGGTCTTTACTGAGAATATCATCAAGAATCGCATCGGAGATCTGGTCGCAGATCTTGTCGGGATGCCCCTCTGTCACCGATTCCGATGTAAAGAGTTGACGTACAGATCCCATCTCTTCCTTCCTTTCTGCCGCATGGGCGGTGTTTTGTTTATATGCAAAAAAAAGAACCCCTATCGCGGGAAACCGGCGAAAAAATCTAAAGAATCTAAACAGGATTATAGAAGATTTCACAATCCCTGTCAAGATATACATTGCCGCAAATAGAAAATAATGGTTTTAAAAGGCAGGATTTTCTGTTTAATTCAGAGCGCTTGACAAAAAAAACTTGTCGGAATAAGATAGGGATACCAGTTTATTCAGGAAGAAAGGGTGAAAAAATGCCACAAAAGAGAACTGTTATTGGCGACGATTTACCAAATATTCCTTGGGAAGACCGGCCGGCCGGTTCTTCGGATCCGGTATGGCGCTACTCTAGAAATCCGGTGATTCCCAGGGATTTAATCCCCACCTCCAACAGTATATTTAACAGCGCGGTTATTCCTTTTAAGAACAAGTTTGCCGGGGTCTTCCGCTGTGACGACAAATGCCGCCGTATGCAGCTTTACCGGGGAGAGAGCGATGATGGTTTGAACTGGCGGATCTCTCCCGACCCCATTGATTTCAAAGGCGCCGACCAGGAGATCGCCGCATATAACTATGGCCGCTACGATCCCAGGGTTTGCTGGCTTGAAGACCGTTACTATGTCACCTGGTGTAACGGTTATGCGGGTTATCCCACTATTGGGCTGGCTTATACATATGATTTTGAAGAATTTTTTCAACTGGAGAACGCCTTTTTACCATTCAACCGCAACGGTGTGCTTTTTCCCCGGAAGATCCGGGGGAAATATGCCATGCTGAGCCGACCCAGCGACATGGGGCACACCCCCTTTGGCGACATCTTTTACAGTGAAAGCCCGGATATGCTCCATTGGGGCCGGCACCGGCTGGTCATGCGGCCGGCAGGGGGATGGCAATCGACAAAAATCGGTGCCGGTCCGGTCCCGATTGAAACCAGCGAAGGCTGGCTCCTGATCTACCACGGTGTCCTGACCTCTTGTAATGGTTTTGTTTACAGTATGGGCGCGGCCCTCCTGGACCTGGACGAGCCCTGGAAGGTAAGGTACAGAACAGCGCCGTATCTCCTCTCGCCACAGAAGGATTATGAATGTGTCGGGGACGTTCCCAATGTGGTCTTCCCCTGTGCGGCTTTGTGTGATGCCGCCACCGGACGGCTGGCGATCTACTACGGAGCAGCCGACACCGTGACCGCGCTGGCCTTTGCCTATGTCGATGAACTCATCGACTTCACCAAAGAGAATTCCCTCTGCTAACGGGTACCCTTGGTAACCCGGATAACCCGGGGACCCAGGACCCCCGCCTTGAATTCACGGCAAAAAATAAAAAAGAGGTTCTCCCCGCAACGGGGGGAACCTTTTTAAATGCCCTGACTTGCTTTTATATTATTTAAGGGTTTATTGGCATACCCAAAGAGGAGTTTCATCCTGCCGCAGAGAGTGTAAAGTCCCAGACAGGCGGGGAGCAAATAGGAATCCCCGTACCGTAAAGGATAAACCCGGCCCTTATGCCGGATCTCCCCCTCCCCCGTCACAACGGTTAAGGTGGCAAACGCCGCCGGGCTTTGGGTCATGTTTTTTTCTCCTGTTACCCGCTGATATAAAAGGGAGAAATACTCATTTTCCAATAAAAAATTGCCGTCCGCTTCTTCCGGATTAAGCCCCCGGGGAGGTGCTTGACCAAACTTGATAACCTGCAATGCTTTTTCCACGTGCAAAGGACGGGCCTGCCCCCACTCATCCACGCGGTTCCAGTCAAATACCCGGTAGGTGAGGTCGGAATTCTGCTGCAATTCCACGACCATAATCCCTTTCCCCAGCGCATGCACGAGACCGGGAGGAATAGGGTAGATTTCCCCCGGCTTCACCTCCACCTCATTCAAGCATTCCGCCAGCCGGCCTTGGTTAAGGGCGGTAATAAACTCCTCTTTCGTGACTCCCGGCCGGAGTCCGTAGATGATCTTTGTGCCCGGCCGGGCCTTCAGAATATACCAAGCCTCACTTTTTCCCACAGAACCTTCATGGGCGGTGGCAAACCCGTTGTCCGGGTGCACCTGCACGGAAAGGACGTCCTGGGCATCGAGGATTTTCAATAAGAGAGGGAATCCATAACGTACGCGCGCAACCCCGCGTGCATCCAGATGCGCGCCCTCATGCGCAATCCCGGCTATCTTCTCGCCCAGCAACTCCGGGCCAAATTCGTTAATCAGTTCTGATAAGTACTTGCCCTGTAAGGGACCGGCGGCCACCCGGCTGTCGCCATCCTCCCGGCAGGTAATCTCCCAGCTCTCACCGATCTTAGTGTTGGGAAGCTCCCGGCCAAGTTCATCCCGGAGGCCGGTCCCTCCCCAGATCCGTTCTTTAAGCACCGGTTCAAACCGCAAAGGGTACAACATTCCTGGAGACCTCCTTTCCGGATTATTCATCAACTAAAACGATGTCAACCGCCGCCTGCCACAGGTCATGAATGGGTCAAGCAGCGGTGTTTTCAGGTTTACCTGTTCATATCCGCCTGACGTCCGCATATAGAAATGTTACATCACCAATAGATGAAAAACTATTTCGTCACAACGCATTACCTCTGCAGTATACTACATATTATAATTTCAGAGGGGTTTTTTAAGATAAAATCGAATAATATAATCCGGTATCGCGTATTAGTAGATCCGGAGGGAATGATTGATTATGGCGGGATGCCGTGATTGTTCCAAATGTACCCGGCCGGGAATAGTCAAGTTGTTGATCTTCCCGTTTACACTATTATACGGATTGGCGTTAAGCTGGAACTTGGGGTTGTTTATACGTAAGTGTCCCCAATGCAGGCACGCTTTACGTTATCATCATAGAAGGATTGACGGATCGTTCAAGGATTAAACTTGTCTCTCTTCTTTCCGGGGGCAATCAATTTTTTTTGTCAGGCGGTTCTCAAACCTGAAATATCTATAGCAGCATGAAAAAAACCCCGTTTTCTTGGGGTTTTTCTGTCTTTTATTGGTGGACCCGAGGGGAGTCGAACCCCTGACCTCTTGAATGCCATTCAAGCGCTCTCCCAACTGAGCTACGGGCCCATATTTCCACGTCAACTATTAGTTTACCGCGCCGGGACCGATTTGTCAAGGGAAACTTTTAATTTTCCCTGTGTTAACCGCTCAGGGTCTGCCCGGGAAAAAAGGAGTGCCGCCGCAAAAGGCGGCGCGCCGCCTCTTCGTCCTTTTTCATCTGGGCGACCAGCGCGGCGGCGGAAGAAAATTTTTGTTCCCTCCGGATAAAGGCCAGAAACTCCACAACCACCGTTTTATGGTATAAATCCGCGGTTGTATCCAGGAGATATACTTCTGTCTTTGGCCGGCTTTCCGCCTCCGGCTGACTACTGGAAAAAGTCGGCCGTACCCCGATGTTGGCCAGGCCAAAATGGGTCCGGTCCTCAAAGAATACCCGTACAAGGTAGACCCCGTACCCGGGCAATAAACGGTTGGCCGGCAATTCCAGATTGGCCGTGGGGAACCCCAAAAGACGTCCCCGGCGGGCGCCATGGGTCACCCTCCCGGTGATCATATAGGGGCGGTCCAGCATGAGATTGGCCTTTGCCAACTCTCCGGCTTGGAGAAGCTCACGGATTCTGGAGCTGGAAACGATCTCCCTCCCCACCTTAACCGGAGGGATGACCTCCCCCAGCAGTCCATGGCGGCGGCAAAAAGCCAAAATGTCGCCGGTCCCGCCGGCCGCCCCGGCCCCAAAACGAAAATCGTACCCGACAATAACCCCCCGGGCACCCCAATCCTTCACCAGGGACAAAAACTCTTCCGGGGTCATGCATGCCAGTTCCCGGTTGAAAGGCAACACCAGGCAGCCGTCAACCCCCAAACCGCTAAAGACGGCGCACCGTTCTTCGACAGTCGTCAAAAGCAAAGGGGTCTCCTGCCGCAAAAAGCCGGCGGGGTGTTCCCGGAAGGTTACAACCAGGCTAAACCATCCATTTTCCCCGGCTTTTTCCTTCAGTCTCTTAAGCAAAAGCCGGTGGCCACGGTGGACACCGTCAAAATTACCGATGGTCACCAAAAGGTCTCCGCGCGCGAGCGCGCCCAATTCCCGGCGCATTGCCGCAATGGAAAACCAGGATTTCACCTTTTCACCTTCTTTGCCCTCATCCGCCTGCAGTTGCCCGCGGAAAAACCCTGACCGGCCGGAAGAATTCTTTTCCGTCCCTTTCGGTGAGTTTCAGGATCGCCACCAGCCGGTTGCCGGTAATACCGGCAACCGTTTCACCTCTGCGGTACAGACGTCCTTCCTTACCGGCGGGAATCATATTGCCATGCTCGACCCGGACGGCGGTTTCAGCGTTCAACTCCAACCGTGGCAGATGCGCCAGTGCCTGCAGAGGCGGGATAATCTTTTCCCCGACCGTCCTCTCCTCAACCGCGGCGGCAATCTCCGCCATTGACCAGGCATCCGCCAAGGTAAAAGGGCCGGAAGCCAGGCGTTCCAGTTCGCCCAGGCATCCGCCGCACCCGAGTTCCTGACCGATATCATGACAGAGGGTGCGTACATAAGTCCCTTTGGAACATTCCACCAGGAACTCCGGGCCCTCCTGAAAACCGTAGACCGGCTTTACCGGGCCGGAAAACTCCAGGCGGTAAATGTGGATTCTCCGTTTTTTTCTGGGGAGTTCCCGCCCGCGGCGGGCTTGTTTATAAAGGGGTTCTCCCTTAACCTTCACCGCAGAGAACATGGGGGGGAGTTGTTCCTGGATGCCGGTTTTCTCCTGAAAGACCGCGGCCAGTTCTTCCCGGGAGATCCGGGTCTCCCGGTCCAATGAAATGATCCGGCCGGTGATATCTTGCGTATCGGTGACCACTCCCAGGACCAACCGCGCCCGGTAGAGTTTGCGCTCTTCATCAAGGTAAGGGATGACCTTGGTGGCCTGCCCCAGGGCTGTAACCAAAACCCCGCGGGCCATGGGGTCCAGGGTTCCCGTGTGACCGATCCGGTCTTCTCCGAGCAGGCGTCTTAGTTTACCCACCACATCGTGGGAGGTGCAGCCGGGTTCTTTCTTGACGACCAAAAAACCATTAAACACGCTCTCTTTCTTCCTCTGCCGTATTTTTCAGGCCGGCGCCCGCATAATACTCCCGTAAAAGCAGGAGCACCTGATCGATCGCTTGTGCGAGAGGGGCTTTAATGGTGCAACCCGCCGCCCGGGCGTGTCCCCCGCCGCCAAAATGAGCCGCCAGACGGCTGACATCCACCGCGATCTTCGACCGCCAACTCACTTTCGTCTCTTCCGGGCCGACTTCTTTAAAGAACAAACCAACTTCCACACCGCGAATGGAAATGGTGGAATTTACAAAATTTTCTGTCTCTTCCAACGGCACGGGATATAAGACCATTAATTGCCGGCTCATGGCCATCCAGGCGACTTTACCGTCTTCGGCTAGGCGTAAAGTAGAAAGGACCTCCCCTAGCAGCCGGAGGGAGTCATAGCTTCTCTCCTCATATACTTCTTCAGCGATCCGGGAGGGGGAAATCCCGTAAGTAGCCACCAGGCCGGCAGCGAGTGCAAACACCCGGCCGCTGGTGTTGGAGAAGCGAAAAAACCCGGTGTCCGTGGCAACAGCGGTATAAATGGCCTCTGCTATCCTCTTGTCCAACGCAAACCCGCCGCCGATCAAGAGATCGTGAACAATCTCACCGGTGGCGGCCGCTTCAGGGAAAACGTGGTTAAAATCGCCAAACATGGAGTTGGAGAGGTGGTGGTCAATATTGATCACCGGCGCGCCGGAGGCGAATACCGTTTCGGGTAAGAGCAACCGTTCCCGGTCGGCGCAGTCCAGGGCGATTATTACCTCCGGGGTGAGGGAAGGGGCCGGCAAAATCTTCTCTGTTCCCTCTAAAAAACGGTAGATCACCGGCACACCCCCGGGAACAACCATCGCCACATCCTTACCGGCGGTTTCCAACGCCAAACCAAGGGCCAATAAAGACCCGATGGCATCACCATCGGGATGCAAATGACAACCGAGTATAAAACGATGGTATTTCGCCAAGAGATGCAGGATCTCTTCTCTTCCGGTCACTGCTGTTTCTCTCCCCGTTCGCCGCTGATTTGGTCCAAAAGCGAGAATATGCGCGCACTCTCCTCCAACGAGGAATCGGCGATGAACTGGATCTCCGGAGTGTGACGGCTCCGGATTCTTTTCCCAAGCTCAAGGCGGATAAACCCCTTTGCGCTTTCCAGCCCTTCCATAGCACTCTCCTGCTGGCTCTTGTCCCCAAAGACGCTGATATAGACCTTGGCGTGACTCCTGTCCCTGGAAACTTTTACCTTGGTGATGGAGACAAAACCGATTCTGGGGTCCTTTATCTCCTTTTGCAACAGTTTCCCCAGTTCTTCCTTGATTAATCCTGCCAAACGTTCCGACCGGTGATCATACATCTCCTCACCCCCTAGAAGGCGTATACGCGGAGCAATCTCATCCTCCGGCATCGGTTGTTCCCGTTTTCTTGACCGCTTCGATGATGAAGGCCTCGATAATATCGCCTTCTTTTATATCGTTATATTTCTCCAATCCTATACCGCACTCAAAACCGCTGGCAACTTCCCTGACGTCATCCTTGAACCGCTTCAAACTCTCAATCTTGCCTTCATGAATGACGACATTATCCCTGATCACTCTGGCCTCGGCGTTCCTCGTGATCTTCCCTTCCGTCACATAGCAGCCGGCCACACTTCCGACTTTTGGTACTTTAAAGACGGCCCTGATCTCCGCCCGTCCCAAGACAACCTCCTGGTATTCGGGGGCCAGCATTCCTTCCATCGCCTTCTGCACGTCATCGATGATATTATAGATTACCCGGTAAAGGCGGATGTCCACCTTTTCCCTTTCTGCCAGGCGTTTGGCGATGGGATCGGGCCGGACATTGAAGGCAATAATCACTGCGTTGGAAGCAGAAGCCAGCATGACATCGCTTTCATTAACCGCGCCCACACCGCCGTGGATCACCCTTACCCGTACCTCGTCGGTGGCAAGCTGTTCTAGAGACTGGCGTGTCGCCTCCACCGTCCCGTGGACATCGGCTTTGAGGATGATATTTAACTCCTTAATCTGGCCCTCTTTAATCCGTTCAAAAAGATCGTCCAAGCTAACCCGTTGTTGCCTTTTGATCTCTCTTTCCCTGTGGAACTGCTGCCTTTTCTCCGCCAGCTGGCGGGCGACTTTTTCATCGGTGACGTAAAAAGTGTCGCCGGCTTCCGGAAGATCGTCCAAGCCGACTATCTCCACAGGCTCGGAAGGACCGGCCTTTTTCACCTGTCTACCTTTATCATTGACCAGAGCCCGGACTTTACCGGAGAACATCCCGGCGATAACCGTATCCCCCACCTTAAGGGTGCCGTTTTGGACCAGGACGGTAGCCACCGGGCCGCGGCCTTTATCCAGTTTGGCCTCGATCACTGTTCCTTTGGCCGGGCGGTCGGGGGTGGCTTTTAGCTCCCGTAATTCGGCGACCAAAAGAATCATATCGAGTAATTCGTCCAACCCCTGCTTTTTAAGGGCGTAAACCTCCACTAAGACCGTGTCGCCGCCCCAGTCTTCAGGGACCAATTCGTACTGGACCAATTCCTGTTTCACCCGGTCCGGGTTGGCAGCCGGTTTATCAATCTTGTTAACTGCCACAATAATCGGGATCTGGGCGGCTTTGGCGTGGTTGATCGCTTCCACCGTCTGTGGCATCACCCCGTCATCCGCCGCCACCACCAGCACGGCAATATCTGTGACCTGGGCCCCTCTGGCCCGCATGGCGGTAAAGGCCTCATGTCCCGGAGTATCCAAAAAAGTAATCTTTTTCCCCTTCACTTCCACTTGGTAGGCGCCGATATGCTGGGTAATGCCTCCGGCTTCCGAAGCGGTGATATTTGATTCCCGGATGGCGTCAAGCAGGGATGTTTTTCCGTGGTCAACATGGCCCATAATGGTTACCACCGGCCAACGCGGCCGGAGAGAAGCGGGGTCGTCTTCGATCTCTTCCACCCGAAGGACCTCTTCCTCTGTGGGAGCGGCCGTTACCTCCACACCGAACTCCTCGCCTACCAAGGCAGCGGTATCAAAATTAATCTCCTGGTTAATCCCGGCCATAACCCCCAAAGCGATCAGTTTTTTAATCACCTCGGCCGCCGCCACCTCTATCGCCTGGGCAAACTCTTTCACAGTAATGCTGCCGGGGATCTGCACCGACTTAACGTTGGTGGTGGGTTGCGAAGGACGGACTCTCTTCCCGCCCGGTCTTCTTCCCGGGCGCTGTGGCCGCTTTTGCGCCTGCGACGCCGGCGTCTTTCCTTTCTCCTTTTTACCCGGGAATTTCTTCACTGTTTTCCCGTGCACATCCCGCGCACCCGCCGCCGGCTTTTGCTTCTCTTCTCTTTTAACGGGAGTAACCGTTTTAACGGGAGTAACCGGCCGTTCCTTTTTTGGCTCCACCCGCGCTGCCGGTTTACTGGCGGCTCCGGCTTTTTTCTGCTTTTCTTCTCCGGCAGGTCTCGCCGGCCTCCTACCGGTGACAGCTGCGGTCTCCTGTTTTTTGGGAGAGACAGCCGGTCGCTGTGGCTGTCCCTTTACGGCAGGCCGGTCCGCCGTTGCTTGCGTAACCGCTTCCTTTACAGATTTGGTTTTCGCTGCAACGGCCGTCTTCGCAGCCGGTTGCTTTTTTCCAGAAGAGGTGGTCGCTTTCTTTTCAGCATCCGTTGCCTGCGGGTGCGCGTCCTCTTTCCGCCGGGGTTCCGGTTTCTCTTCCTGCGCAGGTTTGCGCTTTTTCTTGACGCCAGTATTGAAAGACCGGCGGATCTGTTCCAAATATTCTTCATCCACCGTACTCATGTGGTTTTTTACTCCGGCGCCCAGTTCATTTAAGATGCGGATCAGATCTTTACTCTGGATCCCCAATTCTTTACTGAGCTCATGGACGCGTATTTTTTTCGACATCAAACCACCTCCGGTTATTTTTTATCATCCTCACATGGTGCGCGCTGCGCCACACCCGAAAGCTCTTTCATGATCAAACCTGTCAAACCGTGGGCGGGCAACCCCAACACAACTTGGGCCTGTTTCCCGATGGCACGGCCCAGTTCTTCGCGGTTGGAAAGATAGTAAAAGGGCACGTCATGACGGCGACAGATTCTCTCCATCTTTTTCCGGGTATTGGCCGCAGTATCCCCCGCCATAATCACCAGCCTGATACGACCCTTTTCCATGGCTGCACAAGTAGAGTCAAAACCCAGGACCGTTTTTCCTGCCCGCCGCGCCAAGCCAAGGAGAGAAAGGATTCTATTCACTGGCAATCACGGTTGCCAGTTGCTCCCGTAGCTGTTCCTTATCCCCAGGGACAATCGTTGTCTCCAATTTTTTTGCGAGTAAATCCCCTTTAAAGGCTTTCTCCAGGCAGTCCACTGCGGGACAGATATATGCCCCCCGGCCGGACTTTTTTCCTGTCGGGTCAAGAAGCACCATATGCTCCGGAGTGCGGACAATACGTAAGAGCTCTTTTTTGTTTCGGATTGCCCCGCAACCGATACAGGTGCGCCGGGGGATCTTTTTGACTTTAACGCGCCGCTTCACTTGGATTTACTCCCCTTCTTCTCCTTATCCTGACCTGGTTCTTTTTCCTCCGCTCCCTCCCTGCTGAGCTTTGCTTTCAATTGATCGGCCAAAAGCTGACCAATGGTAAACCCGCTGCTACTCTCCTGGCTGAAGACCACTTCCGTCTCTTCTTGCGGCGGTTGCGCCACCGTCTCCGGCTCATCTTCTTTCAATATATCTTCAAAGAGATCCATTCCTTCTTCCATCTCGTCCATTAAATCCCGGGACCTCTCACGACGGCGTGAACGTTTTTTGGTCTTCTTCTTTACCAGCTGCTCATCTTCTTCCTCTTCTATCTCCTCGATTTCCCCGGGAATAATGTCGGCAGGAACAAACTCTTCCTCGTCTTCCTCTCCGGTAAAGATCTCTTCTTCAGGCTGCGCCTCAACCTCTGCCAATTCCTCTTCCTCAACCTCGGGGAGTAAGGCCTCTTCAAGCTCCATTTCCGCCTGGGCTTGAAGGTTCCTTTCCTCCTCCAGCAGGGCTTCGATCTCTTCCCGGGCCTCCTCTGCCTGGGTCTCGCTCTTAATATCCACTTTCCACCCGGTCAACCGTGCGGCCAGCCGGGCATTTTGTCCTTCTTTTCCTATGGCCAGAGAAAGCTGGTTGTCGGGAACAATAACCAGCGCCACTTTTTTACTGGGAAGAAGCTTAACATCGTAGACCCGGGCCGGACTCATCGCCCGGATAATAAAAAGCTCCGGTTCGGGTTGCCAGGGGATGACATCGATCTTCTCACCCCTTAATTCCCGGACAATCATCTGGATACGGGAACCCCGGGTTCCCACGCAGGCCCCTACCGGGTCAACATTTTCGTATTTGCTGTAAACCGCCACCTTTGAACGGACCCCGGGTTCCCTGGCGACCGCTTTGATCTCCACGATCCCTTCTTGCATCTCCGGAACCTCAAGCTCCAAAAGTCTTGTCAAAAGACCGTTCCGGGTCCGGGAGAGGATAATCTGCGGTCCTTTGGTGGTCTTTTTCACCTCTACCAGGTAGGTTTTGATCCTTGCCCCCTGCTCGTAACGTTCGCCCGGGATCTGTTCACCCGCAGGCAAAATTGCCTCCGCCCGTCCGAGATCAATAAAGACCGTTTTCTGCTCGAAACGCCTGATCACACCGGTAATAATATCGCCGACCCGGGAGGAATACTCCTCATAGATTAAGGCACGTTCCGCCTCGCGGATCCTTTGCACCACTACCTGTTTGGCGGTTTGTGCCGCAATACGGCCGAACTCCTTGGGGAAAATTTCGATTTCTACTTCATCTCCGAGCTGGTATTGGGGGTCAATGGCTTTTGCTTCGGCAAGGCTTATTTCCGCGGCGTCGTCCTTTTTCTCCTCCACTACAGTTTTGTAGGTAAAAACCCGGAAGTCGCCGGTCTCCGGGTCCAGTTGAACCCTAACCCTCTGTGCTCCTTTTTGGTCTTTTTTGTAGGCGGAAGTAAGCGCCGATTCAATAGCATCGATTAGAATCTCTTTGGAGATGCCCTTTTCTTTTTCCACCACCGCCAAGTCTTCAACCAAATCGCGGTTCATTTCCTGATTTTCCTCCCTTATTCCTTACTTTACAGGCCTTAAAATTCCGGATCCAAACGGGCTTTGGCCACCATTCGCCAGGGTATGGCCAGCTTTTCGCCGCCAGCCTCAACCAAAACCGTACCGTCTTCCTCTGTGGACCACCCGGCAAGCACCCCTTTTATCGTCTTCCGTCCCTGCCAGGGAGAGTAGAGCCTTAATTCCACCGGTTCTCCGGCAAACCTCCGGAAGTGTTCGGGTTTGGTTAAAGGCCGGTCAATCCCGGGTGAAGAAACCTCCAGCAGATACGCGCCGGAAATCGGATCTTTTTCATCCAAAACAGCGCTCAAATGCCCGCTGAAAGCCTCGCAGTCCTTAATCGTTATCACTTCGGGGCGATCAATAAAGACCCTCAGCACCCGGCGGGAGCCTTCCCTGGTAAAGAGAAGATCAACCACTTCGTAACCGAGTTCCGCCCCGGCCTGCTCCACAATCTCCCTTAACGGGGATTTTTTCTCCTCCATCATTCTCCCTCTTCTTTCCCTTTGTCAGATCAGGTCGATAAGATGAAAGAGTGGGTCGCGCCCACTCCTTCTTGGAAAATCTCAATCGCCCATAGTATATCATACTTCGAAGGTTTTAACAAGAGGCCCGCCGGTTGCGTGAAAATTCTGCCAATATCCCTAATTGACCATCTGGCAATCCCACTGATAATCACTGAGCCAATCTTGCCGGCCGCCCGGTAAATTGGCTTCTTGCCCCGGGCGGGATCACCGGCGGCCCGAGCTCACTCTTTCCCCGTTTATGATGTAATCGAGCTTTTTGACCAGGCCGTGGCCAGCTGTATGATCGTAGTACATCATTCCGAATTCCACCGCGCCCAGCCAGAGGTCGCCGCTTCTCCCGTATGTATCTTTAATAAAATCGAGGAAGAGTTTTAGATTTACTTTTTCCGGAATTTTTCCTTTCTCTCTGATCCTGAATTGGCTGTAACGCCATCCGTTGCCCCAATTGTCTTCCATTGTGGTCCAAACATATGAGTAGCCTTCATCCTCGATGTGATTTTGTTGTTCCGATCCTACCGGCTCTCCCTTCCAGTCGAAATAAATCATGACCTCATCGAATATTGTTCCGCTAAGATCCTGTCCGGGGGTGGGTTTTTCGCTAGTTAAGTAAAGTTCTACAGTAACACACCACCAGCCGGTTTCATTGGTCACTGTCACCTTATAATCAAAATCCAGCTCCATCAGTAAAGAGTTGATATCTTTCAGTTGTTTGGGCAAGTATAAAGTTCCCCCGGCTACCCCTTGTCCCCATGGTTTTACACCGTAGATTATCTCAGGGTAATTGGGATTACTTACACCAGAATCCCCCCGCTCCCATTCCCAGCCATAGCTCCCGTCATCATAAAGGCAGATTTTCTGATCAGTCGCTGCTACTGTCCCCCACATATTACTGAGCAGCAGGAACCCGGAAGCAACCTCAATTTCATCATATTGGCCGGTCTTTGACTCAACTTTAGTAGACCGGCAGCCGGGAAAAAGCAACGCCATGCAGGCTACGGCGATAAGTAAAGTAAAAAGAACAGTCTTCTGTGCGCATGCTTACACGCGCATCCACGTACACTCATCCGCTCCACTCCTCCCTTAAGTAAAATCAAAATATTACTATTACATCAAGATTTATAATATTATTCAACATTCGCCAATAACCACCAATTTCCTGCTCCAACCCGCAAATGCCCCTTCCAATACGGGTTGGGTATAGACCGGATCAGCGGTCGAAATAGGCGGTGACAAAGACCGCCGGTGAATTCCAGTAGGTTGTCACCTCGTTGGTGGACCAACTCCCCTGATGATCAATGTAGGCCCGGGCCGGCGGGTCGTTCCTGCGCAAATATCTCTGAGCAGTTGGGTCCTGAAGCCTGCTGTTGGGCCCGCCCGCCACCATCCCGGGTATCGGCGCCTTAGCACTATCAGCGCCGGACGGGCGGTGGTGCGGGTTCAGCACCGGGTTACCGCCGAAGCCGGTAACATAACACTTCCCCAAGACATTACGCCCGAACAGGTAGTGGAGATGGTCCTGGGCTATCTGAATATATTCCTCCTCCGGGGCCAAGAGGTTGGCAATGATCAGGGTCATCGCCCGTCTCATAACCAGGCCGTTGCTTCCCCAGTAATAATCATTGCCGGTCAGAGAAAGCCCATAACCGTCGTTGCCGGCCCGGAGGGCCAGAATCCGGGCGTGCCTGAGCAGTTCTTTTCGTAAGAAACCGGCGATCCTTTGGTTTTGCCTCCCTTCATCCATAAGCAGATAGGAAACAACGCCAAACCCGCCCACACTTTGCCAGCCCAGTGCGGTCAGATCAAGGTTCGCCCGGTGGCTGAGGAGAACATAGCTGTGGTATAACTCCTTGCCGGTTGCTCGATACAACTCCACTGCGGCCCAAAAACGCTCGTCCTGGTTGTTCCAGTCCCCGTATTCCCCGGTCTCCATCCCGGGCGGGTTTTTGAAATTGGGCGCATCGGGGTTATCTTCCAGCCATTGCCAGGCCTTCTCCGCCGCGGCCAGTGCCCGGCCGGCGAATTCCGGATCAATACCGGAATAAATCCGGGCACTGGCGGCCATAATCGCGGCAAAACCGCCGGTGGCCGAAGGCGAGACCTTTGTAATATAACGGCGGTTCAGATCCGCCTCGGGCATGATGAAACCGGGAAACTTCTTGGTTGATACCTTATGATAGACCCCGCCCGTCGCCGGGTCCTGCATCTTCAAGAGCCAGTCCAGGGCATAACGGCACTCGTCCAAGAGATCGGGGATCCCGTTTCCGCTCTCCAGGATATGCAAAGAATCGCAGAAAGCCTCGGGGAACAATTCATAGGCCAGCAAGAGATCGGCCAGGGTCACCACTGCGGGTACGGTATACTTCCCGAAATCACCCGCATCATGCCAGCCGCCGGTTGTATCCTTATGTTGGTTCCGGTCGTCAAAGAAAAAAGCGTCCTTCAAATGGCAGGCCTTATGACTCCAGTTCCCGGCATATTTAGGCTCCAGGGCAATACCGCACCGTTGATAGTACATCATCTTCAAAAGAGCCTTTTTTGCCTCGCGGTAGACCTCCGGGTCGATGCGGAAAGGATATGATCTGCCCACGCCGGGAAGGTAGAGAAAATAGCGGCCGTTCTCTGTCACCTGGGAAAAATCGGCATAGTAAAGCTGCGCCCCGGAAGCCCCGTCATTCACCGGCTTTTCCGTGGTCATGCCGGTAAAAACCACTTCTTGTTCATCTTCCGAACCAACCCGGACAAGAAAAAATTCACCGCCGTGCCCGTCAATGACCGCAACCTTCCGGTCTTGCGGCCGGTAGCCCAGTTGATTGATGTGAATCCGCTTACTGATTTTCTGTTCAACAATCGTCTTCATTAAGTCTTCACCCCAGTCAACGCCTGCGTACACGCGGCCGCCGGTTGCTGTGATTTCCCTTCGTATCCCAGTCTTGACCTTTTGCCGCCTGCCGGATGGAAACTCATACCCGTTGAAAACAGCGCAAAAAAGAAGAATGGAGACCAGCAAAACCCTGCCCGTCATTTTCATGAAAATGTCCTCCTTTTGAAAACGCCCTCCTCTGCCAAATGCCGCCGCGTTTCCCAATCTCCCGTACCCCGTACAGGCCCCATGCATTATCTCGCGCGCGTGCGCGCGTCTCATGGACCGTACGAGTGTCCGTGCATAATAAACAATTATTCGCCATTATCTCCCCATCTCCTACCATAAAGGAATTTCCGGTTTCCTGTCGAAGAGACCCGTAAAGACTCCGGACGGAAAGGAGGATTTGTATGTGGCCTGAACTGCTATATTTAGAGTTTCTCAATAACCGGCTCATCGATTATTTATTCGCCGTCACCCTCTTTCTTGCCGGTATCATTATCATCCAATTGCTCAAAAGAATCTTTTTTGCCCGTGCCGGGCAGTGGGTAAAAAAAACCGCCTCCACCTATGATGATTTTCTCCTTAAGGCCCTGCGCAGGCGCTTAATCCCATTACTCTATTTCGCCGCCTTATACCTGGGCTTCACCGTCCTTTCCCTCGGCCCCCTCGGGGGGAAAATCCTGCGGACCACGGGCAGTATCATCCTGGTCTTTTATAGTGTCAGCTTCCTCCTGGATGCCGCCGGCTACGGCCTGAAATCCCACTTTCTGAAGAAAGGGGACCAAACCAGAAAAAACATCCTCAGCGTCTTCATTGTGGGGATCAAGGTGATCGCCTGGGGGATTGCCCTCCTTGTCCTCTTAGATAATTTCGGAGTAAAAGTCTCTGGACTACTGGCCGGTTTAGGTATTGGCGGTGTGGCGGTGGCCTTTGCCGCCCAGGCGGTGCTCGCCGACCTCTTCAGCTATTTTACGATCTTCTTTGACCGGCCCTTTGAGATTGGCGATTTCATTGTGGTTGGCGAGTATAGGGGAACAGTGGAGTATATCGGGATGAAAACCACCCGCCTACGGAGCATTAGCGGGGAGCAGATCGTCTTTTCCAATAACGATCTGACCAACTCCCGGGTGCGGAATTACAAACATATGAAAGAAAGGCGGATTTCCTTCAGGATCGGCGTCACCTACGATACAGCCCCGGCACAGTTGAAGGAGATCCCGGAGCTCATCACCGGGATCATTAAAGGGATCGAAGGCACCCGTTTTGACCGGGCCCACTTTATTGAGTACGGGGACTACAGTCTCCTCTTTGAAGTCGTCTATTACGTTTTATCCGGAAATTACCGGCAATATGCAGATATCCAGCAACAAATCAACTTGACGATTAAGGAAGAATTCACCCGGAGGGGGATAAAATTTGCCCTGCCCACCCGGACACTCCTGGTGGAAAAGGGAAATGCCGGAAACGGAAAAGCCCTTGACGCTTCCGGGATGGACGCAGGCTGAGAACCGGACGCAAATTGAGAACCTATTTTGACGCCATCCCCATCCTGTCGCTTTCTTGCCGCCCTCCTGCCGCCATTCTCCTTGAATTACCGCCAAATAAATCTGGCCCTGAGGATGCTTCTCCTCAGGGCCAAAGGCCGGCAGCGCGCGCGATCAAGGAATTCCGCTCGCCAAAGGGGCCTCGCCCCGGAATTGACTGCTATACAGGTCATAATAGAACCCTTTTCTCTCCATTAACTCCCGGTGCTTGCCGCTCTCAATAATCTTGCCGTTGTTGACGACCAAAATATGATCGGCATTACGGATGGTACTTAAACGGTGGGCAATGACAAAACTGGTCCGCCCCTTCATCAAAGCCAGCATTGCCGTTTGGATCTGGAACTCCGTGCGCGTATCCACATTGCTGGTGGCTTCATCCAGAATCAGTACCCGCGGGTCGGCCAGGATCGCCCGGGCGATGGCCAAAAGCTGCTTCTGCCCCTGGCTTAAGTCTTCCCCGTTCTCCGCCAGGACCGTCTCATACCCCTGCGGCAACCGGAGAATGAACTGTTCGGCATTGGCGATCCTGGCAGCCTCTTCCACCTCTTCATCAGAAGCATCCAGCCTTCCGTAACGGATATTCTCCCGCACCGTATCTGCGAACAAATAGGTATCCTGCAGGACAATGCCCAGGGCGGAACGGAGTTTCTCCCGTTTCAACCGGCGCAGTTCCCAGCCGTCCAGGAGGATCTCCCCCTGTTCGGGGTCATAAAAGCGGGCCAACAGATTGATAATGGTCGTCTTCCCGGCGCCGGTCGGTCCCACCAGGGCGATCACCTGCCCGGGTGAGGCGGACAAATTGATATCCTTCAAGACCGGGGCATCTTTTTTATAACCAAAGGAGACATTTTTAAAGACAATCCTGCCGTCGAACTTCTCCGGTTGCACCGGGGAAAGGCCTTCTTCGGATTCGGCCTCTTCATCCATTACCGCAAATACCCTTTCCGCTCCGGCAATCGCCGACTGGATCAGGTTAATCTGGTTCGCCAGTTCGTTGAGGGGACGGGTGAAAAACCTGGTATAATTAATGAAACTAAGGATCACCCCTACAGAAATGGAACCCTTGATGACAAGCACCCCGCCGACAGCGGCGATCAAAGCAAGACCGAGATTATTCAGGAGGTTCATCAAGGGCCCGATCAGCCCGGAGAAAACCTGCGCCCGGATTCCTGCTTTTTTCAGTTCTTCATTATGCCGTTGGAAATCCTGGAGGCAGGCCGCTTCCCGGTTAAAGATCTTCACCACTCTCTGCCCGGAGATGGTCTCTTCAATAAAACCGTTCAAATCTCCCAAGCGCGCCTGTTGCCTGGAAAAAAACTCCCTGGTATAACCGGTGATTATCCGGGTGAAAACAAAGAGCAACGGAATAATAATCATGCTGGCCAGAGTCAGCACCGGGCTCAGGTAAACCATCATCACCACTGAACCCGCCAAAATTATTACACTGGAAAAGACCGAAATGATACTGGTATTTAGCACATTGCTTACATTATCCACATCATTGGTGAGCCTGCTCATGATCTCCCCATGGGGCCGGTTGTCAAAAAAAGCCAACGGCAGGACCTGTAACTGCGCAAAAAGGTCCTTCCGGAGGTTCCTGACGGTTTCCAGGGAAACCCCGACCATAAAGTAGTTTTGTAGAAAAACCGTAGATGAAGCCAGGAAGTACAGACCCAACATGAGCAGGGAGATGTAAAGGAGTCCTTGAAAGTCTTGGGGAAGGATATAGCGGTCAACCGCCCTCCCCATTAAAAACGGGGTGGCCAGGCTAAGCACGGAACTGACGGCTACCAATATAAATACGACAAAGAGGATCCCCTTTTGTTCCCGCAAATAAGCCCATAAACGCAGTAAAGTCCCTTTGGTGTTTTCCGGCTTCCCGACCGGAGCAAAAAACCGCCCTCCACCGGGCCCGTGTCCCCCGGGTCTCCCCGGCCCGGGCAGCGGCCGGGAAAATCCGGTTGATACCTGTCTTTCTTTAGACATTGGCCACACCCTCCTCCCCCATCTGCGACCGGTAGATCTCTTGATAAAGAGGGTTCGTCCGCAGCAATTCCTCATGACTCCCGCAACCGGCGATCCGCCCTTTATCCAAGAGAACGATCTGATCCGCCCCCAGTACCGTAGTGATTCGTTGGGTGATAATAAAGCAAGTCGTCTCTTTAAGGAGTTTTTGCAGAGCGATGCGGAGCCGGTATTCGGTCTTCAGATCTAGCGCGCTGGTGCTGTCATCCAAAATTAAAATCTTCGGTTTTTTAACAATCGCCCGGGCAATGGCCAACCGCTGTTTTTGCCCGCCGGAGAGGTTCACTCCCCTTTGCCCCAGCATGCTGTCGTAACCTTGCGGGAGTTTCATGATGAAATCATGGGCTTGCGCGGCTTTGGCCGCGGCAATCACCTCTTCCTCGGAAGCATCCGGCTTCCCCCACCGGATGTTTTCTTTAACTGACCCTGTAAACAGCAGCGGATTTTGCGGTACCATACTGATCCCATCCCGTAAAACGTGGAGTTTAATCCCTCTTATATCCCTCCCGTCCACGAGAATCCGGCCTTTTGTTACCTCATAAAGCCGGGGGATCAGGTTGACAAGGGTAGTTTTACCGGCTCCAGTCGTCCCAAGAATCGCTACGGTTTCGCCGTGTTTAACCGAGAGGTTGATCCCGTCAAGCACCGGCCGGCCTTTCTTTTGGTATTGGAAGGTGACATCGGCAAAGACCACATCTCCGGTTCTCACCGGTTCAACAGAAACCCCCGGCGCATCTGCGATCTCCACCCCGGCTTCGAGGACTTCATTGATCCGGTTGGCAGAGACCCGGGCCCGGGAGACCCCCATCAGCATAAATGTGACCATAGTAAAGCCAAACAAGATCCGGGAGAAATAATTGATCAAGGCAATAACCTCGCCGATCTGCAAACTCCCGCCGGCCACCTGTTTCCCTCCGAACCAAAGGACCGCCACCATGGAGCAGTTCATTATGGTCATGGTGACCGGATGCATCAAAATCATCAACCGGGCCGCCTTCTTGTTCACCCGGATCAGCTCGTCATTGGCTACGGTAAACCTCTTCTTTTCCCGGTCTCCCCGGACAAACGCCTTAATCACGCGCACCCCGTTCAGGTTCTCCCTGATCACACCGTTAACCTTATCCAACTTCTCCTGGACAAGACGGAAGAGGGGCAGCCCTTTGCGGATAATAAAAATCACGCTAAAGAGGAGCAAAGGCAGGGCCACCGCGAGAATAAGGGCCATTTTTATATTGATCAGCAAAATCATCAACAGGCTGCCGGCGGCAAGCAAGGGCGCCCGTACCAGCATACGCAGGGACATCATGACAATAATCTGGACCTGTGTCACGTCATTGGTCAACCTTGTGATCAACGATTCGGTTTTAAACCTGTCAAGAGCGGCGAAGGAAAGCTGCTGGATTTTCTGGTACAACCGCGAGCGTAAATCCGCAGCAAAATTCATGGCCGTCACAGTAGAAGCAATACCGCAGCCCCACCCGCCCGTCAGGCCAATCAAGGCGATCCCGATCATCAACGCCCCGTACCGCAGGACAAAGGTTAAGTCGCCCCGCGCCACCCCGTCATCGACAATCCTCGCCATTATTACCGGTTGCAAAAGATCTCCGGCCACTTCAATCATCATCAAGACCGGGGCGAGCAACGCTGTTTTCCAGTACGGTTTGATATATTTTAGCAGTTTAGACAAGGAAAACACCCCTTTTATCCGGCGTCAACCGGCGGGATTCACGGTAATCCCTTGATTATGCCGTCTTGTACGGACAAGCGGGCGGAGGTTGGCCCGGCGGTCCTGACGGCCCTCCGTGAGCTGTAGGTCTTATCTTCACAAGCCGACGGATTGGCGGCTGACCCCTCCGGTGGGATTTACTGCTCTTCCGGGCGCATATCCGGTTGCCGTGACCGCTCCGCAAAAACCGGTCCGATCCTGTCGATCCGGTTGGTCCAAATCCCGCCGGTATAATGGACCGGCAATTGTTGCAGATCCTCCACCCGGTCAAAACCCTCCGACCACTTGCCGTCCCCCAAAACCAGAATAACCCTGGTGTCCACCGCCTCCATCCGCGACAGAAAGCGGTGTGGCCAGCCCCAAAGGTAACGGGCATATTTTAAGGGCAGGTGAAGCTGGGTACCCCGGATCGCCGGCGGGATATACCCTGTCCAGCCCAGAAGGGCATAGGAGAGCAAAGCCCTTTTCAGCGTGGCCATGGACATCACCCGGAGCTGCGGGAGCCTCTCCTTAAGGAGAGCCACGGGCCTATCTCCCCCGTAAACCGTTAACCGGGCCAGGCGCTCCTCAGGCAGCGCCTGCAGGAAATCGGCCATCAGTTCCCCTTCTTGCGGGTCATCGCTTTTGATATGGATAAGGAAGGACCGGCCGGGGAAATAATCAAGAACTTCCTGGAGAGAGGGCATACAGCCGACCCCTTTACCGCGGAAAGGGTAGGTCTTTCCCCCGTCGGCGGTATAGCCGTAACCGATATCCAATTTTTTCAGCTCCGCCAGCGTATGCTCTCTGGTCACCCCCTGCCCGTCGGTGCGGTAATCAAGGATCCAGTCATGAAAGACGGCAAACTGCCCGTCTTTAGTCGGATGCACATCAAACTCAACAATATCGGCGCCGGCCCGAAAAGCCGCCTCCATTGAAGGGATGGTATTCTCCAGGTACGGATGTTCCGGCTCATAAATAATCCGTGCGGTATTGGTCTCCCCTGTGATCCCTTCCATGGGGAAGGTCTGCCCCAGCCCCCGGTGGGCAAGGAGCAAGGGTTTTCCGTCCTTTCTCGGGACAAAAAAAGAGCTGTTATTCAGGTAGACAAAGAGCAAGAAGGCAAGAAAAAACCGGGTTGCTTTGGATTTGGCAATTCTCCGGATCAAGAGCTATTCCACCCCAGTCTGTACCCAGTCTAACTTGTCAGAGGCATGGATAAACCTGTTCTCAATATTATATCATACCATAGCCGCAGCTTGCACCCGGGGTACAAACCCAATTTTTCAATATTCACCTGGCGGATGTATTCCCTTCACCAATAGGTTTTCTGTCAATTCCCTCTTTTTTATTACTTCCCCATTTTCCGGCGTTACCTTCCGAGTGAAGATTGCTCGTATAGCCCCATCCCTTCATAAAAGAATCCGTCTCTGCAAATAAAGTCCCCTGGTAAAAAGCCTGGGGATTATGAAGGGTTATTGATTGGGGCCAAAACAGCACTTGCGCCTGGCCGCATAGGGCCGGCGCAAGTGCGAAGTGCGAAAGACTGGAAATAATAGATGCCTGTCCTAGGGTAATTGTCCTTCTTTTGCATATGATCTGCTCAGCTCGAACTCTTCCTGGATCTCTGCTGACGGTTCTTTGGTTAACAGAGTAACAATGACAATCGCAAGACAGGAGGCGACAAAAGCCGGGAGCAGTTCGTAGATGGCCCAAGCGCCGCCCAACGGGTTAAGGACGAGCTTCCAAAAGAAGACCATGCCGCCCCCGGTCACCATCCCCGCGATCGCCCCGGCCCTGTTCAGCCTCTTCCAGAAGAGGGAGAAGATCATCAGCGGACCGAAGGTCGCCCCAAAACCGGCCCAGGCAAAAGAGACGATCCGGAAAATAATGCTGTTTTCATCCAAAGCGATGATCATCGCGATTGCGGCAATGACCAGCAAGGTAATTCTGGTCACATATAAAACCGCCCGGTCGCTGGCGTCTTTTTTGAAAATACCATGATAGAGGCTTTTCGAGAAAGCCGAGGCGGCAATGAGCAGGTAAGAATCGGAGGAACTGATGGTGGCCGCCAGAATCCCTGACATCACAATGCCGGCAAGTAAGGGCGGGAAGAAATTACGCGATAACAGAATAAAGATTCGCTCGGCAGAACTGGGGGTGAGGAAAGCCGTGGGGTAAAGGGCTCTTCCCATGAGTCCTATGCCTACGGCTGCCGCCAGGGAAATGGCACACCAGATTGTGGCGATTCTCCGCGATAGAGTAAGCTCATTGGGGTCCCGGATCGCCATAAACTTCAACAATATATGCGGCATGCCAAAATAACCCAACCCCCAGGCAAGGGTGGAGACTACGGCTAAAGCGTCGAATTTGCTGGGAGTTCCGAATAAAGGCTGATTATCTGCTACAACCTGAACGCCGTCGGCCATTTCCGGTTGGGCGAGGCCGAAAAACTCCAGGAAGCCGGGGAAGTTTTTGATATTCTCAATAATGGCATCCACACCGCCGGCCAGCGAGGTTCCGGTAAGAAAAACAATTACCAGGGCAAAAATCATTACCACGCCCTGCATAAAATCGGAGGCGCTTTCCGCCAGAAAACCACCGATAAAAGTATAGAATAACACAAAAACAGCGCCAAGAACCATCATCAGTTGGTAATTGGCCCCAAATAACGAGGAAAAAAGCTTACCCACGGTAACAAGACAACTGGAAGCATAAACCGTGAAGAAGACCAAAATAAACAGAGCGGCGATGGCCATTACAACTTTTTTCTCTTCCTTAAACCTGTTACTGAAAAAGTCCGGAATCGTAATGGCGTTGCCGGCCACCACCGAATATGAACGAAGCCTTTTTGCCACAAACAACCAATTCAGGTAGGTTCCGATCAAAAGCCCGATGGCTGTCCAGATCGCTTCAGCCAGCCCAAAGAAATAGGCCACCCCGGGCAACCCCATTAAGAGCCAGCCGCTCATATCGGAGGCCTCCGCCCCCATGGCGGTAACCCAAGGACCGATTTTTCTCCCGCCAATCAAAAAATTGGCCGTGCTTTCCCCTGCCCGGCGGGCATAAAAAAACCCAATCCCAATAACGATTAACATGTAAATAACCATTGCCAGGACAACCTGGACATCTGCTACCCCAAAATTTTTCCCCCTTTTTCGATATAATGACAGATCGCGCCTAAACGCGCGAGCTCTTCTTGCCTCCAGCCCATTTGTCACCATGACTCTAATCATTCGCCCTTTTTCGGTATTTTCCTTTTTTGATTGCGGATCTTTAGCCTGTAGTCTTTTGCTTCCCTTTTCCGTATCCCTTATGCAAAGAGCGTACCATGGATTTTTTTGTTTTAATATTCATACCGGCGACCCGTTGGATTTTCAGTGTTGCCGGTGGCGCGCGCGCGAAACCGTTTACTCGATCATACTCTTTAGCGCTTCCAGATCCTTGATTTTGATTGTGGATTGATGAAAATCAATTATCCCTTCATCTCTCATTCTACACATCTCCCTGGAGAGAGAAGGCCGCGCCACATTCAAAAACTCCGCCATCTCGTTACGTTTCAGAGGTAGTATGAAAGTGGCCGACCCCTGTTTTTCATATTGTTCAAGGAGAAAGGCGCTGATCTTACCTCGCATACTCCTAATCGTCAAATATTCCACTTTTTTATTTAGCGCCAGGGCCTTGTCTGATACAATTCTCAGCATATTGGTGATTAACCGCCGGTGGCTGGGACATTGCCTTTGGCAATTACCGGTGATCTTATGCGGAGGCAAAAAAAACGCTTTGCAATCCCCTTGGGCAACGACGGAAGCCGGCCATTTTCCCGCCCTGGAGAAGGCCGCGGTTTCCCCGAAAATATCTCCTGCGCCTAAAACCGCCATAATCACTCTTTCTCCGGCGGCGTTCTCCTTAACAACCATTGCTTCCCCTTCGAGCAAGACGCCTAATCCATACAGATCGTCACCCTGAACCGATAAATACTCATCCTTTCTGTAGCTACGTACCGCCGGATTTAAGCATTCTAACATCACCTTCAGTTCTTCACCGTTAACCCCGGCAAATAACCGACAGGCCGCCAATGGTCTCTCCCATTCGGTAAAGATTTTGATCACCCTCGTCTCTTGGTAACCCCGGTTACCGCTTTATTGTCATTATTCTATTACAATAAAGACAAATTGACAATATGGATCCTCACTGAAAAAGCATATACCGGTTGGGGCAGGGGTTCAGGAGATAATTACCCTGAAGGCGGTCTATAATATACTCGCCGGAAGAGACCAGGATATAGCGGTGAGAAGAAAGGAGGTAAGGATTTGCAAAGGTTCATATTGAGTAAGAAAAAACAGATAATGTTGATTAGCGGCATTTCAATTGTGGTTGCCTTCATCAGTAAACTGGGCTTCAAAAATGAAGTTCTGGCTGTCTGGTCCCTGGCGGTTGCCTCAATTATGGGAGTGGCGCCCATTGCCATCCAAGCCTACCAGGCATTAAAGGTTAAGGTTGTCAGTATCGATCTTTTAGTTACCATCGCAGTTACCGGCGCGTTTTTAATAAAAAACCTTGAAGAATCGGCCATTGTTACCTTCTTATTCTTGTTCGGCGCTTTTCTTGAACAGCGGACTTTGAACAAGACGCGTTCCGCCATTAAAGAATTGACGGAAATGGCGCCGGAAAGCGCCTTAAAGCAAATGGAAAACGGTGAATTTGTCGAAGTGAAAATAGACGAAGTTGCCGTGGGCGATGTTTTGCTGGTGAAAACCGGCGCAAAGGTCCCTGTTGACGGCAGTGTTCTGTCGGGAGAAGGCTACATCAATGAGGCCAGCATCACCGGCGAGTCTCTTTCTGTTGGCAAAGAGAAGGGTGCAAACGTGTATGCCGGAACTATTTTAGAAAATGGAACCCTGCAAATTGTAGCCGACCGTGTGGGTGAAGATACCACCTTTGGCCGGATTATTGAGCTGGTTGAAGAAGCACAGGATTCAAAATCCAAAGCCGAACGGTTTATCGACAGGTTCGCAAAATATTACACCCCCGCAGTTTTAGTACTTGCCTTTATCGTCTGGATCTTTTCCCAAAACATTGAGCTTGCCATTACAATCCTGGTTTTGGGATGCCCGGGGGCATTGGTGATCGGCGTACCCGTATCAAATGTTGCGGGCATTGGCAACGGCGCACGCCACGGTGTTCTTCTCAAAGGCAGCGAAGTTGTTGACGATTTCAGCAAGGTTGATACCATCATTTTTGACAAGACCGGCACCTTGACAATGGGCAAGCCCAAAGTAACGGAGGAAGAATTCTACGCCGAAGATGTTGAAGAGATATTGGCTTACCTTGCCAGTGTGGAAAAGGAGTCAGACCACCCCCTGGCCGCTGCCGTTGTCGAATACATCGGGGAGACAAAACTGTATCCAGTGGAAAAAACCCTTGTGATAAAGGGGGCCGGGGTTGTCGCCCAAGTCAACGGGCGCCGGGTTGCCGTCGGGAATGTCGCCCTCATGGAGCGGGAGAATGTTCTTTTGGACGAAAAGGCCCGTGCCGGGATCGCCCGCTTCGAAGCGAACGGCAACTCCCTTGTTTTAGCCGCCATCGATAGTGAACTAAAGGTACTCTTGGGTATTCGCGACCAAATCCGCCCGGGAGTAAAAGAGGATCTGCAAAGATTGAAGAAACTAGGCGTGAAAAACCTGGTGGTTCTTTCCGGAGACAACCAAGGAACAGTTGATTTGGTCGCGCGCGAACTCCGGCTGACAGAAGCCCACGGAGATATGCTGCCAAAAGAGAAAGCGGCATATGTCGAAGAGTTAATAGCCCAAGGCCACACCGTCGCTTTTGTAGGCGACGGGGTAAATGACAGTCCTTCACTGGCCCGGGCACAAATCGGGATTGCCATGGGCGGCGGCACCGACGTGGCCATTGAAACCTCCGATGTTGTCCTGATGAATTCGGATTTCCGCCGCTTACCCCATGCCCTGGGTTTGGCCAAAGCAACAGCGGGAAATATGCGCCAGAATATTCTGATCGCCGTAGGAGTTGTCTTGGCCCTGCTGGCAAGTTTAATTTTTAGCGAATGGATGAACATGTCAATTGGCATGTTGGTCCATGAAGCCAGCATTTTGGCGGTAATTCTCAATGGAATGCGGCTTCTCCAGTACAAGTTAAGGCATTAAAAAATGGAAATCCTGCAGAGACTAAGGAACCAATCATTCAATATAAAGAGTTCACCGCAAAACAATGAAATACTGTGAATAAGTAAGGTGTTTAGAAAAATAAAGATTATAAAGGAGGGAGAGAAGTGAAAAAAGCCACAATCCAGTTGGAAACATTGTCCTGCCCGTCGTGCGCACAAAAGATTGAAAATGCAGTAAAAGCATTGAACGGTGTAGAAAGGGAAAGTGTAAAGGTGCTGTTTAACGCAAGCAAAGTGAAGTTTGACTTTGATGAGGAAAAAGTATCAGTGGCAGACGCTGAAAAGGCCATCGCCGCCCTGGGATTCGAAGTTAAAGGTTCGCAAGTGAAAAACTGAATAAAAAAAGAAACGGTCCCCGGAGAGATCTCACCGGGGACCGTTTCTTTCCTCACATTGCGCCCATAAACCACTCTCTTATTTGGTGAAAAGGGTCAAATCAATAATCTCTCCCATACGCCGGTACCCGGCGGCATTGGGATGCAAGTGATCACCACTGTCGTAAGCAGGGTCCAGAAACTCCGGGTATTCCGGATCCCTTAGCGCCAAATCAAAATCAATCACTGCATCAAAGACACCGCTCGTTCTGATCCAGTTGTTTACGGTCTGGCGTACCTCTTCCCTGACGGGGTTGTAGTATCCCGAGCCGCCAAAGGGCAAGATGGTTCCCACGTAAACATAGATATTATGTTCATGCGCCTGCTCCACAAATCTCTTGAAAGCATTGATCAACTGCTGGGCGATGAGTGGGGAATGGCTTCCCCCGATATCATTGACACCGGCAAGAATAATGAGGTAACGGACCCCGTTTTGCTCCAACACATCGCGCTTGAATCTCCTATATACTGTAGGCCCCAATCCGCCCGCCAGGACGGCATTGCCGCCAATGCCATGGTTCAGCACACTGATATGGGCCGTGGCCTCATTCGCTTGTAAACGTTCGGCAAGAATATCAGGCCAACGGTTATTGAAGTTGGGGGTTGAACCCCGGCCATCAGTAATTGAATCTCCTAACGTAACCACGGCTGCCGCTTGCAAATTCTCTGTACAAATGTCGATCCCGGAAATAATGTACCAACGTTCTGTTGTCACCGGCGAGGGCATCCGCTCTAAATCAACCGCGCTGGTAGTAGATAAATATGATGTTGTACGCGAGCCCGGGTGGCCGGTGATGGCGGACGGTACTTCACCAAAGTGGATCGTAATCGCCATCTCTGTCAGGCCGGGTAATGCATAGTCCAATGGATCGGAGATGACCGTCTGTCCGGGTGGTATTGTCACTGCTTGACTCCGATTAAAAGTTACCATCCGGCCTGTCTCGGGTGTGATCCGGTGCAAACCTGCCGACTGGGCCAAATGTACAGCTTTGATCTCCAGAGGTGAATTGCCGTATTCATTCGAAAGCTTCAACCTAATCCGTCGGCCGCCAATAGAAACGCGCACCACCTGACGGAGGGTATTATTTGCCAGCGACCTGGGGGGCATGTTATGCGGTTCCACCAGTTGCTGTGAGGCCGCCCAGGTACCAACCCAATGCTTAACTTGGCCGGCAGCAGAGACGCTTACCGCTATACATGCCAGGAGAAACAAGACTACTAAGAGACTGCTTATGAACGATTTTTCCACATTGCCACTCCTTCTCAATTTTTCTATAAAGATCAATCAACCGTTTGCAGATGATAACACTCCCCCGCTTTCACCGGGAAAGAAATAATTCCGGGGCTGTCGAAGGCAAAGGCGATCCTTTTCCCAATATTATCGGTTATTGTCACGGCAGTGCCCGGCCGGAGCAGGCAGGTCTGGGAAAAACGGGAACGGATTACCGCCCGTTGCAACCGGCCGTCTTCCCACCATAAATCAACTTCATACCCGCCCCGGGCACGGAGACCTTTTATATGGCCCTTTGACCAGTTTTTTGGAAGAGCAGGTAGAAGGGTGATTTCACCGGTATGGCTCTGAAGCAGCATTTCGGCGATCCCGGCTGTACCCCCGAAATTGCCGTCAATCTGAAATGGGGGATGGGTATTGAACAAATTGGGCAGGGTGGAGTTTTTCAGCAGTTCCATAAGGTTTGCTCCGGCTTTCTCCCCGTCTTCAAGGCGAGCCCAGAAATTAATGATCCAGGCCCGGCTCCAACCGGTATGCCCGCTGCCGCAAGCCAGCCTTGTTTCCAGGGTTTTTCTGGCTGCCGCGGCCAGTTCCGGGGTGTGACGGGGACTGATCATATTCCCCGGGTGCAGGGCAAATAAATGAGAGATATGGCGGTGGCCTGGTTCGGCTTCCTCGTAATCTTCCGCCCACTCCTGAAGGCGCCCGTCTTTGCTGATTTCCGGTTGGGGAAGGCGGGAGAGGCAAGCCCGTAGTTTCTCACGGAAAGCGGAGTCCAACCCCAGGATTTCCGCTGCTTTTATGCAGTGGGTGAAGAGGGTATGGAGAATCTGGCTGTCCATGGCCGGACCCGCGCAAAGAGAGCCCCTTTCCCCGTCAGGCAAAATGTACGTATTCTCCGGAGAGACCGAGGGGCAGGTTACCAGGCGGCCCCGGGAATCGGGAACGAGAAAATCCAAGAAAAACTCGGCCGCTTCTTTCATTACCGGGTAGGCTTTTTTTAAAAATCTCCGGTCACCACTAAAATGATAATGTTCCCACAGGTGCAGGCTGAGCCAGGCCGCTCCCATAGGCCAAAAGGAAGCCGGCGGGTAAAGATCCTGGGGGGCGGTGTCGCCCCAGATGTCCGTGTTGTGGTGGGCGACAAAACCACGGCAGCCGTACATCACCTTGGCGGTACGGCGGCCGGGCTTGCGCATGCGCTTAATATGCTCCAAAAGCGGCCGGTGACACTCCGGAAGGTTACAGGTTTCCGCCGGCCAGTAGTTCATTTGGGTATTGATATTAATCGTGTATTTGCTCTCCCACGGCGGTAACATCTCCTGGTTCCAGAGGCCCTGAAGGTTGGCGGGTAAGGAGCCCGGCCGGCTGCAACTGAGCAGGAGGTACCGGCCGAATTGAAAATAAAGCTCTACCAGGCCGGGGTCGTCCGCGCCTCTTTTTATTCTTTCCAGCCTTTCATCCGTAGGCAGGGTCTCCGGTCCGGTTTCCGCCCCCATTTCTAACCCGGTTTCAGGTCCGGTCTCTTGCCTTGTCTTTTGCCCGGTTTCCAGCCCGGCTTCCAGTCCGGCTTCCGGCTCGGATGGAACGGTTTGATCCGTCAATTCCAGCTCCACCCGGTGGAAAAAGGACTGGTAATCTTGGAGATGCCGCCGGTACAAAACTTCATACGGCTTGCCCGCAGCCGCAGCTAATATCTTCAGGCAGGCTTTTTCCGGATTCCTATGCCGGTAGCTGGTTTCGCCTGCCACAAGCAAGGTAACGGCATCGACTCCTTCAACCACGAGGTTTTCACCAATAGTGTAAACTCTTCCCCCTTCCGGAACGGCGCGAAGAGCAACACGAAAGTTAACCGCGTGCGTGCGCGCGACTCCGCCCCCGCAGTTGCCCCTCATCACCAGGGTGTCGGAGCCCAAAGGCTTGGCGTGCTCATAGTACTTGCCCCTGTTCAGTACGGCATAAAAACTGATCTGCCCCGGCTGATCGGCGGAAAGCCGGATGACCAATACCCTGTCGGGCGCACTGGCAAAGAGTTCCCGGTGGAAAGTAATATTGTTATAGGTATAGAAGACCCGGGCGACGGCGGTGTTTAAGTCCAGTTCCCGGCGGTAACTTTCGATTTTTTCTTCCTTTTCGTCATGCCCGTCAAAATGGAGCCATAAATCGCCCAGGGATTGATAAGGCCGCTGGCTTTCGGGTATCCCCGCCAGGGCCAGCAAGGCCAGTTTTTCCGCCTTATGGATCTCCCCGGCAAAAATAAGACGCCGGATTTCCGGCAGGTACTTTAGGGCGTCAGGGTTGTTACGGTCAACCGGACCCCCGTACCAGACACTCTCCTCATTAAGTTGGAGGCGTTCCGTCAGGATCCGGCCGAAAACCATCATCCCTAAACGGCCGTTCCCCAATGGCAAGGCTTCCTCCCAGGCCACTGCCGGTTTTTTGTACCAAAGGCATAGCGGTTTCATGGACATGTGCCGCGCTCCCTCCTGTCCTCCTCTGGCCGGCCCCAGCTTATCCAGAGTTACAGAAAGAGATAAATCCGTTTATGAAGATACTGGGTTTTCATTGTCTTCAATCGTATAAGCAATACCATAATTCCATCCAGTACATTTTCTCGCCCTGTATGAAGGTAGAAAAAGAAAAACTACCGTAATCATAAGCTCCATTAGCGCAATAGCCAATCCAAAAACTGGAATACCAAAAGGAACAACCATTACGGTTTTGCCAAACGATATCATCATAGCATTATAGCTTACTACTGTTTTTTGTCACAAACTGTGCTTTAATTCTTAGTATATGATCACCAAAGCTCTTATTCTCATAGCAATAATATAAAAACATTTGTGAGAAATAGGTTGTAATAAATGCTACAGTCATGTAGTTAACTGATGGAAATTGATATCTAATGCCTAAATAAGTTGGAAGGGCAAATAAGTATCCTCCCAAACCATCAATCAACAACGCAAGAATCTGTTTCCAATACGGGGCGTACGTTTTCATGTATTCGCCGCCTTTAGTATTCCTTTCTCAAAATTTCCTGTTATACTTATTCAGAATCAGCGTAGTGAGCCAATTTCATCCTCTTCATCTCGCGCATTAACAAATAACTCCCATAACTGCTCAAATTGTAACTCCGGCAATCTCATTAGGCAAAAACAACGTTCAAATAAGGGTAATTCTACTTCCACCCAAATACTCCCATCGTATTTATAGTTCCCAGGCAAAAGGGTACGGTTGCTTACTTTCGCAATTCCCTCACTTACTTCTCAGCAGAGCACCTGGTTATGCGTCCTTCAATCTCGCGAGCAATAGGTCCCTCCAACGACTCCAGATACGCAACGAAGGCGTCCAAGTCGTTGGCTACTATCGTCGGATTCTTGCCTTCAGCAAAGACCGTGAAGCCGTTACCGCCCTCATACAGGAAGCGGTTAACAGCAACCGTATACACCTGATCATCCTCAACCGGCGTGCCATCTGCCAGCGACACAAAGACTATCCTGTTGCCAACCGGCAGACGGTCATCGTAGCGGTAAGTAATGCCTGACAGTTGCAGAAACCTCACCTGAAGCTGTTCGCCTATCTCCTGCCACTGCAGGTTGAGCGCTCTGCGGATTTGCTCGCCTGTCATTTCAACCATGATTATGTCGTTGCCAAAGGGCAGGACAGCATACAGATCACCCCATGTCAATACTCCCGGCCCCAAGTCTGATCGAAGCCCGCCCGGGTTGAGAAACGCAATCTGAGCTCCGGAAACCCATTTCTTGGAATCTGCGACCAGATTGCCGAGGACCGATTCCCCCTGTTCCCTGCCCTCTCTTCCAAGACGGGTGGCGGCAACTGCAATAGGACGGTTGATTACCTCCTCTACAACAGGCCTGTACCTTTCAATCAAGGCTTCAATTCTGGGATCAGGCGACACCATGTCTGACCACACGAACGCCAGCTCCGCGTCGGACCACACGATATCCCCTGTCGTTCTGTCGATCAACAGATCGATCTCTGTGAAGGCCATGCCGTAGCAGTAGGCCTGCGTCACCAGCTTTCCATCGACACGACCGACATAGCCCTGATGAGTATGGGCGCTTATTATAACGTCTACAGAATCGTCTACCCCGTAGGCTATCTCAGCAATGGGTCCAACGATCTCACCGGACGGACTGACATACCCGCCTTCGTGTGCGATAACCACAATAGCCTCAACACCCCGGTTTCTGACGATCTCGACATATGTATTGATTGCCTCAACCGGATCGATAACCTCAAGGCCTTGAATACCTGAAGGCGTTACAGAAGTTGGCAGCTCTTCAAGTAATGACGCCTATGAATGCCACAGGAATACCTTCAACTACTTTGATGAGATATGGCGGGAAGACGGGGTCTCCGGATTCGGCCGAGACGAGATTTGCAAGCACTAGGGGGAACGAACTGCCGGCAAAATACCCTGCAACCTCGTGCGTGCCGCCATACTGAACCCTGTACAGTTCAGCGATTCCCTCATCCAACTCATGGTTTCCCGGAATACCCAAGTCAAATCCCATGAAACTCAGCACTTCAATAGTAGGATGATCCTGCAACATCCCGGAGATCAGGGGGCTTGCCCCAATTGCGTCGCCTGCATGGACACGAAGGGTATTGACAGCGTCCATCTCTCGTTCGAGCAGGTATGTAGAGAGGTACGCGGCTCCTCCGAGCGGCCTGCCGTCCAGGGACTCGGTCTGTTCGATATATCCGTGCAGGTCGTTTATGGCAAGTATCTGCAGGCTGACCGGACCGTCGTCAGCGGCAGCAAGACCAGTACCTCCAGGCACCATCAACGTAGTAATTAAGGCGATCCCGAGACAAATGGCAATTAGTCGTCTGGATCGAATCTTCAATTCCTCTTCCCCCTTGTTGTCAAACTTTATCTTTTGAGACGGGTATTCGGCGCTTAATAACCAACTTACTTAACGATCTGCTTTATTTCTGTTTAACAATCATGACCTCTTGTCATTGGAGTTACCCTATGATCTTCTACTAATAAAAGGAGTTTCCTTTACCTGCGTGTCTGATAAACGCTGTTTTGTGCCGGGACACGCCGGGCTAGGATTGGCCTCTGTCGTTTCTTATGGGTGAAAACCTCCTCGGAATCCGACAAATGCTGATCCAGTCAGCGGGGGCCTATGACATAAGCGGGTTTATCCGACTCCGCTCGGTCCCCCCGCCCACCCCGGTGTCCATCAGGATTGTCTGCTCACCCGTCCGCTCCCAAGGGCTCCCGGTTTTGTGCGGATAATTTTTTCAGCCCTCGGTCGAGAATTCGCCCACTTCCCGCCCGTTCCCTGTTAGTTGCCTCTTAATGAGCGGCAAGAAAAAGTTAAGACCGAGCGAAGCGAGCATCGTTTAGCCTTGACTTTTTCGCCGTCCACGAATTACCATGATCCCATCATGGGAACGGGCGGAGGCTTCCTAACAACTTTCAGGGAATGGCCCCCTGTGGGGGAAATGGATGGGTGATTTGACTTCGAAGGAACAGCATCGGGTGGATCGAAGGGGGCATTAAATCAGGCAAAAGCCCCCGGAACGCTAGCGGAGCCAGGACGGCGACCCGCATGAGTTTTAAAGTTCCGGGGGCTGGACAGAATTGACCCAGATTGGTGCAGGCAAGGACAATTACAACTCCCTTTAGTTTTGATAATTATTGTCAGTTTTTCTTTACCATTTGAGGTCTCCCTTTCCAATTGTGCAAAAAATCAGTAATAACTACGTATAGATCAAATGCTAATTGTTTTTACAACCCGTGGCTAGTATTTCTTTATATATTCCTCCCAAGTATCAGGGTAAAGTTTCTGAATATGCTCAAGCGTGCTTTTGTGAATTTTTGTTTCCCAATAATTCACACCCTGCCGGGCAAATTATTTGACAATCTCCATTTTTAGCTTATATTCTTCCGAATCCAAAGGATATACCCAATTTCTTAATATATCCACAGGATAAAATTCATCATTAGGGTTTTCCCCAGGCAATGCCATGTGTTCTCCTCGAAAATAGGGTTCATTTATTTTAGCTTTTTTCTCTATAATTAAATAATATGCATAATATCGGCTCCCGCTTCCACTAAAGCCTTGGTTTTTTCTATCCCACATCCAATCGAATTCATCAATGGACTAGTCCCTGGTTCAATAAGACTTCGACTTCCCGGAATGTTAAACCCAGTGTAAGTTTTGTTAGGATCTGCGCCGTAGCTCAGTAGAAGCTTGACAAATTTCGGATCCTCTTTTGCCCATCTGTCTACCCAGGAGAATCCTGTCGCTATAAAAAGCGGAGTTTCTCCTCCATATGTGGTATTTCCTGTCGTAGCTATATCAGGATCAGCTCCGCACTTTAATAACGCCTCCGCAGACCTGTATTTTTCCATTCCTACTGCCCAGGTTAATAGTGTGGCTCCACTGGGAAGTCAACACTTTTCCGGACACTTCTTAAGCGACACCAGCTAAAGTCAGCTCGTTGTGGTGGTTCAGCCATTCTAATGGGCTAAGGTAGCCTAAGCGTTTTTGGACACGGCGGGTGTTGTAAAAACTTTCTATATATGCAAAAATTGCTTGTCGGACTTCTTCCCTAGTTTGAAAATGCCGCCAGTGGACAACTTCCTTCTTAAGATTTGCGAAAAAGCTTTCACTCCAAGAGTTGTCACCGGGTTTACCAACCC
>JAAYIC010000075.1 GCA_012735195.1 Bacillota bacterium
CTTCCATAACCGACAACCCGGCGGAGGCGGCGTTTGCCGGTACCAAGTTTGAATTGATGTTGCTCCCGGAAATTACTTTGAGCGCCGGAAACAACCTTTTCAACCTCAAGTATCTGGATGCCGATTTCACCGGCTCCACCGGTGAAGCAGAGAAGGAAAAGTTCCTCAACCAAATCAAAGGCACCGGTTTCCAAGGAGAATTCAACTCCGGCGCCCGGTTGGGATTTGCCATCGGTCGTTTCAGTATCCATTTTCATCCCTGGGTCAGCGGTTCTTTCAACTTGGGCGAGGCCCTGCCGGTACTTATTTTTGACGGTCTGAAAGCGGAATCAGAATACAGCCTTTCCAACCTGGGCGCCACCGGCTTGGCCGCCGCCGCCGTTGATCTGAATTATGCCTTTGGTCTTAGGTTCAAAAACGACGCCACCCTGGGGATAGGTACGACCCTCCGTTACCTGCACGGCCTTGGCGTAGCCTATGCCACCATCGAAGAGGGTAAGATTGTAACCAACAAGTACGGTGAGTCCAGTTATGATATTTCAAAAGCCACTTTTCTCCATGGCACGGCTTATGACCAAAATAAGTACCCTGATTTCCGCGGTCAAGGGTTCTTTGTTGACCTGGGCGCCATCTACCGGCAAAACCGCTGGCAAGCCGGTCTTGCATTAAAGAATATCGGCAGTATGAGCTGGCAGGGGATTGACGGGAAACAGCTGGCTGAACCATTAAAGGGTGATATTATCACCGGTGGTCCGGAGGGACCGAAATTTGCCTTTGACAAGGAAAATTTTGAGTATAAATCGGAGAAGTTTAACAGTTATACGCATTCTTTGCCCCTGGTCCTACAGGTTCACGGTTCCTACCAGGTTTTACGCAGTCTGGCTGTAAGCGCCGGCCTTGAAAAAGCCATGGAGGATGGTTGGGGCTATTCCAGCAACCCCCGGCTTTGGGCCGGAATGGACTGGCGTCCTTTCCGTCTCCTGCGCCTGAGCGGAACCGTCGCCCGGCAGCAGGAGGCCTGGTATTACGATGCCCTGTTCCAGCTTCGTCTCTGGGCTCTCTGGCTTAATCTCCAGCTAAGTTGGGGCGGTACCGGATTTTCCCCTGACGAGGCTAACGGCCTGATGGCTTCCCTCTCAATGTTTCTACATTTCTAATCCTTCTCTAAAATTAAGTGAAAACCGGGACTGCAAATGTCCCGGTTTTTTCTTGCCATCCTTGCCACCAATTACTTGCAGGAAAAACCGGCTTCATCGCTAATCAGGATTAGAGTTGACAATAAATATTTCCGGGAAATTATCCCGGGGTTCTGGCATGCGTCAGCAAAAATCACGTGCAGAAATGATTATTTTCAGGGGGTTATGATCATGAAAAAGCTGCCAGTCTTCTTTCTCGTTTTTCTTATCCTTGCGACTATGGCCGTACCCGGTCTGGCTGCCTATCGGGTTTATCGCGCGCAACCGCTGAATACCGTCTCCCAGATCGCCATCTGGTATGGCCTGCCCAGTGATACGCTGGTACAGACCAACCGGCTGCCGAATCCGGGGTTCATTATTCCCCGTCAGGTTCTCTTAATCCCTGACCCCGTCACCGGACCGGATGAGCAGCTTCACTTGGTTAAACCCGGTGAGACACTGCAAAACCTGGCCGACAGGTATAACACCAGCCTGCAATGGCTGTTGGACCGGAATTACCTGCCGGGCGGGGTCCTTTACGCCGGGCAAATGATTAAAGTCCCGGCGGCGCCAAAACCTGCCGCACCGTCCTGGGGACCGGCAAAAACGGGAAACACCACAATCGGTTCTTATGTTTGGAACATCCCCGCCTTAATGGCCAGGCACCCGGGGCGCATCTTTCTTAACGGCCCGGCAAACCAAAGAAAAGTTGCACTGACCTTTGACGACGGACCGGATACAATTTATACCCCGGCAATCCTCGATCTCCTGGCCAAGTATGGCGTCAAAGCCACTTTTTTCTTGAGGGGTGACCGGATCCCAGGCCGGGAGTGGGTGGTGCAAAGGATTATTAATGAAGGCCACATCATCGGGAACCACACCCAAACCCATGCCAATCTCCGGAAATTAAGTGTGGCCCGCATACAGGAAGAGGTTTTACGCACCGAGGAATTGATCGCGGCTCAGACCGGTCTCCGGCCTGTTCTAGTCCGCCCTCCTTATGGCGAGATGTCCGAATCCGGCTTGGACTGGTTGGCCGGAGCAGGGTACGTGATGACCAACTGGTCAGTGGACTCCGGCGATTGGCGGGCGGAAAATGCCGACCAGATTATGATCAATATCCTGCTCGACCTCAACCCCGGTTCAGTCATCCTGTTCCATTCTGCCGGCGGAACCGGACAGGACCTGACCTCCACCGTCAAGGCCACGGAGGATTTGCTCTATACCCTCTGGGGTCTGGGGTACGAGATTGTCACCTTGCCCGAGCTTCTCTCGGTCCCCGCTTACCGGTGACCGCATGGATACGCCAGGATAGAACCGCGATCCCGGCATTCGAAGGCATGATCTTCCAACCGACGGAAACCGGGGCAATAATAATCATCATACCGGAAAACCTGAGCAAAAAAAGAACCGGCCTTGAAGGCCGGTTCTTTATTCCACCACTCGCAACCTGCGCCGCTTTTTTCCCCTCCGGAATCTGTCGGTCCAGCCCTTGAAGGAAAACCCTCTCCGCCAAAGCCAGTACCGGAACCCGCGGGCAAACGGGCCGCTGCCGCGGAAAAGGTAGACCACGGCGATTCCGCTGACCGAGGCCACCCCCAACAACCAGTGCAGTCTGAAGTAGCTAAAGAAAGTGAGCGCCGCCTGAATCCAGGCCAGCCATTCTGCTCTAATAGGAATAAGCCCCCAAAACAAGAGTTCCTGTCCACGGAAGATGCCGGCCCAAGCCCAGGTTATAGCGGTCAAAGGCAGCCAAAAGCCGGCTATTTGGATGGGAAACCGCATAACGAACATGCTCACCAGCAGCATCGCCAGGCCGGTTACAAGGGTCACCAGGAAAAGAAAGATCCCATATGTCTGGGGTCCCCAGCTCCGTTCCAGACTGCCGCCGATAAACCATAACCACAAAAGTGCAAAGAGCGTAGAGAAAATTTCCAGGTTCGCCAGGGGGTAAGTCAGCAGCGTCCAAGGATAACGCAAGAAACTGAACGGGAAGAGGGCCAGCAGGCTATAGAGTGGCCGGTATAGGTGAAAAAGGAGAAAGAAGATCCCTCCCAAAAGAATCAGTCCCTTGGTTACCGGGGTAAAATCCTTGTACAGAAAATACTTCACTTCGCGGGTAAATTTCCGCACAGAAAAGCCTCCTCTCGGCACTCGTCGCTCGAATCTCGTGGGTGTGGCCGGGCGCCCTGCCATCTATAGGATTACCAATAGCCTCCCACAATTCTCACACGTGGGCGGCGCCGCCCCTCCCCTGCGCGCCTTCTCCAAAATACCGGCGGAAACCAGCACATGGCAGTAGCCGCAGGTTTTATCTTTAACAGGGGCCAGGACCACCCCGTTCATCCGCTCACACAAACGGTCAAATCTGGCCTTCCACTCCGGGGAAAGCAAAGCGGCAAGTTGCGCACCCTCTTTTTCTAAAGCCGCCACTTCCTTCTGGAGTGCACTCCGCTTCCCCTCCAGTTCGGCCTGGCGCTTTACCAGTTCTTTTTTGAGACCGGCCGCCTCCTTTTGGAGACAGGCCAGTTCCTTCTCCTTCTCCTCCACGTCGTACATGGCCTGGAGGATCTCTTCTTCAATCCGCTCTTCCGCCTGCCGGTATTCGGCGATTTTCTTCTCCAGTTGGGTTAATTCTTTAGGAGAGGTGATTTTTCCTCCATAAAGATCTTTTTCCGCCTCTTCCCGGTGATAACGCAAACCGGCACGATCTTCTTCCCACCGTTTCATCTTTTTGCGCCAATTAGAAATGGCCTCTTCACAGGAGGCCATCTTACCTGCAAGCGACCTTAATTTATTTGCCAATGGGTTGAGGGAATGGTCGGCAAGCAATTGCTCCAGTTCCTTTTCGGCTTTGGACTGGCGTCTGCGAACCTCTTGGTATTGGTATAACCAATTCATTTCCCGGTTCTTGCTCATCCCATCATCCCCATCCGAGTCTAACTCCATATAGCTTTTAACTCCGTATGGCTCTTAACTCCGTATGGCTCTTAACTCCGTATGGCTCTTAACTCCGTATAGCACCAAGCAAATCTTTGTAGGTATCAATATCCATGCCAATCTCCGACCTGCGAGCGACGATATCGGATCCCTTTTCCCGCGCACATTCCACACATCTCTTCGTCTCCGGCAGGGCTTTAAGCCTTTCCGCAGGGATCTCCTTTGCGCAAATCTCGCATTTCCTTCCCATCATAGAAAACCTCCTTTTTTAATCCAAGCGGTAGGGAGCAATCTGCTTCCGGCTGGTAAAAACCTGCACCCGGGAATCACCGGTAAACCTGGCCTCCAGGTGCTCTTTTATCCGAACCAAACCCCGGGATTCCATGATATGGTGCCCGGGGTCGACAATGGCCAACCCTGCCTGCCGCGCGGCAAGAAAATGGTGGTGGCTAAGGTCGGAAGTGATAAAGACATCGGCGCCCATCTCTTTAACCTGTGGCAAAAATCTCCCGCCGCCGCCGGCAACAACCGCAACCCTTTTTACCTTGTCAATTACGGCTCCCCCGCATCTGAGCACCGGAGGGACAAAAATCTCCTTGATTCCGGCCAAAAAATCATCCCACGAAAGTTCGGAGGGGAGGTTCCCGATCCGTCCCCAACCGGTGTTCCCGGTCGCCTGGGCCAAAGGGTACAGGTCATAAGCAACCTCTTCGTACGGATGAACCGCGAGCAGGGCCCGGAGAACCTCCTGCTCCAGCCTGGCCGGGAAGATTGTCTCTAAACGCACTTCGGCGACCCGTTCCAGTTTGCCCTTTTCTCCCAGGAACGGGTTGGTGCCCTCCCGGGGAAGGAAAGTGCCTGTTCCCTCCGTTTGAAATGTGCAGTGGCTGTAATTACCGATCCAGCCGGCCCCGGCCCGGGCCAACCCTTCCATAACTACATCTTCATAGCCTTTAGGCAAAAAGACTACCAATTTCAGGTGTTTTTCACCGCCGGTCTCTACCGGCTGGGGTTTGACCAGGTGCAACAGGCGGGCCAAGTAATCGTTAAGCCCCCGGGGCGCCCGGTCATAATTTGTATGCAACGTGTAAAGTGAGATCTCTTTTCTTATCAGTTCCCCCCAGAGTCTGCCGGTGGGAGAGTCCAAACGAAGATCGGTCAATAACCCACCAAAGGGCGGGTGGTGGGTTATAATCAGCCCGGCCTTTAGCTCTTCCGCTTCGGCAATCACTTCTTCCGTAAGGTCCAAGGCCAGCAAAACATTGGAAATCTCCTGATCGGCCCGGCCCGCGATCAACCCCACCTTGTCACCGGCCTCCGCCAGGGCAAGCGGGGCCAATTCCTCCAGTACCGAGGTAACCTCACTAATAAGCGGCATACTTGAATCATCCTCGTATGCACCGTCTTTGACGGATTTTTCTATTTATTGCTATGTAATTTCTATAGGGTACCCCATTTTTCCTGCTTGCACCGGAATTATTTTCTGGTATTTCCTGCAAAACCTTCCTTGTCCTGCTATACTGCCCCATAAGAGGGCGGCTGTTTTTATTTCTATATTCATATTCTAGAGCCCAATCCTATATAGCGCAGGTCAACGCTTAAAATTTTCCAAAAAAAAGTGGGCTCCCCCACTCTTGTTTGTGGTGGGCCCACCTGGATTTGAACCTGGGACCGATCGGTTATGAGCCGACTGCTCTGCCGCTGAGCTATGGGCCCTTAAGTTGCAAAATATAATGGCTCCTCGAGCTGGACTCGAACCAGCAACCACCCGGTTAACAGCCGGGTGCTCTACCATTGAGCTATCGAGGAGCGTGACCACCACGTATTATTTTACACCCTTTTGCACTTTTCGTCAAGACCCGGTTTTATTTTTACTCCAAAAAGTCTTTCAGTTTCTTACTACGGCTGGGATGGCGTAACTTGCGCAGGGCCTTGGCCTCAATCTGCCGGATCCGCTCCCTGGTCACACCGAAAACCTGACCTACCTCCTCCAGGGTCCTGGCCCGGCCGTCCTCCAACCCGAAGCGCAAGCGCAAAACCTTCTCCTCCCGGGAGGTAAGGGTATTTAAAACGCCCTCCAATTGTTCAGTGAGCAACCGGAAAGATGCGGCCTCCGAAGGGGCCGGCGCCTCCTGGTCTTCGATGAAGTCTCCCAGGTGGCTGTCTTCCTCCTCACCGATGGGGGTCTCCAAAGAAACCGGTTCCTGGGCAATCTTGATGATTTCCCGCACCCGTTCAACCGGTAAATTCATTTCCTGGGCGATCTCTTCCGCGGTCGGTTCCCGCCCCAAGGTTTGTAGTAATTGGCGTGAGACCCGGATCAATTTGTTGATCGTCTCCACCATATGCACGGGGATCCGGATGGTACGGGCCTGGTCGGCGATGGCCCTGGTGATGGCCTGCCTTATCCACCAGGTGGCATAAGTACTGAATTTAAATCCTTTGTGGGGATCAAATTTCTCCACGGCTTTGATGAGGCCAAGGTTTCCTTCTTGAATCAAATCAAGGAAAAGCATCCCCCGGCCGACATAGCGTTTGGCGATACTCACCACCAGCCGCAGGTTGGCCTCGGCCAGCTTGCGCTTGGCCGCTTCATCTCCTTCTTTGGCCTTTTGCGCCAGGTCCAATTCTTCTTCCGGAGTAAGGAGAGGAACCCGCCCGATCTCCTTTAGATACATCCGTACCGGATCATCCAGGGCGATCCCTTCCGGAATGGAAAGATCGATCTCGTCCTCTTCTTCTTTTAGACTCTCCACCGTTTCCAGGGATTCATTGGTATCGTCATCATCGGTGCCGCCGACGATCTCGATCCCTTTTTTGGTCAGCAATTCGTAAATCTCTTCAATTTCGTCCGGGGAGAGTTCAACCCGTTCAAAGGCATCCATGATCTCCTGGTAAGAAACCATACCTTTTTGCCGGCCCCGGGCAATAAGCCGCTTCAGGCAGGTTACCTTATTCGCCTGGCGTTCCTGTTCCTGAGGCGCCTGCTGTTTTTGGCCGGTTTTGTGCTCTTTGTTTTTCTGTAATTCCTGTTCTTTTTCTTTGCTCACGGTAATGATCATCCTTCCCGGAAAACCCGGTCACCATTTCGTTCCCGGTCGCCTTTATCTCAACCCTGAAAATGTAGGGAATTCTTCCCGTAATCGCCGGTGCAGTTTATTTAAACGAGCCAGCTTCTCATGGAGCTCCGGGCTGTCTTCCGCTGCGGCGGCCACTTCCCGCTGGATCTGCCAGATCTCCCGGCGCAATTGGAGTTGGTGTAAACGGCGGCAGCAGCCGTCAAGATCCCCCGGAGGCAAACCAAGTTCGTTTTCCGCCTGGAGTTCGCTATAAAGAGAACGAAGCTCCGCCGGGAACAGAGAAGCAGGCGGCGGCCAGCTTTCCGTCGCGCGGACCTCTAAAAGGCGGATAAATAATAGCCTGTATTCCTCAACTGTCCATTCTATCCCGGACAACGCTTCTTTTATTCGCTCTAAATTCTTTTTTTCCTGCAAACAGAGGCGTAAAACTTCCCTTTCCGGATGGGAAGAGGTTTTTCTTTCCATTTTTCCGGGACCCGCCGGTGGTAAAGCCGCAGTGTGAGTAATATCATTAGTATTCCTTGATTTCCTTTTTATATCCAATGGTTGCTTCTTTTTCCTTTGCGCGCGTGCATATTTCCGCCACTCGGTGAAGACGGCTTCTTCGGAGACCTCAAGCCTGGCCGCCACCCTCCGGATATATCCTTCCCGGACCACCATGTTTTCCTCTTCAGCCAGAAGTGGCAAGATCGCCTCCACCACCCGCGCCTTTTGCTCCAGAGTCCCAGGTTTCTCCTTCTCCAGGAGATAATCGAGTTTAAACGTGAAAAGGTCCTTGCTCGCCTCCAGCAACTGCCGGAAAGCCTCGGGGCCTTCCTTTCGCAGTAAAGAATCGGGGTCCTCGCCCGGCGGTAACGTGGTTACCTGTACCTGAAGGCCGCTTTCTTTCAATATATCCAAACCGCGCATGGCCGCCGCCTGGCCGGCCAAGTCGGCATCAAAGGCGATGACCGCGTGTTCCGTATAGCGACGGAGGGCTTTTGCCTGGTCCCGGGTGAGGGCGGTCCCCAAAGCGGCAACCACATTTTTAAAACCGGCCTGGTGCGCCTGGAGGAGATCCATGTACCCCTCGACAACCACGGCCTTTCCCTCTTTCCGGATGGCTTCTTTCGCCTGAAAAAGACCGTATAAATAACGGCCTTTACTGAAAAGCGGGGTTTCCGGCGAATTTAAGTACTTGGGGACCCCTTCGCCCAACAACCGGCCGCCGAAGGCCACCACCCGCCCCTGGGGGTTACTAATCGGGAAGAGCAGCCGGTCACGGAAGCGGTCATAATAACCTTTCTCCCCCCGGAGAATCAGGCCGGACTTCTCCGCTGCCTGAAGGGAAAGGTTTTTTTTCTGAAAAAGGTCCACCAACCCCGTCCAGGAATCCGGGGCGTACCCCAACAAAAACTCCCCGGCGGTAGCTGGTGTAATCCCCCGCTCTTCCAAGTAGGCGCAGGCCTTTTTCCCTGCCGGGGTTCCCGTCAAAATCCTCCGGTAATAAAGGGTTGCCAGTTTATGCAGGCGGAAAAGCCACTCCCTTTCCTTTTGGGCCCTTTGTTCCGCCGGGGTTTCCCTCCTCGGTAGGGGAACCCCGGCCCTCTCCGCCAGCCAGTTCAGGGCCTCGAGAAAGGTCAGGTTCTCAATGCGCATAACAAAATTGATGACATCGCCCCCGGTCCCGCAGCCAAAACAGTAGAAGAACTGTTTCTCCGGGTTGACGTTGAAAGAAGGCGTCTTTTCCTGATGAAACGGGCACAGTCCTATAAAAGACCCGCCCCTTTTCCGCAATGATACATATTCCCCGATGACAGAGGTAATCTCATTCCCGGCCTTTACTTCCTCAATAAACTCTTCCTCTTTTAAACGGTCCACTTCTCTTTCACCAATATGAATATTCGCCCCTGGCGTCCAATTCTCCTTTTAAAGGAGTAATATTCGACAAAAACCACAAATAACGGCTTTAACTCGGTTTTTGCCTGGCTTTAACCTAACTTTAGCCTGGCGTTAGCCAAGCTGAAGCCGATTCATCCCATCCAGACCCTGGGGACAAAACGCCGCTGAAAATCGGCGATAGCGTAATGGTCGGTCATTCCGGCCAAATAATCGGCGGCCTTTCTTTCCAGTGAATCTTCTTCCTTTGAAGGCAAAGGCGGCAGTTCTTGCGGGTTCTTGAGATAAAATTGGTAGAGCCAGCCGAGAAAATCCTGTAACTTGGCTTCCTCTGCCTTCGCCCGTGGGCTGGTATAGACTTGTTGATAGAGAAAACTGCGGAGTTTGTTCACCATGGCGCCCACTTCCGGGCTGAGGCGCACCTTTCCCCCGCCGCTGCTGGTTTTCACTATATCCTGGATCATCCGGCTGATCCGCTGCGAGTGGCTGTGGCCCAGAACCTCCAGGCAGTCGGCGGGGAGATCCGCCGGGTGCAGAACCCCGGCACGGATCGCATCGTCGATATCATGGTTGATATAGGCAATCCGGTCGGCCAGGTACACCACTTCCCCTTCGCGAGTGGCCGACTCTCCGGAACCGGTATGATTCCTGATCCCGTCCCGCACCTCCCAGGTGAGGTTGAGGCCGGCGCCGGGCAGGTGATAGGGTTCTAAAAGGTCCACCACCCGCAGGCTCTGATCCTCGTGCCGGAAGCCCCCGGGGACCAGTTGGTTGAGGCCCTCCTCCCCGGCGTGGCCGAAAGGGGTATGCCCCAGCTCGTGCCCGAGGGCGATGGCTTCAGTCAAATCCTCGTTCAAACGGAGCAGGCGGGCAATGGTCCGGGCGATCTGTGCCACCTCCAAGGTGTGGGTCAGGCGGGTACGGTAATGGTCACCCTCCGGCGCGATAAAGACTTGGGTCTTATGTTTCAAGCGCCGGAAAGCCTTGGAATGGATGATCCGGTCCCGGTCCCTCTGAAAACCGGTCCGGTAATCGCATTCTTCTTCAGGGAACCGCCTTCCCCGGGACTGGCGGGCCTTCATTGCCTCCGGCGCAAGGCGGCGGAGTTCCTCTTCTTCCTGCTGCATGCGGGCAAACACGCGGGCTCCCCCTTTCTGTTTGTCTTTGTCTTTTAACAGTGCTATAATTAAAATATTAAAAATCGGAAAATCAGGAAAACCGGGCTGCATCCAAATCTGGTATAGGAAGGGAGACGACAATGAAAAGGATTGTCAGTATCAGTTTGGGATCCTCACGGCGCAATCATAAACACGTTTTAGAAGCCGCCGGTGAAAAGGTGGAGTTGGAACGGATCGGAACTGACGGTGATGTCAACCACGCTATCCGCCTCGTCCGGGAGTTGGACGGAAAAGTCGACGCCATCGGTCTTGGCGGGATAAGCATGTACCTGTATGCCGCCGGCCGCCGCTACATACTGGACGAAGCACGGCGAATCGCCAGCTACGCCCGGCAGACACCGGTGGTCGACGGCGCCGGGATTAAGCATACGGTAGAAGGCCGGTTGGCCGCGATCTTCGAAGAGAAGACCGGGGAAAGACTGATCGGCCGGAAAGCGTTGATCGTCAGTGCCGTCGAGCGGTACCCTATGGCCGAATCATTGCTGGCCGCCGGCTGCCGGCTCGTGATCGGGGACCTCATCTTCGCCCTCGGCCTGCCGATTCCCCTGTATTCACTCAGGACCCTGGATCGGGTGGGCAAAGCGCTTCTACCCTTAATCTGCCGGTTGCCAATTAAATTGGTTTACCCCACCGGCTCAAAGCAGGAAGAAGAGACTTCAAAGAAGGCCACCCGTTACCTTGAAGAAGCGGAGGTCCTGGCCGGCGATTTCCATTATATTCGTAGATTTTTACCGGAAAAGCTTGACGGTAAAGTGATCATCTCCAACACCGTGACCCAGGCCGACCGGAAAGTCCTGGCCGATCGGGGCGCTTCCTGGTTGGTGACAGCCAGCCCGGAACTGGGCGGACGCTCTTTTGCCACCAATATCCTGGACGCCCTGGTCGTCGCGGTCTCCGGACAGCGTCCGGAGGAATTAACCGCCGCCGATTATGAATACCACCTGCGGAGACTCTCGCTCGACCCGCGGGTGGAGAACCTTCAGTCGTAGTTTATTTTTCCTTGAGCAATTCTTCCAGACGCCGCGGGGAGATCAGGACATCCCGCGGTTTACTTCCTTCACGGGGGCTGACAAACCCCCGTTCTTCCATCATATCCACAAGCCGCGCGGCCCTGGTATAACCGATACGAAAACGCCGCTGGAGAGCGGAGGCCGAGGCCTGTCCTTGGTCCACCACCAGTTTGACTGCTTCCCAGAAAAGTTCGTCCTCTTCCCCTCCCCGGTCCCTTCCTGCGGGCTCAATCTTCTCCGCCTTCAGAAAGGCCTCGACATAATCGGGGCTCCCTTGCTCCCGCCAGAACTCGGTTACCCTCTTTATCTCTTCATCCAAAACCAACGCCCCCTGTACCCGTTGGGGTTTGAGGGCGCCCACCGGCGAATAGAGCATGTCCCCCCGTCCCAGCAGTTGTTCGGCACCGACTCCGTCGAGGATCGTTCTGGAATCCACCTGCGAAGAAACGGCAAAGGCAATTCGTGAAGGGATGTTGGCCTTAATCAGCCCGGTGATCACATCCACCGACGGGCGCTGGGTGGCCACAACCAAATGAATCCCTGTGGCCCGGGCCATCTGCGCCAGGCGGCAGATGGCATCCTCCACTTCCACCGGGGCAACGGCCATCAGGTCTGCAAGCTCGTCAATGAAGACCACCACATAAGGCAGGGGCGCCTCGTCCTTTTTCAGGGCCTGGTTGAACCGGGGCAAATCCCGTACTCCCCGTTCAGCAAAGAGTTTATACCTCTTCTCCATCTCGACAACAATGGCCTTAAGGACCGCCGCCGCCTTTTCCGCCTCCGTGACCACCGGCACGGAGAGGTGGGGGATCCCTTCATAAACCGATAACTCCACTCTTTTCGGATCAACCATAATCAACTTCACTTCTACCGGCGACGCTTTATATAACAAACTGAGAATCAAGACGTTCAGACAGACGCTCTTTCCGGAACCCGTGGCTCCTGCCACTAAAAGGTGGGGCATCTGGTCCAAAGAAGCCACTACCGGTGCGCCGGCAATATCCACACCCAACGCCACCCCCAGTTTCCCGGTCTCCCAAAACTCCTTTGTCTCCAGGACCTCACGGATGGTCACCATCCGGGGTTCCTTGTTGGGGACCTCAATCCCGACCGCGGCCTTGCCGGGGATTGGGGCTTCAATCCGCAAGCCCCGTGCGGCTAAAGCCAACGCCAGATCGTCAGCCAGGTTGACAATTTTACTCACCTTTACACCCGGGGCCGGTTGCAAATCGTAACGGGTGATTACCGGGCCTTGAAAAACATCGATTACCCGGGCCGCAACCCCGAAAGCCGCCAGGGTCTTCTCCAGTTGTTCCGCTTGGTCCGTACTCTTGCCGCTGCGCCGGAAACGGGTGGGAGGATGCAGAAGATCCAAAGGCGGCAAGTGGTACGGCCCCAACTTACGCCCGGCCTGCCCGGAGATGTTCAAAGCTGTGGTATAGTCTTCTTCTATTTTTTTGCTTGTCCCGAAAAGGTCTACCGGTTCGGCTTCAACAGTAGCCGCCGGCTCGGCCACACGCGCTCTTTTCCGCTCCTTCTCGGCTTTGGGCGACAACCGCCGGAAGGCTTCGCCCAGAACCCGGAGTATGTCTTTGAAGGCCTGAACCAGCGGGCGATTGAGCATCAGGACCAGGGCGATCACCATTATTAGGCTGAGGATGATCAGGGTGCCATAGAAGGAAAAAACCCGGTACAGGGCAAAAAGAATCACTCCGCCAAAAAAACCGCCCCTTCCCGAATACCAGACCGGCAACGGCGCTCCCACCGGCAGGCTCTCTGTGACCATGTAGAGGATGAGAATCCACCAGCAGCAAAAGATGACAAAACCCCAAAAACGATTGGAAAAAGTGACCTTCTGCGGTCTTCGTACCATTTGCCAGCCGACCGCGGCAATAATGAGCGGGAGAAAGAAGGCCCCCTTTTCCCCGGCAAAAGCAAAGAAATACCTCCGCACACTCATGCCGAAAGCCCCGGATTCCTGTACCGTCAAAGAAATAAAGGTCAAAGCCGCCAGCCCCAAAAACAGAACCCCCGCAAGCTCCCGCCTCAGCTCACGCTGGCGCTGGGTAAGCTCGCGGCTGCGTCCGGTCCTCGGTCTGACGCTGCGCTTTGGTTTCCGTTTTCTTTTAAACAAAAACCTCAAAAACATCAAATACCCCTTTCTTTGCCCTTTAGGACCACTTGGGCAATATTGACGGCATGGTCCGCCACCCGCTCCAGGTTGGCGATGAATTCCAGATAAACAATGCCTGAAGCCGGCCAGCATCTGCCTCTATTCAGACGGTTGATATGGTTCTGTTTCATCTCTTCTTCCAGTTTGTCGGCGGCTTCTTCTTTCTCCAGCACCCGCCAGGCAACGGCCTGATCATTATCGGCCAAGGCACAAAAGGCCTCTTTACATATGGCAATGACTTTGTGATAAAGCAAATCCAGTTCGTTCATGGCTGTTTCCGAAAAAGGAAGCTTCTCGTCGATCTTGGCCTCTGCGCACTGGGCGATATTCTCTGCATGATCGGCCATCCGTTCCACATCATTGACCACATGGATCAGCCCGGCCAAATATTGGGATTGGGCCGCAGTAAGCAAACTCCGGGAAAGCAAGGTCGAGAGGTATATGGTGATGCGTTCCTGAAAGCCGTCGGCCATCTTTTCTTTCCTCTCCACCTCCCGGATGGCAGCGACATTCCCCTGGGTAAAAGCGGTCCAGGCCAGATGGAGCATTTCCAGGGCCAAATCCGCCATCCTGAGGATCTCTTTTGTCGCCAGCTGCAACGCGACCGCCGGTGTGTCAAACATCTTTTCATTTAAAAAGCTCGGTTGCATATCCTCTTCCATCCGGCCGTTGGGAAAGACCCGTTCCGTCATTTTTAACAACGGTGTTAAAAACGGCAGCCAAAACAAAAGCATAAGCAGGTTATAGACGGTATGGGCAACCGCAATTTCCCGGGAGATTACCGCCCTTTGGGGGAGGCACTCGAAGGGAATATGGAAAAAAACCTCCCCAATCCAGCTGCCCAGGGCGCAAAGCCCTTGCGTCAACTCTTGAATCAGGTAGGAAAAGGGTTTGACCAGCAGGAGAAAGAGAAAGGAGGGCAGCAGATTGATGATCCACTGCGCCAACACCACTCTTTTCGTCATCACATTTCCTTTGTAAGAAGCCAGAGTTGCGGTGGCGCAAACCCCCAGGTTGGCTCCGAATAAAAACGGCAAAGCCGCCGGTAGTAAAGTCAGAAGTAAACCGTTTTCCTGCACCGACTGGCTGGCGACGATCTGTAACAAACCAATGGTGGCCGCACTGCTTTGCACCACAAAAGTTGCCAGCGCGCCGGTGATATACCCCCAAACCGGTAAACGGCCAAACCGGGAGATGGTTCCTTGCACCAAAATACTCCCGGCAACAGGTTTCATCGTCTCAAGCAAAGTGTCAAGTCCGGTAAAGACAAGCCCGAACCCGAGAATGCTATACCCAAGGTAACGGGTGAAACGTTTGCGGCCAAATGAGTAAAGCAAGAAACCGAGTCCAACCGCTAATAACGGATAATGCTCAATACGAAAAGCAATCAAATGAACGGTAATGGAAATACCAAGATTAACCCCGAGCAGCATACAGAGAGCCTGCTTTAGGCGGAGCAAACCTGAGCTGAGCAGCCCAACCACTAAAGCAACAGCCGCAGCGCCGTCTTGCAAAACAGTTGTCAGCAAAAGCCCGGTCACAGCCGCCAGCAACGGGTTTTCCGTTGTCTCCAGAAACCGGCGGAGCTTGTCCCCGGCGATCTTCTGAAAACCCTGCCCCATTAGGGTCAGGCCGAAGAGGAACAAACCCAGGCCGCCAACTACGCCAAAGATCAGTTCCTGTGCGAAAAGAGTCATTGGCCCCTCCATTTACCAACGAGCAAATGGCATTATAAAATTTATATTTTTCAAACTATCGTTTTGCAAATTATCATTCTTTAAAAATTTCTTTTTCAAACTACCATTTTGCAAACTTCCCTTTTCCAAACCGTCGTTTTGTTAAATTATTATTTTTCAAACAATCGTTTTACAAAATTGTCATTTTGTCATATTGTCATTGCTCGTTTTAGTTATTCTTTTCTCCTCTTGATTCTCCTCCCTCGAAGCCGGCCGTTCGTGGCTGAGGAAACCTTTTTTTAGAATGATTAATCAGTTTTTAACCAAATGATCATATTCCCCGGGTGCCAACGCGGATTGAGAAAATCCGCCGGATCCGTACTGAGCAATTGTATAATCCGGCCTTGACCCGGCCCCTCCGGCAAGACCAAGAGTTTTTTCCCGTCCATCGTCATCTCAAAAGGCCTGCCTGTCGCTGTTTCCTCTTCCCCCAATACCTCCTCCGGGGGTATAACCGTGTAAAGAACCAATCTATTCATCCCCTCTGCTTCTCTGGTAAAGACCCTTAAGGGAGGTCAATTCCTTTAATTTCCGCAGGGCACTGCTGACACCACCGACAGCATCGATTATTCCCTCTTCCACCGCGTCTTTCCCCACCAGCACCGTTCCTACATCACGCACGAGATCGCCGGTTTTGAACATCAGTTCCCGCAGTCTTTCTTCGCTGATCCGTGAATGCCCGGTAATGAAGTTAATCACCCGGTCTTGCATCTTCTCCAGATACTCGTAGGTCTGGGGAACCCCGATTAACATCCCGGTGAGACGCAGCGGATGAATGGTCATTGTCGCAGTTGCGGCAATGAAAGAATAATCGGCTGCGGTGGCGATCGGCACACCAATCGAGTGTCCGCCGCCCAAAACCAATGAAACCGTGGCTTTGGAAAGGCTTTCAATCATTTCCGCAATTGCCAGCCCCGCCTCGACATCACCGCCGACGGTATTCAAAATGACCAACAAACCCTTGATATGCGGATTCTGCTCAATCGCCACCAACTGGGGGATGAGATGCTCGTATTTGGTGGTCTTGTTCTTTGCCGGCAAAAGCATATGTCCTTCAATCTGGCCGACGATCACCATACAATGGATATCCGAAGCCACCTGCGGCGGGGGACTCATCTGCCCCAGTTGTTTCAGGCTTTGTAGAGTCAGACGTTGACGCCGGACCGGTCTTTCCCCTTCCTGCTCTTCCTGTTCCTGGCGCCATCTCATCTGCAAACGCACTTTCTTCTCCGTCTTCCTTTCCGGTTTTTTGTTAGTATCGGTTATCACCGCTGAAAAAATACCGCTCCCTTCCGGCAACAAAAACCGGCCTCCGGCATATAATGGACCAGTCGGCCTGATTGCCTCAGGCTTGAAAAACAAAAGGTCTGATTCGCATCATGAAGGTTCTTCTTCTCTGCGGCGGCGAAGGAACCCGTCTTCGCCCGTTTACCCATAGCATTCCCAAGCAACTGCTTCCGGTGGTCAATAAACCCATTTTATATCATATACTCGAATGGGTGGCCCGCACCCCCCTCCGGGAAATAGTAATAGTAACCGGTGAAAACCAAGGGGTTTTTCAGCAAACTGTCGGTGACGGAAGCAGATGGGGCCTGAAAATCTCCTATGTTTGCCAACCCCGTCCCCTCGGCCTGGCCCATGCCGTGCTGACCGCAGAAACGGCTCTGGGCAAAGCCCCGTTTCTGATGTATCTCGGTGATAATCTTCTGGAAGAATCTCCTGAAGAATATCTTTCTGATTTTGAAAAAAAACGGTTGGACAGTTTGCTTCTCCTCCGCAAAGTACCGGACCCTGAAAACTACGGGATAGCGGAGATCAAGGGCGATCGTGTCCTTCGCGTAGTGGAAAAACCGGAAAAGCCTCCGGGCAACTTGGCCCTTTCCGGCCTTTATCTCTTTTCCCCTGCTATTTTTCAGTCAATACGGAATATTTCCCCCTCCGCCAGGGGAGAACTGGAAATAACCGATGCCATTCAAAACCTTTTAGACCGGAAAAAAAAGGTCGAATACCGGCTCTTAACCGGCTGGTGGCTGGATACCGGCAGTCCGGACGCTCTTTTAGAGGCCAACCGCCGCCTGCTGGGAAAGGTCGCCCCCGCCTCCCTGGGCCGGATTATCAACTCCCGGGTCGACGGTTGCCTGTACCTGGATAAAGAAAGCCTTATCGAAAACTCCAAGATTAACGGACCGGTCTATATCGGGGCCGGTTGCCGGATCAAGGATTCCACCATCGGTCCATGGGTAACTGTGGGAGACGGCGGAACCGTCACCGGCAGTACCCTGAAAAACTCCATCCTCTTTTCCGGGGCACGGGTGGAAAATTTTGCCCTGCACCAAAGCATCATCGGCCGGCGGGCCCTGCTCACCGGCGGACACAGACCGGATCAAGCCGACGCGGCGCCTTTGCAACCCTTCTCCCGCCTGCTGCTGGGGGATGATGGGGTGGTCTCGTAACTCGTAGCTCGTCGCTCGTCGCTCGTGTTCAAGCAGGCCGTTGGAGTTAAGTGCCAAAAACCACGCCCAGGCCCGGCGCCCGGCGCCCGGCCCCAGCGCGCCAGGGTGCGCCCTCGCCGGATTGCCGGCAGACGCGGCGGCGCGCACGCGTGCGCGAATCAGCTGCGCATGATGTCGTTGCCCGGTCCGGGCGGCGTTCGAAGCTGGAGGGGGCTCCAAGAAACCGGAACCAAGGAATCCGGCCGGGCTGCTAAGGCTCGGTGGGAAAGAAAACCGGGTACGTGGCTTACGGGATCCATGTCCCGGAAGCCACCGCGCCGCCTCCTGCGGCTTGCCCCGGTTTTCTTTCCCCCCTCGCCAAGCACGCCCAGGGCCGTCTTCCCAGGCTCCGGTTTCCCGGAGCCCCCTCCAGATACAAGAATTCCAGCCGGGACTGTGGGTCGGCCTGCCGGGCAAAATGCTCTCAGTACTCACCCAATCGCTACTCGTGCTCGCAGAACATGGCGATCCAGAGGAAGGTGAAGTAAACCGGTATGTCCACCCCGTCCTACCCCGTAGACATCATCGTCGTAAACTTCAATACCAAAAAATACCTTGCCGCTTGCCTGGAAAGCATCCGGGCGTATAGCGGCCACCCGGGCGACTACCGGGTCACCGTTGTCGACAACGCCAGCACCGACGGAAGCGCGGCCCTGATCCGCTCTATCCGTTGGGTCAAGGGCATTTTCAACAGTGTCAACCGGGGTTACGGGGCGGCTTGCAATCAAGGGATAAAAAGCGGTGCGGGGGAATATATTTTTCTTCTGAACAGCGATACCATGGTCACTCCCGGCTGGTTGCCCCCCCTCCTCCAGTTGCTGGCCCGGCCTGAGACCGCAGTAGCCGGACCGCGGCTGGTCACCCCCGACGGTTTTCTTGCCGGCGCCGGTGTGACCGGCAGCAACCTCCAGCCAATCCTGAGAGGATGGGGCGAGCCCGACGACCCGGAACGGTACAACGAAATCACCGAATGTCTCAGTATAAGCGGCGCCTGTATGGGGATTAAACGTGCACTCCTGCCGGAACTGGGATATTTCGATGAACACTATTTCCACTACTTTGAAGAGCCCGACTACTGCTACAACGCGCGTTTTCACGGGTACAAAATCTTCTATACCCCCGAAAGCAGGGTGATTCACCGGGTCTCCGCGAGTTGCCGGAACCCCCGCCGTTTGCAACGGTATTTCCGGGAAGGAGAGCGCTACTTTAGAAAAAAATGGCAGGGCTTTCTGGCGGACCCGCGAGTATACGGGTAACCAACTTATCGTCTTTAGCCGCGGAGGACCGGAAAGTTTTCATCGTTACCGGGAAACAGGCTCCGGGGGGCAAACTCTCCCCCCGGGGCATTACCGGTTCCGGCGCCTACCATCATGGTTGCCGCTTCGGACCGGTGACATAAGCGGAGGTGTAGCCATGAAAAAGGGGAAAAAGACCAGCATCATTATTGTCAATTACAACTCCCGCCCCTATCTGGAACTCTGTCTCCAGTCCCTCTTGGCCAATACCCTGTTGCCTTACGAAATCCTTATTATTGACAACCATTCACAAGACGATTCCGCTCTCTTTCTGGATAAAATTAAAGATCCGCGGATCCAGGTATACATCAACCAATCCAACCTTGGGTACAGCAAAGCCTGTAATCAAGGGCTGGCAGAGGCGACGGGCGAGTTTTTTGTCACCATGAACCCGGATGTTGTGGTCCCGGAGGGCTGGTTGACCCGTCTCATCCACCATCTGGAGATTAACCCCCGGACTTTAATAGTCGGCCCAAAAAGCCTGGGAATCGGCGGTTCCCAGTGGGCGGGGCCGCTTTCTTTTTCTTCCCGGCTTCCTGCGGCAGACCGGAAGTTTGCCCGCCTTTATCATCGTATGTCGGAACCGGCTAAATTTCTCACCGGTTGCCTGCTCCTTTTTGACCGGCGCCTGCTCCGCCGCATTGGCTATTTTGATGAAAATCTTATCTTGGGCGGGGATGATTATGACCTCTCGCTCCGGGTCCGCCAGGCCGGCTACGAACTCCGGATCGCCAAAGACCTCTTGATCCGCCACGTTATCCATGCTTCATTCCGTAGCAGTGATCCGCAGGAAAATGAACGGCTGGCCACAGTCTCCTGGAGATATTTCTATCAAAAATGGGCGCGAGAGCTTAAGGAATACGGATGGAAAAGGCTTTTTGAAGATGAGTTCCCTGTCTTCCCCGGTGAAGAGACCTTTCGGGCCTTGCCCGTCTTTCCGGGAGGCGCCGGGCGGTGAAAAAAACCGGGTTATACAAAGGAAAGAAAATCCACCCCGTCAATCATGTGTTGGAGAAGATCCGGGCCGCACTGGCCACAGGGGGAAGTCTTTCTTTGATCCGCCTGGCCAGTGGGGAGGCGTTTACCCTTGCCCACGGCGTCCTTCTCCCGCTCAACCGGATCCCCTGGTGGGTTGAGTATGCCGGGGTAAAGTTACCCAATGAACCGGCCCGCCAGGCATTGCTCAGCGCGTTACGCACCGCCGATATTACCGGTCTCTCCACCGACTGTAAACACTGGGAATCCGCCCCCCTGTTGGAGCAGGCCCTTTCCTATTTCCGGGTCGAACCGTACTGGTTGACCGACTCCACCATCAACTGGCATCTCCATTATTACGACCGGCTCTACCGGCTGCTCGGTAAAGAACCCACCGTTTTGGTGGGGCGGCTGGCGCCGGCCGCCGCCGGCCGCTTGCGCCGGAAAGGGGTAAACCTTGTTGACGCCGTCCCCTTGGAAGGCTTTGCTGATCTTCCCCGGGTGGAAGAGACTCTGCTTAACGGGGCGTTTTTCCGGGTGGCGCTGGTTGCCGCCGGGATCCCCGCCGCCATCCTCTGCCCCCGTCTGGCGAGGAAGACCGGTTGCATAGCAATTGACTACGGGCACGTCATCAACGACCTTTTGCACCCCGGGTTTTGTATAAAAAACCTTGACCGGGAGAAACAACGCTGGCGGGAAAGACAAAAACCTGGGGGGGAGAGGTCCTGATCGTTGTCTCCCAATTCTTCTCCGGAAAGCGGCGGATTTTCAGGAAAATCTCCCCCAAGCGGTGCCTGTAGGTGTGCTGCCGGTAGGCTCTTTGTTGCGCCGCTTCGCCAATCATCGTCCTCTTCACCGGCTTGGCGAGGTATTCCTGGATCTTTTCCGCCAGATCGTCCGGGTCGGCAAAACCCACCATTTCCACGCCGTCGGTGAAACATTCCCAAAGCCCGGGTCGGGTCCGGTCCACCAGCTGAAAAGCGGCACAACCGGCGAGGGCAAAGGTCCGGTCGTTGGGGCTTTCCGCCCCTATGCCCTGGCTGTTTCCGGAAGGCGGATCCACCGGGTCCCTGTGGATATTCAGGTTGATACGGGCGCCGTTGTAGTACTTCCGGATCTCCCAGAAATCCCCGGTCACCGGGCGCACTTTATCCCTTAAGTCGGGGTGGAGCCGGCCCCAACTTTCCCAGTCACCGATAAGGATGACCTTTAATTTTTTCAAGAGCGGCGCCAGGTGATTGATAATCCTTAAGCGGTTGGGAAAACCCATACCCACAAACAAGAGATCGCTCCAGTAGGCCGGGGGCGCTGTCACCCGCTGATGGACACGGGGGTTACAGCACCAGGGGAGATAATAAACCCGGGGATGGTCATACTCCCGCACCGCCCGCTGTTCAGTGGTGAAAACATACTGGTAAGCCCCGACCATTCTTCCACGGTGGTAATCGATCTCATAGGGGTCCTCCACCAACCAGAGGCCGGTGGCCACCCCGCGTTCCCCGGCATACCGCACCAACTCCGGCTTGGTATAGGTACCATGGACCACAAGCAGAAGATCGGGGTTGAACTCCTGGATAAGACGCTTGGAAAGGTTCTGGGGCGAGGTCTGCCGGACCAGGCAGTGAAAATCCTGGCGTAAACAGGTATGGATATCATAGGCATAGCGGGCCGGAAATCCCGGTATTCCCGAGTTGACAAAGAGCACTTTCATTTCTTCTCTCCTCACCCTGTACCCGCTGTTTGCTGTTTCTTTCTGCGTCCGGCAATCTTCTGCCAGCGTAAAGCCTGTATCCGGCTGACGCTTTTCTCCTCATCCTTTCCGGTACTTCTTGCCCCGCCGGCCACCTGAAACGGGGCAAACCGTCCCCGCCATTTCCGGGAAAACTTTGCAATACTCTCCCTCTCTTTCCTGTACCAAAAGGGGTCTTTATCAGAGGGGCTTTTCCCTCTCGTGTATCCCTCATGATGCACGGCCACGGCATCCCCGGCGTAGATTACCCGCCATCCTTCCTCCCAAACCCGCAGGGAAAAATCGACATCCTCCAGGGCGATGAAGAACCGCTCATCCATTCCTCCCATACGCTCCCAGAGGCCTTTATTAACAAGCATCAAGGCGCCGGTCACCGCCAGGGCTTCGCCGCGCCTGAGCGCGGGCAGGTAATTCCCGGGCCGGAAGCGGTACTCGTGATCAAAAGTCCTCTGTGCCGGCAGGTAAATAACCCCGCCGTGTTGAATCCGGCCGTCCGGATAAAGGAGCCGGGCGCCAACCACCCCGACCCGGGGTTTTCGTGCTTCCCTCATCATCGGGTCCAACCAGTATTTCCAGGGGAAAAAAACGTCACTGTTGACCAGGCAAAGATAATCTCCTTTACTGCCGGCGGCTCCCGTATTAACTGTGGCGGCGAATCCGGTATTCTTTTCCTTTAACAATAAACGGACGGGGTACGGCCGCAGCCGGCGCCCCAGTTTTTCCTGCAACCCCGGAGGACTCCCGTCATCAATAACGATTATTTCCCGGTTATAAAGAGCGGACGGTTCGCTCTTCAGAATTGAAACCACGCATTTTTCCACCAATTCCAGTTGATTCACGGTCGGAATAATTATACTGACTAAAGGCTGTCGCCGGTTTTCCGGTGTCACTTTTTTCCCTCCAGTCACCCATTCTTTTAACATTCTATGTCTCTCTCCACCCCGGGGACCAAACGGTCTACGAATTATGCCGGGGTAACTGCACAGAGGGCGCATCCGCCCGTAAAATAATATAACCCGCTGCCCGGCGCCGGTCGCCGGTCTTATTCCGTTAATATCAAATGGGGAGGAACTGCCGTGAAGATTAAAGAGGAAAAAATCCACTCGCACACCGATGTGCTGGCCCGCATCAGAGAGGCCCTGGTCACCGGGAGAAGCCTCTCCCTAATCCGCCTCTGCAGCGGTGAAGGTTTTACCCTGGCCCACGGCGTCCTTCTCCCGCTGAAACAGATCCCATGGTGGGTGGAGTACGCCGGGGTAAAGCTGCCCAACGAGGCGGCAAGAAGGGCATTGCTCCATGCCCTTCAAACCGCCGACATCGTCGGTTTGGGCACCGACTATAGCAACTGGCAGTCCGCTCCGCTCCTGGACCGGGCCCTTACCTACTATAAGATCAGGCCCCGCTACATCACCAGTTCCACTGTGAACTGGCGGCTTCATGCGCATAACCGCCTTTACAAGCTGCTCGGCAAAACCCCTACTGTGTTGGTGGGGCGCCTGGCCCCCGCGGCCGCCCCCCTCCTGAAAAAAAGAGGCGTACAGATCGTGGGCGCCGTAAGTCTTGAAGGGTTTGAGGAATTACCGGCTGTGGAAAAACGGTTGCTACGGGGGTACAAGTTCCGGGTCGCCCTGGTGGCTGCCGGGATCCCCGCGGCAATCCTCTGTCCCCGTTTGGCGGAAAAAACCGGCTGCGTGGCCATTGATTACGGGCATGTCATCAACGATCTGCTCCATCCCGGTTTCAGCGCGAAGGATCTGCCCGCTGAGAAAGAACGCTGGCGGCGCGTGCACAGGCGCAAAAAGGAGGGCCAAAAATGACCGGTTACCGTCTGCAAAAGGAATTGGCCGCCCGGGAAAAGGCGAAGAACCCGGTGAAGATCGGGGTGGCCGGCGCCGGCTTTCTCGGCCGGGGTCTGGTCAACCAGATCAGCCAGATGCAGGGTTTGCGTGTCGTGGCTCTGGCCACCCGCCGTCCGGAACAAGCCGAGGCCGTTCTTAACCAGACCGGTAAGACCGGCAAACACCGGCGGTGCCATGATCTGGAAAGCCTGCAGAAGACAATCGCTTGCGGGGAAATTGGGGTTGTCTCCGATCCCTTGCTGCTGGCCGGGGCAGACCTGGATATCGTGGTGGACTGTACCGGAGACCCGGAGACCGGCGCCGCCTTGGGCTATGCCGTCATCAATGCCGGCCGGAACTTCATTGCCAACCCGGAGACGGATGCCACCGCCGGTGCGGCCCTGAAAACCCTGGCCGACAAGGCGGGTGTGGTCTATAGCGGCGCCGACGGCGACGAACCCGGGGTGATTATGAACCTCTACCATTATGTCTCCTTGCTCGGTCTGGAAATCGTGGCCGCCGGGAAATTCAAGGGCTATCTCAACCATTTTGCCACCCCGGCGACGGTTAAAAAATGGGCCGGCCATTTTGGCCAGAATCCTTATAAGGTTGCGTCTTTTGCCGACGGTACCAAGATGAATATAGAAATGGCCATTGTCGCCAATGCCACCGGGTTGCTCCCGGATACCCGGGGGATGAATTGTCCCCGCGGCACTCTGGAAGAGGTGGCCCGGTTGATGCAGAAAAGGGAAGACGGCGGGGTCCTCTCCGGTACCGGCGTGGTCGAAGTGGTCCTGGAAGCGGAGCCCAGCGGTGCTGTTTTTGTGGTCGCCACCGTCAGCCACCCGCAGATCCGGAAAGACCTCCAGTATTTGAAGATGGGTGACGGCCCGAATTACCTTTTTTACCGGCCTTACCATCTTTGCGGTATGGAACTGGGGATCGCCATCGCCCGCGCCGTCCTGGCCGGTGAGGCGACCATCGCCCCTTCCGGCTCTCCCGTGGCTGAGGTCCTGGCTGTGGCCAAACGGAACCTGCGCCCCGGTGAAGTCCTGGACCAGATCGGCGGCTACACTTTCTACGGCCTAATCGACCGGGCGGCGGTGGTCAGAAAAGAAAATCTCCTCCCGGTAGGGCTGGCCCCGGGCGCCCGGGTCCTCCGCCCGGTCAAGGCCGGCCACCCGTTGACCATGGACGATGTGGAACTGAAACCCGGTTCCGTCCTCCGCCAACTCTATCTCCAGACGCAGCCGGCTTAAGTTGTTCGGATTAGAACTACTTCACCGGCCATTTTCTTCCCATCAGACGAAAGAGTTCCTGCAGGCGGCGTTTGTAAGTATGCTTCCGGCAGGCCCTTTGCCTTGCGGCGGTTCCGATTTTTCGCCTCAGGTCGGGCCGTTGCAGGTAGAAGCGGATCTTTTTCTCCAGATCCGCAGGGGTGGAAAAACTGATGATCTCCCGGTCCCGGAGAAAGCAGGCCCAGAGGTCCGGACGGGTATCATCCACCAACTGCAAAACCCCGCAGCCGGCCAGAATAAAAGCCCTGTCATTGGGGCTGGTGCTCCGCACCCCCCTCCTGTTGGCATACTGGGGCCGGACCGGGTCCCGGTGAATATTGAGGTTAATCGCGGCCCCGTTGTAATATTTTTGAACCTCCATGAAATCATTGACCACCGGGATCACAAACCGCCTCAGCTTGGGGTGGAGTTTTCCCCACCGTGTCCAGTCCCCGATGAATTTGACATTAAGGTCTTTTAAGAAAGGAACCATAGAGTTGAAGAGTTTCAGGCGGTTGGGGAAGCCCATCCCCACAAAACAGAGGTCACTACGGTATTTCGGGGAAACGGCCATCGGCCTGTTAACCTGCGGATTACAAGCAAAGGGGAGATAGAAGACCCGCGGCCGCCGGTATTCTTTAACCGCCTGCCGCTCGTTGGTAAAGACAAAATCGTAGCTCTCAACCATCTGCCCCCGGTGACGGTCGATCTCAAAAGGATCTTCCAGGATCCACAGGGCGGTGGTACTACCCAGTTTACGGGCGTAACGCACCAGGTTGAGCGGGGTTTTGCTCCCATGCGCCACCAGGAGAACTTCCGGGCGGAATTCCTGGAGTAAAGCAGGGGAAAGGCTTTGCGGAGAGACTCGCCGTACCCGGCTTCCCGGATCTTCTTTCAGCGCGTGGTAGATGTCGTGATCAAACCGGTCATGAATCCCTGGGATCCCGCAGCCAACAAAAAGGATCCTCATCATACTCCCTCCCCGTTTTTTTGACTTTTGGAAACCGTGGTTCAACCTTGTATAAACCGTCTCCGGCTTATCTCCATAAGCGTTTCCTTCTTTGCTTTCACTTCTTTTTCCGCAACATCTGACACCAGTAGGCTGCCTGCAACCGGCTGAAGCGGGTCTTTCCGCCAGTCTCGGGGTCAGGCCAGCCGGCGGTGAAAAACCGGCCCCATTTCCGCCAGAACCTCGCCTTGGTCTCTCTGTCCATTTTGTGCCAGAACGCCCAGGAAGCCGCCTTCCGGTTCGCCCTGGTCGAACCCTCGGGATGAACGGCGTAGGCTTGGCCGGTATAGAGCACCCGCCGCCCGGCCGTCCAGGTCCGCAAGGAAAAATCCACATCCTCCCAGGAAAGAAAGAACTGTTCATCCATGCCGCCGAGTTTGTTCCAGAGGCCCCTTTCCACCAGCATCAAGGCGCCGGTAACCCCCAAGACCTCCGTTGTCTCCAAGGCCGGCGGGTAGTTGCCCGGCCGGTGCCGGTACTCATGGTCAAACCGTCGTGTGCGCGGCAAATAAACAATACCGGCATGTTGCAGGTTCCCGCCGGGATAGAGGAGGCGGGCGCCGACTACCCCCACCCCCGGCTTTTCTATTTCTTTCAGCATCGCCGTCAGCCAGGGTTTGCGGGGGAAGACCAGATCGTTATTGATCAGACACAGATACCGGCCACGGGCAACAGCGGCCCCGCTGTTCACCGCACGGGCAAAGCCGGTATTTTTCTTCTGCCGCAGCAACCGCCCGTTGAACGGCCTTAAGGCTTTGGCCAATTTTTCCTGGAGCGGCGGCGGGCTGCCGTCATCCACCACCACAAATTCAAAGGCATGGGCCGGTAAGGAAAGCCCGGCCCCGAGCGAGGTCAGGCATTTTACTACCAAATCGACCTGGTTGATGGTGGGAATAACAAAACTGACAAGCGGTTTTGGCGCCGGTTTGGGTGTTGGCGTTGTCTTGGATTGGGTCTTTGGTGTAGGGTGAGTCTTGGGTTTGAGGTGGATCTTGGGTTTGGATTGAGTCTTAAGCTTGGCTTGGGTCTTCAGTTTGGGTTGGGGGTTGATGGTTTTGCGCACCTGTTTCACTCCGGAGATGAATCTTTTATATGGTATGACCTTTCAGGTCTCCGGGAAACAGGGACCAAAAAAAGATGCCCCGGTAATACCAGAGGGCGGTGGGGAATTTATCGGTATGACGCGCAGATTTTCTGCCGGCCGGCAACCGCTGTACCAGGCAACAGCCGCCAAACCATGGTCCGGCAGCGTCTTCCTTTATTTGTGCCCGCGCCTTTACTCCCGATGATTTGTCCGTCTCCCGTCCAGGGATTGCGCTTTTACTCGCGCCCGTACGTGCCTTTTCTCCGCCCTTCCCTGCTGCGGTCTTTACGCCGGCGGGCCAGGTACCTGTAGGAAAGGCCTACTTCCGGGAGATAATCCTTGGCAACGCCGGGTTTTTTATCTTCGATCTCCCATTTTGTCATCTCTTCCACTGTCAACTGTTGCCGCCACCACCAGGCTTGCAGCGTAGCCCAGGCGTTGGCCGGCTGCCCCAGGAAGCTGCTCCTGTAAATAAGTTCCGCCACGAAGAGGATCAAGGCCAGGAAAGTTAAAGTCCGCCGCAGCGGGACCCGGCGCCAACTCCAAAGCGGCTCCGGCATTTCCGGGTTCTCCAGGGTCAGGCTCCGGCCGCCGCTCAGAGAACTGAGGCGTTCCAAAAAGGCGGTATCAGGACCCGCCTGCCGGTGTTCCAGGCCGGGGGGGTTGAAAACCCAGCCGGTATTCCAGTTCTCCCCGTTGATCTCGTAGACCGTGAAGAGATGGAGTCCCGGCTCGTCCAGGGGGATTACCGTCTCGTACCGGCCGGCCGCCGTCTCCCGCAGGCGGAAGGTGGCGCCCTGCCCGTTTCTGGCGGCCAGTTGCAGACCGGGCCGGAGGCGCCGGTCCGGACTGGTCGCTTCCACCACCAGCCTGGCTGTTCCTGCTTCCAGGGTGGTAAAGACCCGGATTCCCTCATCCGGGAGACCCCGTTCCAAAAAACGCACCAGTTGACCGAAGAAACGGTTGTAGAATTGCCTGTGTATCCAGGCGGATAACCAACGCCGCCCTGTATCTGCCGTAAGAACCGCCACCCGACCGTTACCGTAGCGCCAGGCTGCCAGTAACGGGTCGCCTTCTCCCACTTCCAGATAGACTTCGGCTGTCTGTTTCGCGGTGGTGCGCAGGTAACCGCGGACCGGCGGGAGGGGGTCCGGTAAACCGCCAAGAAAATCTGCGGGGGTCCGCAGCACGGGAGTAAAGGTACCCTCCTGGATCAGTTCCCTGGTTACCCGGAAGGTCTCCGCTACGATGATCCGGGGAAGACTGGCCTCGTCCGCCCGGTAAAACTCCCCTTCGCCCATCCCGGCAAGATCCCGTAGGAGCGGCTCGTTAATCTCATGCCCCACACCGATTGTAGTAACTGTCACCCGCATCTCCCGCAACCGGCGGCTAAGTCCGGCAAAATCCGCTGATATGGTCATGCCGTCGCTGATGATCACCATATGGCGTCTTGCCGCTTCCGCGCCGGCAAAACCGCGAATCGCCGCCTCCAAACCCGCTGCCAGGTTGGTTCCGCCGCCGGGGCTGATCCTCCGCGCAGCCGCTTGGATGGCGCTCCCGTCGCCCACCGGAGTAAAGGGGAGGATCCAATCGGCTTTATCCTCAAAACCGAGAATCCCCACTTCATCCCAGGGGTTTAGTTCAGCTGCCGCCGCCAGGAGCCCTGCGACAGCCGCCTCCTGTTTGGAAATACCGCCAACCTCCTGGCTCATGGAGCCGGACTGGTCGATGAGGAACAACATCTTCAAACGGTCAAAGAGCAATCGTTGCCGGGTGTCCGTCCGGACCGGCAACAATTCTTCCAGGCGGCTGGCGTAGTATTCGCCGCGCCCCAGTGCTTTCTCTCCCCCTGTCACCAGCAACCCGCCGCCGCCGGCCACATAATCGCCGAGGTCGTCCTGGTACTCCTTGGTCAAGGCGTAGGCGGGGATGTTTTCAAGAACCACCGCGGCATAAGAGGCCAGTTCCCCCGGGGTCGCGCGCGCACGCGCGCCGGCAAAACCAGCGATGTTTTCCTCGGTTACTGTCATTCCTTGCGCCCGCAAGGCCGTAGCCAACAGGGAAGGCGAATCTCCGGTTAGAACTAGAATCTGCGCAGCCGCGCCCACCCGGAGCAGTCCGGCCGCCCCGGCCATTGACAACGCCCGGCCGTCCTCGCCGGCTACTTCCAACTCGACCCGGGCCAAACCGGAAGCCGGAGCGGTAAGCGGCAACTGCAGCCGGTTGCTGCCGGCGGCAATCTTTACCCGCCGTGTGCCAACGGTTTGCCCGTTCAGTTTCAGGCCAACAGTAACCTCCTGCAGCCGGTCGGAGAAGACCCTCCACCCGACGCCGATCTCCTCGCCGGGACGGGCAATCTCCGGCAATTCCAACCCTGAGCTGTAAAGGCCGGTGGCGGGAGTACCAACCGGCACCGCGTGTATGCGCACTTTTTCTGCAAAAGGCGGAAAAATCCCGGCCTCTCCACCGGCGGTGGGCCGCCCGTCGGAAAACAGGATAATACTCGGGGCGCCGGCCCCGGCCTCAAACATCGTCCCGGCCAGACGCAGCGCCCCGTAGAGATTTGTCTTCTCCGGAGCGGGTGCGGTCAGGGCAGCGCCTGCCAAAACGGCAGCGGCGTTCTCCGGCGCCACCGGCGGGGTCAGGATCCGCTGCCCGCCGGCGAAAGTCACCACCGCCGCCCGGTCGTGGGCGGAAAGATCCGCCAGAACCCCGAGGGCGGCCCTGCGAGCCCGTTCCTGCTCCCTCCGGTCAATGCTCTCGGAAACATCCAACATCATTACCACCTGCTGCCGGCGGGAAGGAAGCGGTAAGGCGGCTCCAGCCAAGGCCAATAAAAGCAGGATGACGGTGGTCACCCGCAGGCGGGTCAGGTGTTGCCGGACCGGACTGCTGCCGGGTTTTACACCCGCAGGCGCGCGCGGACCATGCGTCCCGGCGCCTGTTGCGGGCCAGCCGGTTTTCCGGGTAAATCTTCGTCTGAGTTTCCGTGGGAATTTCTGTACTGTCGTTCTGAATTTCCATGCCGCCGTTCGAAGTTTCCGTACGGTCACTTGAATTCCCGGTACCGTCGTTAAGAATTTCCGTACCATCGTTTGCAATTCCCGTACCTTCGTCAAAAATTCCCGTGCCGTCCCTCGCTTAACAGCCCTTTGCATGGCACTTAGCGCCCGGGTCAACGGCCGTTTCGCCATAAATACCACTCCATTCCCAAGAAGAACAAGGCCAGGAGAAGAAAATACCGGGTCAGGGAAAAGCTGCGGGTTTTGAGGACCGCCGCCGCTTGCGTTCTTTTTTCTCTCTCCTCCGCCAAGATACGCGGTTTTAGATCAACCTCGCCTGCGGGGATGTTTGCCGCCAAAACCCCCTGCCCTTCCCCGTCCATCCAGCGGTAAATGCCGGGCCGGGAAGCCCGCAGCACCACGTGGCGCCCGTGGTTCTCAACAGTTAATGCGCTCGCGCGCGTGCCCTCCCCGTCAAGGATCCGGAAAAAGCGGCCGGCGGGTAAGATTGCCGGTTCCCCTGTGGTAAGGTTATACGCCATCGGGTCGGTGAGTTGGGGAAGGCAGTACGCCAGCAGGTTCTGGAAGAAAACCGGCCAGGCTCCGGTGACCCCCAGTTCGGAAGTGAGAAGCGAAAAACCCAGGACGACCCGGAGCCGCCCTTTTTCTTCCCAGGCCACGGCGACTGGCCTCCCGCCTGCCTGCGCCAGCACCTGAACCCCGCCCTGTTCGCGCCTTTCTACGATCAGGGCCTGCCCTTCGCCGATAGTTGCTTCCTCCCAATCGACAAAACGCAGGAGGGGATGGGGGGAAGCCGTCCCTTCCAGGCGGCCGGCCACCCTCTGCCCGGGGCGGACCGGCGCTCCCGGCGGGGCGGTCAAAAAGGCCAGGAGATCTGTGTCAAGCTCCGCCGGTACCGGCACCCGGTCGGCAATCACCAGATCCCATTCCTTCCCCGTAAAATGGGTGGCCGGGAGTTCCGGCATTTCCGTTACCTCCACCCCGGGACGGCGCAGGGCGGCGCGGAGAAATGGGTTCCCCGGCCCGGCCAGTAAAACACGGGCGGTCCGGGGCCGGTTCACAGCCAAATAAGCCCGGCTGCCGGCTGGGAAAACGATCGCGCCTTCCTCCGCCGCTGTCAGCACAGTCTCATAACCGCCGGGCGGCAACGGCTCCGGCAGGGCCAACCGGTGGTAACTGACCCCCGGCGCCGCCGGCCACGACTCCTCAGCCACCACTTCGCCGTCCCTTTTCACCTGCAGGAGAACGGTCTTCGTCACCGGCCAGCCGTTAACAACCCGGACCTGCAGGAGATCCGGGGCGACCAGCCGCAGCCCGGTGACGGCCAGGTTATAACCGCCGGCAGGAATCACTCTGATACGCAGGGTATCCCCAAAAACCTGCCGCAACCGGCGTCCTTCCAGATCCAGGCCGCCGTCGGTGATCAACACCGCCTCCCAGGAGCGTTCCTCTTTCACCCGCCAGAGCTCAAGATCATTGGCGACAGTCTCTTCATCAAAGCCTTCATAACGCGGGCGCTCCCTCTGCACCTTCTGTAAGAGCCGCTGCCAGTCGCCGGCTTTCTCCAGCAGTTCGGCGCCGGCAGCGCAAAGAAAAACCGCACCGGGCGTCTCCGGAGGCAGGGCGGCCACCTCCTCCTCCAGTAATAACAGGGCCCGGTCCCACCGGCTTAAACCCTCCGGCCCGTCCTCTGCCGCCATCCCGGCGGAGGCATCCAGTAAATAAAGGACCCCCGGCGGTTCCAGCTTCTGCCGGTGAAAGACGGGGCCGGCCAGGGCAAGAACGGCCGCGGTGACCGTGGCGATCTGCAGAAAGAGCAAAAGCAGGGGAAAACGGCGCAGACGCCGGCCGCCGCTGATCTGCCGGACCTGCTGCCACAGGTAGGTTGAGGAGACCGGGTACCGGTTAAAGCGAACCCGGAGAAAATAACAGATAATTACCGGGATGAGGAGGAAAAAAAGCCAGAAGGCAGCGGGGACTTCCCAACTCACGCCAGCAGCCCTCCCTGTCGCAGATTGGCGGTGAAAAACCGGGCCAGGGGTACCTGGGTCGGAAGGAGGGAATAACCCATACAAAAATGCCTGCAGGTTCGGTGCACCGCATCGAGAAAACGGGTCAATACCCGGTGGTAGCTGCGAAGATCTTCAGCACCGAGATAAAGGGGGACCTCGCCGGCGCCCTCCAGATCCACCAGGGTGAGTTCCCCCAAATAAGGGGGGTCCAGTTCTTCCGGGGCCAGGATCTGCAGGAGATATCCTTCGCCGGAATCGCCGCAACCAACAGCCGCCGCCATCCGGCGTAAAACCCCCTCCCAGCCTGGAAAAAGGAGGTCGGAAAGGAAAACTGCTAAAACCCGGCGGCCGTACACGGTGGCCAGCCGGTTCAGAACCGGCGCCGGATCCGCGGCTGTTGACGGTTGCACCCGGGCAGCAGCCTCCACCACCCGGAAAAGGGCATCACGCCCGTGGACCGGAGGGAGGATCTCCACCGGGTCGGCGCCCAGCCCCAGGATTGCGGCGCGGTTGCCGCCCGCCAGGGCGATCCCGGCCAAAACCGCTGCCGCCCGGAGCGCGGTCCGGAGTTTTTCCGGCTTTCCGAAGGCCATCGAACGGGTGGTATCAACGATCAGGACCAGGGTAAGCTCTTTTTCTTCCGCACAGAGCTTGATCATCAGCCGGTGCATGCGCAGGAAAACCGTCCAGTCAATACGGCGGATGTCATCCCCCGGCTGGTATTCCCGGTACTCGGCAAATTCGATCCCCCCGCTCTGGACCGGGCTGCGCTGCTCGCCCGTGACCAGTCCGGAGACGCGCAACTGCACCTGCAGGCTGAGGTTTTTAATGAGTTCATAATCCCCGGGTTCCAGAAGCTGCTCTGCCATCTTTTCTCTTCCTCCCGCCGTCTAACGGGGGTCCTTTCTCCTGCAGTTCCGCAGGTAATTCCTTCTCCACCGGGACTTCCTTGATGACCTCAAGGAGCAGTTGATCAACGGAAGCCCCTTCGCTCAGGCCGTCAAAATTAAGGCCGATCCGGTGGCGCAAGGCGGGCAACACCACCTCCTGCAGATCCTCCACCCCGGCGTTCAACCGTCCCATGCCGAGCGCCCGAGCCTTTGCCGCCATGACGAGGGCCTGAGCGCCCCGGGGACCGGCGCCATACCGCACATACCGGCGAATACCGGCGGTTGCTGCCTCCTCCCCGGGCTGGGTCGCCAGGACCAGACGGGCGGCATACCCGGCCACATTGGGCGGGACTACAACTTCCCGGACGGCCTTTTGCAGGGCAAGAAGCTCCTCCCGGCTTAGTACCGGACTGCAGGAAGGCAGGTTTGGCCCGGAAGTGCTCTGGATAATCTCAACCAACTCCGCTTCCGAGGGGTAATCCACCAGGATCTTAAAGAAGAACCGGTCGACCTGGGCTTCGGGCAGGGGATAAGTACCCTCCATCTCCAGCGGGTTCTGCGTGGCCAAAACCTGGAAGGGACTTGGCAACCGGTGGTTTTCACCACGGATTGTCACCGTCCGCTCCTGCATCGCTTCCAAGAGAGCGGCCTGGGTCTTCGGCGAGGCCCGGTTAATCTCGTCCGCCAGCACCAGGTGGGCAAAGACCGGGCCTTTCTCAAACCGCAGGTCAAATCCGCCCTTGCTGTTTTGCATGACAATACTGGTCCCAAGAATATCCGCGGGCATCAGATCCGGCGTAAACTGGATCCTGGCAAAAGAGAGGGACAAAGACCCGGCCAGGGCCCGCACAAGCATGGTTTTACCAATCCCCGGTACTCCTTCCAGCAAAACATGGCCTTCGCAGAGCAGGGCCAGGAGTACCAGGTTCACCACCTCTTCCTGGCCGATGATCACCCGGTGGATCTCCTCCCTGACCCGTTCCAGGCTCTCCCTGTATTTATCCACGGCAAGCTTTGTTTCTCCCATCGTCATCTCATCCTTCCTCCGGTAAAAAACCGGCCTGCAATTGCCCTGGTTGTTTATTCCCTAAAGCCCGGTCATTCGCATTCCCTGTGTCCCGGTTATTCAAATTCCCTGGCCAACTCCTGGAAATAGAGTCTTACGTATTCCTCATATTCAAGGGGCACGCCCGCCCTGGCCAGCGCCTCCTCGGCCGCCCGGGCCGTCTGGGGCAAGGCCGCAGCAAAAGGAGTCCGGGGGTCCCGGTCCGGCAAGACATATTCAAAGACCGGGCTGTCGACGGAACGGGTGATGACCGTCTTCTCCTCTCCGGGGCCTCCGGCAAGCACCTCCGTGTTCTCTCCCCGGGCGTTTACTTCCCCTTCGCCCCCGGTCAAGCCGCCGCCTTCGCCTTTAATCTCCCGGGACATCCCTTCTTCACCGGCCCGCCCGGCAAAAGCCACCGGCTGGGCCTCGTCGTCTTCCCCTTCCCGGCCGCCGCTTCCTTCGCCGGCCCGTACCCGCCCCTCACCGGACGGGTTCTCGCCCTCCCTTCTGACCCTTCCGATCCAGCCTTCTTCCGGAGGGGTTCCCGGTTCTTCCCCCGGTCTTCCGCCCCAAACCGGATCGTCGCCGCTCCGGGGGCCCGGCGGGATCCCCTGCTCTCTGCCGGGGTGTTCTTCCTCCGGCAACAATTCGCCGCCCCCGGCCAACAACTTCTCCAATTCTTGGGCTGCCACACTCCAGGCGGGAGAATGCCCCATCTCTTCCCCGGCCTCCCTGAGCAGGCCGGCCAAGGCTTCCATATCCCCCGCGCGCAAGGCCTCTGCAGCCCGTTCCGCCAGCTCCCGGTCGTGAGAAAAGAGAAAACCGGCCAGTTCTTCCGGTAAAACGGGCTGTCCCTCTTCCTCCCGGGCTAAAAACCCTCCCTCTTCGTCCATGAGCGGTGAGGGAAGCCCGGAAGACGAGGGGGCCTGCCGGGAAAAAGCCGGGCCAAGGGCGACCGGGAGTAAAACCATGAAGAGAAGAGCCGCCACTGCCAGCAACGTGCGCCGGTATAAAGGCCGGAGCGGCCAAGACGGCTTTTTGATCCGGAGAGCCGCCATTTCCGCCCGGGCCAGGATCTCCCGGTCAAACATGCCGGTACAGCCCCGTTCCAGACAAAAGAGGGCCGCACTGAAGATCTCCTGCAGCCGGAGGGAGCGGTCAAGCCAGAAGGCGGTTGCCGCCAGGTTGAGATGCTTTCGCCGCCCCCGCCACCATCCGGCCAGGAGGCCCAGGAGCGGCACGAGCAATGCAGGGAGAAGCGCCCCGCGCATGTTTGTCCCCCCCGCTCCTCCCGGCCAAAGGCGGAAGAGGAGAAACAACCCGGCCGCCGCAGCCAGCCAGGCGGTGCAAGTCGCCGCCTCGACAGCGGAGAGAATCAGGTTCAAGCGTCTCTGCACCCATTGCAATAGCGGATATATCTGCGCCTGCAGGGACAACCGGATCTCCGGTCCCAGTTCCGGTTTTGCCAAGGATTACTCACCTCCCGGCTCCTCGCTGTTCCCTCCGCCGTTCGCATCTCCCGTCCCCGCCTTCACCGCCTTGAACCGTTTTTTGTTATACCGCCAGAGCAGCAAGGCGGAGAAAAACGTCAATCCCAGATTGGCCAGGACCCCGGGGAGGATACCGGCCAACAGCCCGGGCAAAAACAGCTTTTTCGTGAAAAGAAAGGGGTTGAGCGGGTGCAAAAAAGGGATGACGGCGCTGAGCGCCAGCCAGCCGCCGCCCAGCAGGACCCGGGTTTCCTGCACCCCCAGCCAGACCAAGTGGCCGGCCAGGAAGATCAAGGCGGCAAAGAACCAGGAAGCGGCGAGGATAAAGATGACCGCCCGGAGCAACCTCACCCCCGGTATCCCCCAAACGTAAACCATTGTCACTAAAAACGGCAGGCCGGGTAAAGCATGACAGATAATTATGACCAGCGCGGCAAGGAGTTTCCCCGCAACGATCCGGGCAATCCCGAGCCGCTCCTGCCGGATCCAGTCCCATGATTTCAACCGGACCCATTTCTCCGCACCTGCCTGCCACCCGGCCCAAAGCAAACAAATGGTAAAAATCCGGACCCAGAGTTCCGGCTGGAGCCGGTAGAAAAGGCCGGCCGCCGTCAAACCCGCGGCAACAACCAGGAGCGAAAACCGCGCCCGTCCACTGCTCCAGGCGTGAAGGTCAGCCCAGGCCACGGCAATCATGGCAACTCCCCCGCTCCCTGGCGGCGCGCGCCTTTATTCTTCCGCCAAACCTCCCGGCGAAGATGCCGGTTCAGCCCAGAGCACCGGATTGCTCCGGCCGTTCTCCAGCCAAAGCGCAAAGCCGGGAAAATCACTGTAACCAAAGGTCCACCGCTCCTCGGAAAAGAGTGTTTGTAAAACGGCAAGCCAGGGTTCTCTTGACAACAGGCCGGCGGGGGTTTGCACCGCCGCCTCCTCACCCGCCGTCCATCTTCTTTTCTCCAATCCCACCGCCCGGTCCGGGCCGGTTTTACCCCGTGTCCGCCCGGGCGTGTCACCGGCAGGACCGGTTCCAGGCGGCAGCACTCCTGTCAGGTGCAGGCGCTTGGCATCTCCCTGTTTCACCACCATTAGCGGCTGCAGGCTCTCGTGGCGCCAGAAGGTTTCCCCTGTTCCTGCCCGGTTGATCGCCCCCGCCGCCATCTCCCCCAGCGCCAGGGTGACCCCCCACGGTGAAACCGGTGTTTTCCAGGTCGACTCCGGAAACTCGATTACGGTATCGATTAAGACGCCGGCATCTTCCGGCAGGAGAACCGCCCGCATATAGACGACGGCGCCCCGCTGCCAGCGCCCGGCGACCCATTTCCCGGCCGGCGCCGCCAGCAGGGTTGTGGCGGCAAGATAGCAAAGCAAGGCAACGGCTGTTCGCTTCCGGTCAAAGAGCACCGCCACGGCCAAACCGCCCAGGAACCAGAGGGCCAGCACCACCGCAAGCGGGCTCAGCGTATTTCCCGTTTTTTCCTCGAAGAACCAGGGTACCTCCCCTTCCCGGAAGACCACCCCCGGGGTGAGGCGCAAAGGCCGGGGGTAAGGTTCCAGCGCCAACAACCGCTGCCAATCTATGGTTGTAACCGGTTGCCCGTTGTTGCCCGCCTCTGCCCGCGGCCGGATGATCCGTCCCCGCCCATAACGGCGGACCTCCCACCCTTCTTCCCCCGGTATCTCTCCTGCTGTGGAAAGATGAAGGAGGCTCCCGCCCCCGGCCAGCCAGGACAGTAAGGCCTGGGTCTGTAAGGGGTTGAGGGCCGCCAAATCCCCGTTGACCACCAGCGCGCTTACCCCGTCGTAAGTCAGGGCAGTCCCGGGGAGGGCGGAAAACTCCACCGGAATGATTAATACCGGTTCCTGCCCGTACGTGGAAAAAAGCACCGGCCCCACCGCCTGCCCGCGCCGGGCTTGCTGGTGCCATTCCGGCAGGTCCGCCATGAGGATCAGGTGCCCGGGGAAGACCTTCTCCAAAAGGTCCACTTCCACCCGGCCCAGGACCTTTCCGTCCTCAACCAGCCGGACCTCAAGCCTGCTCCCGGTTTCCTCGGCAAAAACCGGGATCAACAAACGCCGGGGCTCATCTTCCACCCGGCAACGGTACTCTTCGGTAACTACGGGCAAACCCTGGTGCAGCCTGGTAATTTGGACCCAACCGTCCATGGCGCCGCTAACCTCTATTGCCAGCGGGACCCAGCGCCCGGGGACCACATACCCTTCGTAGCCGGCGGTCACGGTCAGCACGACACCGGCTGCAGGCAAGGCCTGAACCAGTAAACAGAGAATAACGGCAAAAAGCAGCGTCAGGCTGCGCAGCGCCCGTAGATGCCTGTCCATCCATCCCCTACCCTCTGCTTCTTATCTTAAAAGCACGCAATCGCCTTTATGACTCCTTTATGACTAATACATTAATAATTTTCGCCTTACCGGCAAAAATTCCTTTACTCTTCAGCGCGATCGCGTACACCC
>JAAYIC010000014.1 GCA_012735195.1 Bacillota bacterium
GCGGACGACTGGGCGCGGGAGGAGGCCAACAAGATCCAGGCCTTTTTTGCCGAACGCGGCGTGACACCGCCGTATCTGAAATACAGGATCGACGGTACGCCTCTGGGTGAAGAGGCTTTCCATTCGGCGGGCCTGTTGGCCATGAACGCCATGGCCTCCCTGGCTGCCGACGGGCCGCATGCGAAAACGTTTGTCGACGCCTTTTGGCAGGCGCCGCCTTGTACCGGGCCGCGGCGCTATTATGACAATTGCCTCTATTTCTTCAGTTTACTGGCATTAAGCGGCCGTTACCGGATCTGGAAACCGTGATATCGCAACCTGTGGATCCACGTGCAAGACGTGGGGGAGGAAAGGAGGCATAACCAATGAAATTAAAGGTTCTCACAGTATCCTTTCTGATTGTTATCTGCGCCGGAGCACTGCTGGGCCAGGGAGTCCGCTCGGAGGAGGAGATCCCCTCCCTATGGCAGGCCTATGCCGGTTATTTTCCCATCGGCGCGGCTGTGCGTTACCAAAGCCTGAGGAGCCATGGGGAGTTGTTGGAGAAGCATTTTAACAGCATCACCGCGGAGAATGAGATGAAATTCGCCACTTTGCAACCGGGGGAAGGGACCTTTGCCTTTTTCCGGGCCGACGAGATCGTGGATTTCGCCAAGAAAAACAATATGCTGGTCAGAGGGCATACCCTGGTCTGGCACAGGCAGTACCCGGGCTGGCTCTTCCGGGACGGCGCAGGAAAGGCCTCGGCTGAACTGGTGCTGGAACGGCTGGAAACCCATATCAATACGGTACTCCCCAGGTACAAAGGGGATGTGTATTGTTGGGATGTGGTCAACGAAGCGGTGAGCGACAGCATGTCGGAGTATCTACGCCGGGACTCCCCGTGGTACCAGGCGACGGGGGAGGCGTACATCGCCGAAGCTTTCCGTATAGCCCACAAGGCGGACCCGGAAGCCAAGCTTTTTTATAACGATTACGGCGCCACCAGGTCCGACAAGATGGAGAAGATCTGTGTCCTCCTGGAAGACTTGCTGGCTGAAGGGGTCCCGGTCCACGGCATGGGGATGCAGGGGCATTGGGACATCTTCGGGCCCACGGTCAAGCAGATCGAGACCGCTATCCGACGTTATGCCGCCCTGGGGTTGGAGGTGCAAATCACCGAACTTGACATCTCCCTTTACCACTGGGCAGACAAGAGAAAGGCGATTACCGATCCGGAAGAGTTGGCGGAACGCCTGGCGATGCAGGCGGAGAAATATGAGGAGGTCTTCCGGGTCTTTCGGGAGTACCGGGATGTGATCACCGGCGTGACCTTCTGGGGGGTGGCCGACGACCTGCCCTGGACGGACCAGGAGCCGGTCCGGGGGAGAAAAGACTTCCCGCTCCTTTTTGCCGCTACAGAACACCGGCCCAAGGAGGCCTTCTGGCAAATAGTTAATTTTTAAACCGGTGGTAAAAAGAGAAAAATGAGGGAGCGCGGAACCCGCGGGGAGGGGTGTATTTTGAGAAAACGCCTTTTTTACCTGTTGCTGCCGGTGGTTGTGATCTGGTGTATTGCCTGTGGCTGTCAACCGGCGGAAGAGATCTCTGCCTCATATGAAGAGATCCCCGCTTTGTGCGAAGTCTATCAAGACTTCTTCCCAATCGGCGCGGCGGTCAACTCCTGGACCATTGACAGTCATAAGGATCTCATCGAAAAGCATTTCAACAGCCTTACCCCGGAAAACGAGATGAAATTTGAGTTTCTGCAGCCGTCACCGGGGAATTACACCTTTGACCGGGCCGATGCCATTGTCGAACTGGCGGAGAAAAACGGGATGCTGGTCCGCGGGCATACGCTGATCTGGCATAACCAGACTCCGGCCTGGGTTTTTAAGGATGAGAATGGAAACCCGGCCGGCCGCGAGTTGCTGCTGAAAAGGATGGAAGAGCATATCACCACGGTGGTCTCCAGGTACCGGGGGCGGGTCTACGCCTGGGATGTGGTGAACGAGGCGGTGGCGGACGGACAGGGGCCGGGGTATCTGCGGACCGATTCGCCATGGTACCGGATAATCGGCCCGGACTATATCGCCCAAGCCTTTATCTTCGCCCACCAGGCCGATCCCGAGGCCAAACTCTTTTATAACGATTACAGCGCGACGGACCCGGTGAAATCCACCCGTATCTATCGGCTCCTCAAGGATCTATTGGATCAGGGGGTGCCTGTTCACGGTGTGGGCATTCAGGGGCACTGGGATATAAACCACCCGCCAACATACCAGGTCGAGGCGGCGATCAGGAAATATGCCTCATTGGGTCTGGAGGTGCAAATCACCGAGTTTGATATCTCGGTTTTTTCCTGGGGCGACAACCGGCGCCTGCAGTCAAAGCCGGAAAATCGCCTCCGTATACAGGCTGGGCGTTACCGGAAGTTTTTTGAGGTTTTCCGGAGAAATAAAGATGTGCTCACCGGTGTTACTTTTTGGGGCGTGGCCGATGACCGGACCTGGAAGGATAACTTCCCGGTGCGGGGGAGAAAAGACTGGCCGCTGGTCTTTGACGAGGAACACCGGCCGAAAGCGGCTTTTTGGGAGATTATAAATTTCTAAAAGGAGTGGCTGATAACTTGCAAAAGAAGACTTTCACCAACCCGGTGCTGCCCGGGTTTTACCCCGATCCTTCAATCTGCCGGGTCGGCGATGATTACTACCTTGTTACTTCCACCTTTGCCTATTTCCCCGGGGTACCGATCTTTCACAGCCGGGACCTGGTCAACTGGCGCCAGATCGGGCATGTGCTGGACCGGCCTTCCCAGTTGAACCTGGACGGCGCCGATCACTCCGGGGGGATCTATGCCCCGACCATCCGGTACCACCAGGGGCGTTTTTATATGATCACCACCAATGTCACTCATGGTGGGAATTTTTTGGTTACCGCTGAAGACCCGGCCGGCCCTTGGTCGGAACCGTACTGGCTGGAGGGGACGCCGGGGATCGACCCTTCGCTCTTCTTTGACGACGACGGCAGGGCCTACTATACGGGCACCCGCCCTAACCCTGCCGGCATGAGGTATAACGGCGACTGTGAGATCTACCTCCAGGAACTGGACCTCAAGACCATGCGCCTCACCGGCGAGGTCCATATCCTGTGGAAGGGGGCCTTGAGGGAGGCGATCTGGCCGGAAGCCCCCCATATCTATAAGGTCAACGGTTATTATTACCTGATGATCGCCGAGGGCGGGACCGCCCACGAACACGCGGTGACCATTGCCAGAAGTAAAAAGATTACCGGTCCTTACACCGGAAACCCGGGCAACCCGATTTTAACCCATCGCCACCTGGGACGGGATTATCCCATCGTCAACGTGGGCCATGGCGACCTGGTGGAGACGGCCAACGGTGAGTGGTGGATGGTCCTCCTGGCTTCCAGGCCTTACGGCGGGTACTACCGGAATCTGGGACGGGAGACTTTTCTGGTCCCGGTGAAATGGGAAAACGGTTGGCCGGTGGTAAGCCCGGGCGAAGGGCGGGTGCTTTTTGAGTACCCCCGGCCGGACCTGCCTGCCGGCGACCGGCCGGCAGAAGCGGCCTGTGACCATTTTGACGGGCCGGAGCTGGACTTTAAATGGGTCTTCCTCCGGACGCCCCGGGAAAACTTTTGGAGTCTTCAGGAACGCCCCGGGCATCTCCGCTTGAAGCTGCGGCCAACTATGATCACAAGAAAGGAAAACCCCAGTTTTGTGGGGCGGCGCCAGCAGCATATGGATTTCTGTGCCCGGACGGTAATGGAGTTCACCCCCGCCGCAGAGAACGAAGAGGCGGGTCTGGCCTTTATCCAAAGCGACCTGTATAATCTCCGGGCGATCCTCACCAAGGGGAAAGACGGGCACCTCCTTCGCCTGGTCAAGTGTTACGATGGGCGGGAGGAGGTCCTGGCGGAAGAACCTTATGCCGGCGGGCGAGTTTACCTGCAGGCGGAGGCGAAGGGGCAGGATTACAGCTTCTATTTTGGCGCCACCGAGCGGGAACTGAAACCTTTGGCCACCAAGGTGGACGGGCGGTTCTTAAGCACCGACGTGGCCGACGGCTTTGTCGGTACCTGCCTTGGTCTTTACGCCGGCAGCAACGGGAAGGAGAGCGGTAACTACGCGGATTTCGACTGGTTTGAGTACCGGGGGCTGTAAGGGAAGGAGTAAAGGTCGAAAATAATACGACACTACGACACCGGCAAGATTAAGGCCTTGGCTTTCCTCTCCCCGGACGGGGAGAAGCTAACCCTGGTCTTGATCAATACCGACAGCGCCCGGTGTGAGGTGGCTTTGGGATTCAGCGGGTTTTCCGTGGGGAAAACGGAGATTTACCGGACCACCGATGGGACGACAGAAAAGTTTGCAGCGATTGGCAGCCTGGGACCAGGTATCACTTGTCTTGAACCCCGGATCCGTGTCGACGGTGGTGGTCTCCGCCGGTGATAACGGGAGCTGAAAGAGGAGAGTGATTGAAGAACCGAATATACCATACCCTTTTCCGGAGACCTTTTCATGGCTTTTCTTATCCCGCTGCGGAACCCGGAGATTGGGTTTTTTTGGCGCGGTAATTATGAGAAGAGTGGATCTTACGGAAAATTTAACATATTTAACATAGAAGTCTGTTGATTAGAATGCGGAAAGAGGCTACAATAGATGCGGTTCTGAAAAAGGGATAAAAAACGGAGTAAGGAAAGGAACAGGGAGGGGTGTGGTTGCCATGAAAAACAACATTTTACCGGCGTTTATCAATGCAGGTAAAGAAGAAAACGGTTTGCCGCCCTTGCGCGAGGTCTTTAAAGAGTATTTTCCAATTGGGGTTTGTGTAAACCCGCAAACACTCCAGACCCATCGCCATTTGATTATAAGGCAATTTTCCAGTATAACAGCGGAAGACGAGATGAAATTCGACCGCCTCCAACCGGAGGAGGGCCGGTTTGATTTTACCGAGGCGGACGCAATTGTTGCTTTCGCCCGGGAGAACGGACTTCTGATCCGCGGACATACCCTGGTCTGGCATAACCAGACTCCGGAATGGGTCTTTTTGGACAAGGAGGGGCGGCCGGCCCCCAAGGACCTGGTTTTACAGAGGATGGAAGACCACATTACCACTGTGGTTTCCCGTTACAAGGCGGATATCAAGGTCTGGGATGTGGTTAATGAGGCGGTTTCCGACCGCGAAGGTTATCTGCGGGTTAAATCCCCCTGGTACCAGAGGACCGGGGAGGAATTTATCCGCCGGGCTTTTACCTGTGCCCACCGGGTTGACCCGGAGGCCCGGCTGTTTTATAACGATTACAACGCCGCGGTGCCGGAAAAAAGAGACCGGATCGTCAGGTTTTTACGGGATCTGCTGGACCGGGGGGTACCGGTTCACGGTATGGGCATCCAGGGCCACTGGACTATTTACGATCCGTCGCTTGCCGAGATCGAAGAGGCGATTGAGGCCTATGCCGCGCTGGGGTTGGAGGTCCAAATTACCGAACTGGACGTTTCTCTCTACCATTGGAGTGATACAGGCAATTTCAAGGCTCCCCCGCCGGAACTCTTGGCAAGACAGGCCGAACGCTACCGGCAGATCTTTGATCTCTTCCGGCGGTACCGGCAAGTGATCACCGGGGTAACGGTTTGGGGACCAGCCGATGACCGGACCTGGAAGGATAACTTTCCGGTTCAGGGGAGAAAGGACTGGCCCCTTTTGTTCGATGAGAATCACCGGTTGAAAACGGTATTGTTCTAAAAGGCAAGATTTTTGCGGGCCGGGAGAAGGCCCAAAGGACCGTTCAGAATTTGCAGCCCGTGCCGGGGAATCCCCACGGGCTGTCCTTAAATTGGAGGGGCGGATGTGTTTTACCAACAAGTAATGCTGGTTCTAGAAAAATCCGGACGGGCGATCCTGAACCTCTGGCCCTACGTGGCCGGAGGGGTCTTGATCGGAGAGATTTTGCGCTATACGTCATGGACGGGCGTGATTGACCGGGCCTGCCGGCGTTCACTCCCGGTGGCGGTGACAGTCGCCGCACTTTTGGGGATGGCTTCGCCCCTTTGCACCTACGGCACCGTCCCCGTGGTTTTGCGGCTGCTTGGCGCCGGAGTTCACCCGGCGCCGCTGGTGACCTTCCTTTGCGCCTCGTCCCTCTTCAACCCGCAGGTTTTTATCATTACCTGGGGCGGGATCGATTGGGAGATGGCGCTGGTCCGGACGGGAGTCACCCTGTTGATCAGTCTTTGTATAGGCTTTTTCCTTTTGTTTATCCCCCCGCGCTTTGTCGTCCGTACCGGAGCGGCGACGGAACCGGGAGACGGGACAGGAAGGGGAGAAAAACCGGAGAACCCGGCGGCGGATCCTGGAGAGGACAGAGGAAGAGTCTTTACGGAGCGGTTGCGGAGTTTCTGGCATAACCTGGAATACATCGGGTTCTATCTATTGCTCGGGGTTTTATTGGGGTCCCTGGTGGAGGTGGCAGTCCCCGATTCCTGGCTCTCCTTCCTCTTTAACCGCAGCCGTTGGTTTTCGATTTTGGCTGCCGCCGGTATGGGAGTGCCCTTATATGCCTGCGGCGGCGGGGTAATCCCTTTTATCCGGGCTTTGCTTGAGGAAGGGATGAGCAAAGGGGCGGCCTTGACCTTTTTCCTGGTGGGACCGGCAACCAGGGTCACCCCGCTTATGGCCCTGGCAGCGGTATTGCGCCCGGTTTTTCTTTTTTTCTACATAGTTATCCTGGTTGTCCTGGCGATCGTAGCCGGGTTGTTATATAATTAAAGTATAAAGCAGAACTGAATATGCGGTGGTGCCGTATGCGGCACGAATCCAGAAGGGGGTTGCGCTGATGAAACTTACTCCCAAACAACGGTTATCTTTTTGGCTGCTGCTTGGTTTAACCGTATTTACAGTGGTTCTCCGGGAAGCCGGCGGCGTGAACCTGGACGGGGTGGAACCGGTTATCCTCCCCACCTCCGAAGTGGCGATCGTCCAGTCAGACCGGGCTTCGGCGGCGGAAATTGATTACGAAGAGATCAAAGCGATGATCCGTGAGGCGGTGGAGTTGGCCGGCGGTTTCTCCGACCTGATCTTTGACGGTGCGACCGTGGTGATCAAGCCCAACCTGGTGAACTGGACCGATTACACCCGCCCCGGCTGGGGAGGAGAACCGCTGCCAACGGAGGTCAACGGGGTGACCACCGACTGGCGGGTGACCAAGGCCGTGGTGGAACTGGTACGGGAACTGAACCCCAGCGGGAAGGTGTATGTCATGGAGGGCTCCAGTGTCCCGACGCGGCTGGTGATGGAGAAGCTAAAATATACGCCGGAGTACATACCGGGGACCGACGGCATTTTGGCGATTGAGGAGGACAGCGGCGGGTGGCGGGATTATGATTCCACGGGCATTGTCGCGGTGGACCTCCCCGACGGTCTCCTTCACAAGAGGTATTATTTGAACAAAAAGTATAAAGAGGCGGACGTTGTGATCAGCCTGCCCTGCCTGAAGAACCACTGGCACGCCGCAGTCACCGGCGCCATTAAGAACGTGGGGATCGGGGCCACGCCCGGCAATATCTACGGGAATTCCTCCGCCAACCCGGGGCGGAACAGCATGGTCGACCACAACAGCCGGCGGGGGGATCTCCACATGTGGATCCATGATTATTACAAATGCCGGCCGGTGGATTTTGTGATCATGGACGGGTTACAAGGGATCCAGAACGGCCCCACCCCCTGTTATGAAGTGAGCCGGACCATGCGGTTGAGCAAGGACCAGATGAATATGCGTTTGATCCTGGCCGGCCGGGACGCGGTGGCCGTTGATACGGTCGAGGCGCTGATTATGAACTGGGATCCCCAGTCCGTCAAATACCTGGTCTTTCTCAACAGAAGCGGGCTGGGGAATATCTGCCCTTCAGCGATCAGCGTGAAAGGAAAAAGGGTCGACGAGATAAGGAAGGATTTTGCCGGGGTCAGGCCGCCTGCCGGCGGGCATCCGATTAAGAAGATGACAACACCGGCCTTTGCCTATACCGGTTATGAGGTCCAGGAAGGCCGGGTTCTATTTTCTTTGGTTCCGGAGAGTTCTATTGTCAAAATGGAACTCTGCCTTAATGGGGAGGACCGGCCGGAACAGGTAATCACCGGGGACTTCCACCGGGTTGCCGTGGACCTCTCCAGGCTCAACCCCGGTGAAAACCGGGTGACCATCCATGCTTACGACCGTTTCTTCAACCGGGTGACCAAGACTTTTCTTGTCCGTACCAAACCGCAACTGGTTGTTGTTCAGCCCCTGGAAGGCGAAGCGAACGTGGAACAACAGGGTTAGCCGCCGTCTTTTACAGCCAAAGCCACGCGGTGCAAGCCGCTTCTGGCACAGAGGTCGAGAAGGTCGATGATCTCCTGGTATTGGCAGTCCCGGTCGGCCCGGATAACCGTGGGCGTATCCGGGGGATAGCCTGATAATAGGGGCGGCAGTTCTTCCCTTGCCACCGGCCGGCTATTCAGGAAAAGCTCATGCCCGACGGTTAATTCCAGGACCACTTCTTTGGCGCTGGCAGTAGAGAGGGCCTGCTCCGCCCGGGGGAGTTCGATCTCCAGTTGGCCGCGGTTTTCCGGCAGGACCATGGTCAGGAGGAAAAAGGCGACCAGGGTGATGAGGACGTCGATCAGGTTGATAATCTCGATCCGCGGGGGCGGAAACTTCTTAATCACCGGCGGTCTCTGCTTCATTGGCCGTTCTCCCCGGTGGTCTTGTTCTCTTCGTCCCCGTACCACTCCCGGGCGTACCGCTCCAGGCGGTGGGTGAAGTAATTATAGAAGATGGTGGCGACGACCGCGATAATCAAACCCGCAGCAGTGGTCAACAGGGCTTCGCTGATCCCAAGACTGACGGTGTGCGGATCGTAACCCTGTACCCGGTCGCCGAGCAGGTCAAAACAGCGGATCAGTCCGGTCACCGTCCCCAACAGGCCCAGCATGGGGGCGATGGTGATGATGGTGTGCAAGGCCGGCAGGCCCCGCTGCAGTTCCTGAAAGAGGCGGCCGGGGTTTTCCACCGCCGCCGGCGGGGACTTCATCTTTTTGGAAAAAATAAGCAAACGCTCAATGATGATCGCTGTCATGACGACGGAAGCAAGCAGCAGGAGGATCATTACCGGGCCGCCGCGTTCGATTAGGGTCATTGTTCATTCCTCCAATACAAATCGGATATTTATCCTTATCCTGCAGGCGACCGGGGCATTGTCTTTTAAGGCCGGCCGGTAGCGCCAGTCTTTCACCGCGGCCAGCGCTGCGGCATCCAGGAGTTCATAACCGGAAGAGCGTTCCACCCGGAGGTCGCCAACGGTGCCGTCGGCGAGGATCAAGGCGTCCAGCAGTACGTTTCCTTCCCAATTATTCTCCCGGGCGGTCTGCGGATAGACCGGCGGTTTGCGGTTGACCGCTACCGGCCGGGTGATCTCCGCCCTGCCGGAGGGCATTGCCCCGTCGCTGCCGGCGGCTTCCGCTTCTCCTGTCAAGCCCGTTTCCCCTGTCAGACCCATTTTCTCTGTTAAGCCCATGCCGTCCGTTGCGGTGTTTATCTTTTCCCCGCTTACGGTTCCGGTCTCCGGACCGCTCTTTTCCGTTGCCATTGCAGCCTCTGTCGCGATTATTCTCTTGGATAGCTCCGCCTTGCCATCGTCCTGATCAGCGGGGGCTTGAGCCGGTTTTTCACCCTTGTCATCACCCGGTAGGGGGAAGACAGGAGTCACGGGAGCGGGCACTACCGCCACCGCTCGCTTTTCTTCTTTCAATATGGCCGGCTCCCTTACCGGTTCCGGAAGGCTTTGCATATCGGTTGCCCGCAAGGGAGCGGGGCTTTCTTGCGGTTGCCGGGGTTCGGCCTCCCGGCTGATGGGCGCGGGTGCAACCGCCGGTTCTTGAATGGTCACGGTCAAACGGACCGGCCCCGGGCCGGCGTCTTTTTTTCCCGGAAAAACCGGGTTCCAGAAAAGATCCGCCGCCAAAAGGGCCAGACCGTGCAGGATAAGGGAGAAAAAGAGGCTCCAGGCAAAGCCGGGGCCCTTCTTAAAAAGCATGATAAAGGCTGACCTCCAGGTTGCGGCCGGGCATGGGGTAGCCGGCATTGATTTCGTAGGCCGTATCCAGCAGGTTGTTGACGGCCATTTTCAGTTCGAAACCACCACGGGTCCGGTAGATAAGGACCGTATCCAGCAGGTGGTAGTCGGGCATAATATTAACCACTCCATCCGGGGTTTTCTGCGGGGTTCGGCCTTCCACCAGCCGCCAGTAGCCCCGTGCCTGCCACGGCCCGCGGGTGTAAGTTATCCCAATGGCTACCCGGTGTTCGCCCAGACGGGTATTTTTAACGTAACCGGTCTCCGGTTTCCAGTCCTGCCGGTTGAGCCAGGTATAAGTGAAATCTCCACCAAAGCCGTTTTTGGCCTTCCGTTCCCAGCGGAGATCAAAACCGCTGATCCTAACCCCGTCGATGTTTTGGGTTTTGTACCCCTCGGTCCTCTGTACCCAGGCGATACCGTCGGTAAGCCGGGACCGGAAAACCCCGGCTGTCAGCGTCCCCCCGGCCCTGTCCTGCCAGTGCAGGGTCAGGTCGTAGCTTTCCCCCTTCTCCGGGCGGAGGTCCGGGTTACCGAACATGTTCCTTTCCGGGATACCGTAGTCCTCGTGCCAGTAAAGCTCATTTACGGTCGGCGGGCGGAAGGCCCGGCCGTAACCGGCTTTTAGGGTAAGGTCCCCGGTCAGGTGTTTAACCAGGCTGAGCCGCGGGGAGAGGGCGGCCCCGTAATCGGAGCTCTCGTCCCAACGCAGGCCGGTGAGGAGGATCAGGTCCCGCCGGATCGCCCAGTGGTCCTGGAGATAGACGGCCCCCTGCGTCCGGCTGTTCCGCCCGCTTTTTGTGCTGTGGAAATTATCATGAGCCAAGGAGATTCCGGCCAAAAGAATATGGTTTCCCGCTTCGCGGCGGAGGGAGAGTTCAGCGCCGTGCCCCTCCACCCGGTGCCGGTCGGCGCCAAAATCACTGTTGTATCGGTTATCCCAGGTCTGGGTGAAAACCCGGTACTCCCAGAGGTTTGCCGCCGCCTCTTTCCTGCCGCTGAGGTTGAGGATGAGCCGCTGGTCGTACTGGCTTCCCGTAGAAGGGAAAACAGTCGACCCGGGGATCTCCGCCTCCTTCATCAGGAGGTGGCCTTGGAGGACCAGACGGTCGCTGTTTTCACCCGCCGCCCTGAAGCTGTATTCTCCGGAAAAGTACGACTTGTTGGTGGCAGAGTTGGGCAGATACCCGGCGCTGCGACCGCCGCCGGCCGCCAACCCCCATTGCTTGCTTTTCAGGAAGACGTTCATTTCCCCGGAGCCAAATGAGCCGCCGCCCAAGAGGAAGCCGGAACGTTCCTCCCCGCTTAAGGCAGTCTCAATATTCACCACCCCGCCCATGGCGTTGGCGCCGTATAAAGGCGAAAGCGGGCCGCGGGAGATCTCCATGCGGTCCAGGGTGGCCGTGGGAAAGAGACTGAGGTCTACTTCTCCGGTGGGACCGGGATTGACCGGAACACCGTTGAACAGGAGCAGGCTCTGGTTGGCGGAAAAACCGCCCAGTTGGATGGAGGCCTGGGCAAAATCGCCTCCGGAAGCGGCGACCGGGAACCCCGCCTCTGCGACCAGGGCGGAGAGGTTGTTGCCTGTGCTTTGCCGGAGTGCCTCCCGGTCCACCACGATGGTCAGCCCGGGAGTTTCCGCGGGGCGGAGCGGGAAGCGGGCGGCGGTGACCACGACCTCCTCTTCGATCCCTTCAAATTCAATAACCTCAACAGCTTCCGTTTCGTCAGCCCCCGCCACCGGTAAGAAGACCAGTGCCAGCAGGGTGATAACGGTAAGTAATGGCAGCCAGGATGTTGTCCGCCCAAAGGGGGACCTGTTTTTTCCTGAAAAACAGAAAAAACCTGTAATTCCCAGGCGGAACACAGGCAGTCTTCTTCTTTCCTTCATTCGTATCCCTCCTATCGACCGTAGTCCGGATTACTGGCGTACCGGCGCAATACCCAAGGGAGGTGCGGCTATGCACTGTAGAGCTTATGGGCGGCGCATCCCCACACCGGATTGCAGATAGACCATGGGCGGGCGGCCGTGTACGCACCGGCCTAAGGCAGTTCTCCTGACTTGGGTTCCTCGTCCTTTAGCGCCTTCCCGGCCGTAGCCAGTGGCTGCGTCATCCGCGGTGCTAAAGGACTCCCTCCTCACAGTGGCGGGACCGTACAGGATTTGCACCTGTTTCCCTATTAAGCCCGAAGGCACCTTAAGCCGTGGATTAAATTGTCAAGGATATTATACCAGTTTTTATCCGGGTGTCAAGGAAGTTTTGGCAAAGATTGACAGCCAAAACCATTTCCGCCTGTATACAATCGCCTCTCTACCTTCTTGGAAAAGGTTTGGAGGAATGATATAATAAAGCAAAAGCCCATATAGGCAAGGAAAAGGGGGAGGGAAGCGGATGTACCGGCGGTTTCCGCAGAACAAAACCGGGGATGACTTAAGACGGCCCGCGCGGGCGCGGGAACGGGCGCGAAACCTGTGTTTTCTAGGGCTTGTTCTCCTCTGCCTTTCGGGGGCTACCGGCGCCGCCGGGGAGATAGCACCGGATGGCCGGGATCATCCCTTGCTTGCCCGTTTCCCCGGTTCAGTCATTGCCTACTATGCCGAGCGCAACTATGATGAGTTCATTTTACCGCTGGACTCGGTGGTGGAAGAGTTCCTCCCTGTGGAAGGACGGGTGACCCAGATCCAGTACCGCCTGGAAGGCCGGTCCACTGTGGAGGTCTACCGCTACTATGAATCTCTCTTAAAAGAAGCCGGGTTTGAGATCCTCTTTACTCACCAGGGACGGAATTCTGAGGATACCCGTCAGTGGGTTGTCGGCTACTACGATCTCTATGCCAAACAGTCCTGGGCCGGCCGGAACAACCCGTCCTTTGTCGGGGACGACTTTCGCTATCTCGTGGCCTGGCTGGCCGGTGAGGAGGAGGACGTTTTCCTCTCACTTTATGTGACAACCAAGACGCGGAGCATTATTCAACTGGATATTATTGAGGGCGTTTCCACCCTCGGCGAACTCTTGGAGTCCCAGGATATTGATTACGGGCAAGAAGTAAAAGAAAAGGGTTTTGTCGCCGTCTATGAAATCTTTTTTGCCAGCGGGGAAGCGGAGATGTTGGAGAGTTCGCGCCCGGCATTAGTCGAGATCGCCCGGGTGCTGAGGGAAAACCCCGAACTCTCCTTCTACGTTGTGGGTCATACCGATAACCGGGGAACCTACGAGTTCAACCTGGACCTCTCCAGGCGGCGGGCGGAGTCGGTCGTCAAAGAGCTTGTGGAGGCTTACGGGATTGAGGAGGAGCGTTTGCAGGCGGTGGGGGTCGGACCGGTCGCCCCGGTCGCCACCAATGAAACCAGGGAGGGGCGGGCGCGTAACCGCCGGGTGGAACTGGTGGTCCGGTAGTTTAACCCTCTGCTGGAAAAGACGGGTGCGCCGGTGAATGCTTGGCTTACCGGCGCCGGGCGGTGGGAGAGGCTCCGTCCAGGGAAAAAAAGAAAGCCGTGTTAACGGCTTTTATTTTTAATGGTCGGGGCGACACGATTTGAACGTGCGGCCTCTCGGTCCCGAACCGAACGCTCTACCAAGCTGAGCTACGCCCCGTCTACTAAATAATATACCAGAGGCGGCGGTGATTGTCAAAGGGAAATTCGGACGTTACCAAAATGTTATCAAAGGCCCGGGCGGTACCGGCTGGGAAGGAATTTGTAGACCGGCCGGCGAATATCAGGTTACATCTGGACGCCGCTGCCTGGAAAAGCGTATAATAGAGGAGAATTTTTTCCAGGGATGGAGGGGACGATGCGGTTGATTCTTTATGTTTCGGATCTCGACGGGACTCTGGCCGGCCCGGATGAACGGCTCAGCAGGGAAACGGTGGAGATTATTAATACCTTAATCGACAACGGGCTGGCCTTTACGATCGCCACCGCCCGTTCTCTGACCTCCGCGGCGGAGATGATCGCCCCGCTTCACCTGCAGTTGCCGGTAATACTCAATAACGGCGCTTTTATTTATCACCCGCTAAAGAAGAGATATATTGCTGCCAATTTCCTTTTTCCCGCTATTGTGGAGCGCCTGGTCGCCGAATGCCGGCGGCACGGGGTCTCCCCGACGCTCCACCTTTTGACCGGAGAAGGGAAAATGCGCGTCTATTACCGGGAAGCCATCCACCCGGGAGAAAAACACTATATCTGCGGACGGCAGGCCAGCGGTGACCCGCGCTTTCTTCGCGTGAACGACCTCCGGCCGGCCCCGGACGACCGTGTTTATGCCCTTTTGGTCATCGGCGACCAGCCGGAACTGGCGGCTTTGGCTGAAAAATGGAGTGCCGATCCGGAGATTGCAGTCCATTATGCCCAGGATATTTATTCCGGCGCCTACTGGCTGGAAGCCACTGACCGGCGGGCAACCAAGAAATGGGCGGTCCAGTTTTTACGTGACTTGCTCTCCGTCGAAAAGGTGGTCTGTTTTGGCGATCATCTGAATGATCTCTCCATGTTTGAAGAGGCCGATGAGGCCTATGCCGTTGCCAACGCCCATGAGCTCTTAAAGAGTAAAGCCAGCGGGGTCATTGAGGCCAACGACCGGGACGGGGTCGCCCGTTTTCTTCTGCAGAGGGCAGCCGGCGGGCGGGCCAATACCCGTCCGGCCGCCTCCTCCTGATTGCCACAGTTGGTTGCATTTTCAGAACATCTTCCGCCGCCGGCGCTTTTTCCACAGGTTGCGGCAGGCAGGACCGAGGTTAAAAGGGCAGGACCGGTGGCGGTCGCAGAAAACGGGAAAACTAAGCTGGGGAATAAAAGCGGGCAGGCGCATAGCGCGGGCACGCGGAAGGAGGAAAAAAGAGTGGGCACATACGGACAGTTTTTTCCGCAAAGAAGTAAAGTGGCGATTATTGGTGCAGGGATGGTCGGCTCCAGTTTTGCGTATGCCTTGATGATCAGCGGCTTGGTTTCGGAGATCGTTATCCTCGACGTCAATAAGGACCGGTTGGAAGGCGAAGTGATGGATCTCAACCACGGGATGCCCTTTGTCCGTCCGGTGATTATCCGGGCCGGCGATTATCCGGACCTGAAAGACACGGACCTGGTGGTTATTACCGCCGGTGTGGCGCAGAAGGTGGGCGAGACCCGGTTGGAACTGGTACATAGGAATGTTGCGGTTTTCCGGGAAATCATCCCCAAGGTGGCGAAGTACGCCGCCGGTTCCGTCTTGCTGGTGGCGACCAATCCTGTTGACGTCATGACCTATGTGACCTATAAGCTCTCCGGGTTCGACAAGCGGAGGGTGATTGGTTCCGGTACGGTTCTGGATACAGCCCGCTTCCGTTACTTGCTCAGCAACCATTGTCAGATTGACCCGGCAAATGTCCACGCCTATATCCTGGGGGAACACGGCGACAGTGAGGTGCCTATTTGGAGCCTGGCCAACATAGCCGGTGTCCGCTTCTCCGATTACTGCCCGGTTTGTGGCCGGGATTGTGGTCCCATCAAGAAAGAGAAGATTTTTGAAGAGGTCAAAAATGCCGCCTACAAAGTGATTAAAGGAAAAGGGGCGACTTATTACGGGATCGGGCTGGCCATGGTTAATATTGCCGAGAGTATCCTTAGGGATGAGTATTCTGTCCTGACCGTCTCCTCGCTTATGGAGGGGGAGTACGGCCTGAAAGACCTCTGCCTTAGCCTGCCGTCGGTTGTCGCCCGCGAGGGTGTGATGAAAAAGATCCGGTTGGAGCTTACCCAGGAAGAAGAAGGGCTTTTGCGCCGTTCCGGAGAAGTAGTACGCAAAGTCCTCTCCGAGGCGGGATTTTAGCCTTACCCCGTGGGACAGCCGCGTGGGACAGGGGACGGTTCCTTGTCCCACCCCATGGGACAAGGAACCGTCCCCTGTCCCGGGGCAAGTGGAAGGGAGGAGTTGGATGCAGGGAAAAGAGGTGGAAATTTATACCGATGGCGCCTGCAGCGGTAATCCCGGCCCCGGCGGCTGGGGGGTTGTCCTGCTTTATGACGGACACCGCCGGGAGCTTTCCGGCGGCGAAGCCCATACCACCAACCAACGGATGGAACTGACGGCGGCAATCGAAGGTTTGAAGGCCTTGAAGCGCCCTTGCCGGGTCCGTCTTTACTCGGACAGCGCCTACCTGGTCAACGCCTTTAACCAGAAATGGCTGGAACGCTGGGTAAAAAACGGTTGGCGGACGGTGAAAAAGACCCCGGTGGAGAATAGGGATCTTTGGGAGCAATTGTATACTCTGACCCGGAAACACCATGTCAGCTGGATTAAAGTGCGGGGCCATGCCGGGAACAAGGAGAACGAATACTGTGATAAACTGGCCAATGAGGCCATGGCCAGTTTTCTTTCTGGTGAAAGTTCTTGACCCCGTGGAGACCTGGTGATATAATATAAAGGCGTAGGTTGGGGGGTCGTCTAAGGGTAGGACGGCGGGTTCTGGCCCCGTTGGTGAGGGTTCGAATCCTTCCCCCCCAGCCATTATTCATAATTACTATTGTGGACAAGGCCCCATCGTCTAGAGGTTCAGGACACCACCCTCTCAAGGTGGAGACACGGGTTCGATTCCCGTTGGGGCTACCATATAAAAGGTTGAAAGAGGCTTCAGGAAAAGCCTCTTTTCTGTTTTACCCGCGTATGCACATCGTCTGGATCAACCTCTAGAAGAAGAAAAATGATGATAACAACAGAAATAAAGAAAATCATTTCTTCGAAACGGAATGAAATTGTGTTCTCGGACTTCCTATGAGGAATTGATCATATCCCAGATTCCTTTTCCGGGTTTTAGCCTTTTTATAAAAAATAAAAAACAGGGCGGTAGACTCAAAAATCTACTGCCCACAAGTTCTTATCCTACATGGGAAACTGAAACCCTCTTTTATTTCCAGGTAACAATCTCATCAAGACTCTTTCTTTTTTTATCCGGTATTGTTTCGTCGTCAGGATAACCCAATGGCAACAGGGCGATTACTTCCAGGTTCTCCGGCAACTCCAGTATCTCATGACAACTCTTGGCATCAAAGGCACAGATCCAACAGGTGCCTAAGCCCAGGTCAGCAGCGGCAAGGGTCATATGGTCAATGGCGATCGCCAGGTCAACATCACAGTGGTCTTTACCGTCCGCCCTCTTCCAGGAGACAGAATGATCGCCACAGGCGACGATAACAACGGGCGCTTTTTTAAACCAATCTTTTGGATAGGTTTCCGCTACTTTCGTTTTTATTATTTCATCATTAAGCACAATGAAGTGCCAGGGTTGATAATTACAAGCAGAAGGCGCATTTCTGGCTGCTTCAAGCACCTGGAGAATCTTTTCCTTTTCCACAGGCTTATCTTTATATTTCCTCACAGAATACCTCTTTTTTGTAAGTTCCAAAAATGACATTTTATCAATCCCTCCTTTATTATTCTTTTCCTAAATATAATAACATAATGATCAATTACAGGTAATAACCTTAACTATGATCCGCATAACGCCACCATAGTACAGTGATGAGAATGCCGATAATAGCAGTAATAAATACTATGAGAAAACTAAGAGCCCCTAAATGAGCCTGCTCTACTCCTGCAGCTCCACTGTAAAGCGCAGGTATAGCCCAGGGAATATATGCTCCATGGCCTAAAACAACAGCAATTTGCGAGAAAGCTACCGTAAAAACCACATATCCCATTGGCAAGAGATAACCCCGGCTATAGCTGGCGAAAAAAGCTACAGGAGTGGAACTGGCCATCGCCATTATCGAGGAGACTGCCAATTGTTTAAAAAACTTATAAAACAGCGGTCTGGACCATCCCTCTATAGCAACGATATTCCCGGCAATCAGCCCAACCCCCACTACTATGAGAAATAACAGGATGGTCCAGAAAAACATGACAATGAACTTGGCCAGGATAATTATTGACCTGGAAACAGGTAAAGCCAGCAAATCCTTGGCGGTATCATCAGAAAATTCCCGGCCAAATAACCAGGTGGCGATAAAACCATAGCCTACCAAACCGCCTATGGCTAAAGCTAGAGCAAGAAAAGTAAAATATGAAGACCAATCAGCTTCCCCTATCAACTGGGCCTTTGCCCCCACAAGACCGGTATTACGGGCCAACTCAGGGTCTTTAAGTATTAGCATCATTAAACCCAGAATAGCTGTAATGAAAGAAAAAAAGCCAATGGTTATCGGGAAGATCTTTGAACGGACAGCTTTAAGGCTTTCCACCCGGATTGCTGTTCGCAACTTTTTCATTCTGTATCTCCTCCACTAATGCCAATTAATCTCAAGAAGTAAGACTCCAGATCCTCTTCTTCCACCTTCAAAAGTGTTGGCGGAGAGCCGGATTCTACAAGCTTGACTGCGATTTTTTCCGGGTTTCCGGTAGCAGACTCATCTTCAACCTCCAAATTTCCTTCCTCATTCTCCAGCACACGCAGTCCTGATTGAACAAGTATTCTCTTTGCTTCAGCAGGCCGGCGGGAATTAACCAGTAACCGTCTTTTTCTGAGCTTCTCCAGTTGAACCTTATCAAGCTCCTGGATTAACCGGCCTTCATGAATTATCCCGATTCTTTTGGCCATTTTTGAAATTTCACTTAAAATATGACTGGAAATAAAGATCGTTATTCCCTTTTCAGCCAGTTCCATTAGGAAATTGCGAATTTCCACTATGCCAACGGGATCAAGGCCATTGGTCGGTTCATCCAAGATCAAGAGTTCCTGTTTATGGATTAAGGCTTTGGCCAGACCTAATCTCTGAAGATTTCCAGTGGAGAGCTTCCCGGCCTTTTTCCTTCGATAGGGATCCAGTTTTAATTTGGCAATAATCCGGTCAATTGCCTTTTTATCGGAAATCTGCCGTAAACTGCAGACAACTTGCAAATTCTCATCTACTGTTAGATCCGGATAGGCGGAAGCTCCTTCAACAACGTAGCCCACCTTTTTCCAGAGATCTTTTTTATCGGGGCTGACCTTTTTCCCAAACAAGTAGGCAGCGCCTTTATCCGGAGTGAGCATACCCAGTAAGAGCCGTATTGTCGTGGATTTACCGGCGCCGTTAACACCTACAAAACCGTAGATTTCTCCTTTCTCCACTGTAAGGGAGACGCCATCGACTGCCTTCAGCCAGCCGTAATTTTTACTTAAATTCTCGGTCCTAATAACAGAAGTCATTATTCTCTCTCTCCTTCAACCAGGCCGTCCACTATTAAATCAAGCAACAATTCAAAAGTATCCTTGTAGTTCTCGCCGAACTCCTTCTTGTGCAGGGCAATATAAAAGAGGACATGAAAAAGTCCAGTTATAGCCTGGGGGTTCTTCCTCTTCAAGACCCCTTCATTTTGCCATTTTATAATCAGCGGCTTCAGACTGGCATAATCCATCATCATGTGTTCTTTTATCTTTTCTTCCGGCAATTTTCTCAGGAGAAGATCATAACTGCCTGAAAACAAATCTTTAAAGAGATCATTTTCGCCAAGGGCCATATAAGCCTCGAAAATCATTTTTTTCAGGCCTGCTCGCGGATTATCTTTTATTAAATCCAAATCTTTCTCCATGTGCTCGCGAATTTCCCGGCTTTCCAGATCCAGTATCTCAAAATATAGTTCCTCTTTAGAAGCATAGAAATTATAAAAGGAACCCTGGGCAATGCCAACAGCACCGGTAATATCTTTTATTGTCGTTTTCCTCAATCCATATTGGCTAAACAACTTCCTGCCTTCTTCTATTAACCCTTCTTTTATCTTCTGTTTTTCCGTATCAGTAAAACCTGCCGGCATTATTTTCACACCTTTTGTTTTATATATGAATATTTTTATTTTTTGTTCATACGTTTTTATTATAAATTATTTGTATTTACATGTCGAGGATTTTTCGGACAAAAAAATAAAACCCCTTTATTAGGGGCAAGGCGGCCATGTCCGGGAAATATAACCCAGCCCTCTTCTGTTAAAGGATATAAACGTTTTTCAGAGAAATATATTTGCAACAGAAGGACGGAGATACGGGGTCCGGGCACAGAATAAAGTGCCATACTGGTTTATTGCAGAATTAAAGGAAAGTCAAGCAGATTGAAAGCAAAACTTTGTTTAATGGCGCGCGTATACAGGCATGAGCTTAATATGCGACAATGGTTGGGAAAAAAGGCGGTGGAGATATAGTGACAGGGCAACAGAGGTTATCTTTGCCCCGCCTGTATAACCGGAAGGTGTTGAAGGCGCTCCGGGAATTCGAAATGCTTGACCCGGGAGACCGGATCCTGGTGGGCTTTTCCGGGGGGAAAGACAGCGCCCTTCTCCTTTACGCCCTGGTGGTTTTGGGCCGTTACGGGATTGTGGAGGGGGAGGTGGCCGCTATTACCGTCGATCCGGGGATGGAACCCCTTGACCCGGAGCCGCTGGGGGAGTACTGCCGTTTGCTCGGGGTGGAGCATTACTTGGTGAAAACGGAGATCGGGCGGGCGGTGGCCGGGTTTGACGACCCCTGCGCCCGCTGTTCCCATTTGCGGCGGGGGATTATCTGCCGGTTTGCCAGAGAGCATGGGTATAATAAAGTAGCCCTTGGGCACCACCATGACGATGCGGTGGAGACTTTTCTCATGAGCATCCTTTACTCCGGGCAGATTCGCACCTTTTTGCCCAAGACTTACCTGGACCGGAGCGGGGTGACTGTAATCCGGCCCTTGGTGTATCTGCGGGAGCGGGAGGTAAAAAAGGCCGCATCTTTTCTGCCTTTCACCCCGGTGAAGCCGGTTTGCTCCTATGCGGGCACCTCGTACCGGCAGAAGGTCAAGGAGTTGCTGAGGGAGCTCACCCGGGAACGCCGTTGGGTCTATACCAACCTGGCAGCGGCGATGCGGGAGGGTAACCCCATCCAGCTTTGGCCGGCCAAACGCTCACCCGGTCTTTTTAAGGCTGTTTCTGAGGTTGACGGGGGTTCCGGTCCGGAGTAGACCGCGGATGAAGGCCTGCCGGGTGTCCGTGTCCGGTCTGGGCTAAACCGTGGGCTACTACCGGATTACCGGGCTCGCACAGCCGTGGGCGGTTAGTGGTCTCTGACGGTCCCCGGATGAGGGCAAAGACGGATTACCCCACCTCTTGGGTGGCGGCGGCTTCCGGTACGCGCTGGGACCATTTGCCGCAACGGTCGCCGAAGTAGGCGACGATTTTGCCACTGCGCCGTATCTCCGCCAATTCGCAGTTGTTGGCGCAGTCGTGGCACCTTTTGCCGGTGGTGGAGATCTCCTCTTCACACAGGCTCCAACCAACGAAGGCGGTGGGGGCGCCGGAGTTGATGGACTTATCCCGGACCAACAGGGCGGCGCCCAAAGCCCCCATTACGTCGTAGTATTCGGGGGTAATCACCTCGTAGCCGAGGATTTTCTCGAAGGCCCGGCGAATACCGCAGTTGGCGGCAACCCCGCCCTGGAAGATCACGGGCGGGAGGATCTCCTTGCCTTTCCCCACGTTGTTCAGGTAGTTTTTGACCAATGCCTCGCAAAGGCCGGCGGCGATATTATTAAGCGGATGGCCGACCTGCTGTTTATGGATCATGTCTGACTCGGCAAAAACAGCGCAGCGCCCGGCGATGGCCACCGGGTCATCGGCGGTCAGGGCCAGCTCACTGAATTCCTCAATGCTAATCCCCAGCCGGGCCGCTTGTTGGTCAAGGAAAGAACCGGTACCTGCCGCGCAGATGGTATTCATGGCAAAGTCAATGGCAATCCCGTCCCGGATGATGATGATCTTCGAGTCTTGGCCGCCGATTTCGATAACGGTCTGGACGTCGGGCCGGTAGTGAAGGGCGGCCACGGCGTGGGTGGTGATTTCGTTTTTGATCAGGTCGGCGCCGACCAGTAACCCGGCCAGTTGCCGGGCGCTGCCCGTTGTCGCCACTCCCGAAATAGCTCCTCCTCCGGCGGCTTCCTTCATCCGGGCGAGACCTTTTTGAACCGTCTGGAGCGGCCGGCCGCTGGTCCGCAGGTATAATTTATCTATGACGTTCCGGTCTTCGTCCAGTAAAACCAGGTTGGTACTGACTGAACCGACGTCAATCCCTAAAAAGAGCTTTGACATCCTTTTATCCTCCTTGCAACCTCCGGCCTTCGTGGAGCTTCCGGTTTTTAATCAGATCCACAAAGGCTTCGACTCTTGTATAAACACCGGTACCGGAGGTATGCTCATCCAGGAGCAGGGAGAGGGTGGGGAACCGCTTTTCCCTGCTGATTTGCTGGATTAGCGACATGGCGGTTACTTCCGGCATACAGCCGAAGGGGGCCAGGTGGATAAGGCCGTCATAGCCTTTATGACATGCCTCCACTGTATGAGCCACCGATTCCACGGCATGCCCGCCCACAAAGCGGGAGAGATATGGGCGGGCCAGGTCCAGATATTTCTTTTGCCAGTTCACCCGGAGCATACTGAGGAAGACCGCCTTTTTAAACCAGTCCCAGAAGAAGATGGTCCTTTCAACCTCGATCCCGGCCAGGCTCAGATATTCCTCCAGGTGAAAGTTGACGCCCGGCTCCAGAACCATGAAGAACTCGCCTGTGATCATCAGGCGGAAGATCTCCTCCGGTTCTTCCCTGGGGAAACTCCCAATCTTTGCTACGGTTTCCCGGACGATCCGGTCGACCTGGGCGGCGCCGGTGGTATAATCAATCTTCCGCACAAAAGCCTTTTTTTCCTTCCACAGTTGCTGCCGCCATTTGGCGTCTAGATACGGGGCAAGGGCGAGGACCTTTTTTTCGATTTTTTCTATAGCCATAAGTTTTTTGTAACCTATGTAGAGAGCCTGCGGGAGACGGCGCCAGGCCCCGTCCCCTAAAAAGCGGACAAACAGATCAATCACTTCCCGCAGGTGTTCTTTGGGCGGCTCCAGGACGACGAACTCCAGGTCATAGCCGAGACTGTGGAGGATCTCCTTTTGCACTTCGCCGTAGAGACCAAAACGGCAGGGCCCGACCCCGCCGACCATGAAGATGACCTCCGGTTCCTGCGGCAGGATCTGCAGGTAACTGCCGACATTCACTTTCAGCGGCAGGCAGGCGAATTCCGGCGTATGGCTGCTCCCCAGCATCAGGGTTTCTTTGGAAACCGGCGGCGGCATAATCACATCAAAACCCAATTCCAGCATGATGCTTTTTATGGGGATAATGGCCGTGCCCAATTGGGCCACGGAAGCTTTATACCGCGGCATTCTTCTTCCTCCAGTGTAACAAGTCGATAAATGCCTCGACCCGGGTCTCCAGGCCGGCGCGGCCGGTATGCTCGTCCAGGGTCAGATTTAGCAAAGCCGGCATTCCGGACAGCCGGGCCATGTATTTCGCCAGCAGCTCACTGATGATGGCATCCGGCCCGCAGAGACAGGCGGTGAGAAAGATGATCCCGTCCACCCGTTCGGCGGTGGAGTAGTGGAGCGCCGCTGCCAACAGTTGCTGGCCCAGCGGCCAGAAGACCTCCTTGCGCTGGCTGGGCCAGGATTCCCCTTGCGCGGAAGGGGGAATTGTCTCTTTGGTGTAGATCCGGACGTTTTCTCCTTGGAGCAGTGAGAAAATTTGCTGGTTCAAGGTTTCATCATAGACCAGGTAGGGATGGCCCAGGACCGCGATTTTGAGACCGGAAGGGCCTTCCGGTTCCCCTCTCTTTAGAGTGGAGGGGAGCCCCGGTTCTCCTATCTTCAGGACAGAGGGGTCTTCTGGTTCCTCCGGCCTTTCCCCGTCAAGGCGGGCAACGGCTGCCAACGGGTTATAGCCGGCGGCCCACAGCTGCTGAAAGGCGGTTTGCTGCCTTTGGGCTTCCTTCCAGGCGGCGTGGAATTTTTTCTTTTTAACTCCCGGTACCATGTTGGCAACCACTTTCCACCAGGGGCCGGGTTGCAGCATCTCCTTGGCGTCCAGGTCGTGCCAGAACTCAACGGCCCGGGGGAAACGGCGCTTTACCAAGTCATGGATGGCTTTGAGTTTAGGGCAGAAGTGCCCGCGTTTGCCCCAACGGCCAAAGGCGGGGGAGAAGATCAGGTCGACTCGATCTTCCAGGTAAGCCAAATGGCCGTAATGGACCTTCACCGGCAGGCAAAACTCGTCAAGGGCCAGTTCCAACCCTTGTTGAAGGATGGCCGGGGTGGTGGGGGGCGAGATCAAGTAGTCAACCTCCAGTTCCCTCCATAAGGTGGTCCAAAAGGGGTTATAGTAAAAGAAAAATAATGAACGGGGAATTCCCAGGCGCATAAGATTCCTCCCTTATAAGGCGTTAATTTTCCCGTTTTTAAAGCTGCCGGGCTTGAGGCAAAACTTTGCTTTAAGGAGCTTATTCCCCTGTTTCTTTTTCCGTACCGGAAAAGAAAATCCTGCCGGAAGAAGAAATTTTTCCTTCCCGGCCTCCCCCCGTCCTGCACCGGAGGTGAAAGTCCATTTAATTCCTGGGGTTTTATGGGAGAGGAATTCTTTTAATCGTGTCGAAGTAATAATCTTTAATGCTAACATTTTCATGAGACTCCAGGTTTTTTGCAGAAAAATCAGGAAAAGGAGAGATACTAACTTAAAAAACAACCGGGACATATGGGTTTTTGCTGGGGGCTACGCGTTCAAGAGGGTACAGGGCTACTGGTTTTGTGGCCTTCTGGGTCATCTTGGATCGTCTTGGCAATAATTTCAACAAGGTATTTCGTACTTTAACAGAGTATACAAAATGCAGTAAGGTATTATTTTGGTGATTTTGGCGAAGCCTCTATTTTAAGGAAGGCATTTCCGGAGAACGTATACTTAGATCTTCCGGGAGGTGGCGATTATGATTAACCGGCGGGTAGTCGTGATCATGCCAGATACCTTACTGAAAGCTGTGGATGAGGTGGCTTTTCAGGAGTACGGTAGTAGAAGTGCATTTATCAGGGAGGCCTTAAAGTATTTATTGGAAAAACGCCTTTTGGAGGAAAGACGGGAAAAAATGGCTGAAGGATACCAAAAAATGGCAAGACTAAACCAGGAACTGGCTGAGGAAGGTTTGGCAGATGCTGCCGGCATTATGGAAAAATACCTGCAGAGCCTGGTAAGTGGGGGAAAATAGTTGCAGGTTAAAAGGGGAGACCTTTTTTTTGCCAATCTCAATCCGGTTATCGGCTCGGAGCAGGGTGGGCTGCGGCCGGTTTTAATCATTCAAAACGACATCGGGAACACATACAGCCCGACGACGATCGTGGCGGCTGTTACTTCCAGGATCAAACGGGCGAAATTACCCACCCATGTGGAGATTAAGAAGAATCACAGCCCCTTGGAGCGGGATTCGGTTATTCTCTGCGAACAATTGCGGACCATTGACAAGAAAAGGCTGACAGAGAAGATCGGCCAACTGGATGAGGAGACAATGAAAAAGGTCAATACCGCGCTGGAGATCAGTTTGGAACTCATCCCTTTACATTAATCTTAAATCTTACAAGTGATTTTTCTGAGAAGGAATTTTGGAGGCGATGCCGAAGCAATAAAGGTATTTTTACGAATGGGGTGTTAGTATTGGCGGCAAGAGTAAGAGTGAGATTTGCTCCAAGTCCCACAGGATACCTCCATATCGGCAGTGCGCGAACGGCCCTTTACAATTGGCTTATGGCCAAGAAGGAGAAGGGTCTTTTTCTTCTGCGCATTGAAGACACGGACCGCTCGCGCTATGTCCCGGAGGCCATGACGGATATTATGGAGAACCTGCGGTGGCTGGGGCTTGATTGGGATGAAGGGCCGGAGGCCGGCGGCCCGGCCGGTCCTTACTACCAGTCGGAACGGGTTGAAATTTACCGGCGCCATGCCGAAGACCTGGTGGTGCAAGGTAAGGCCTATTACTGTTTCTGTTCTCCGGAACGCCTTGAAGAGCTGCGCCGCTCCGGTTACGGGTATGACGGGCATTGCCGGGAGTTGTCCGCGGAGCGTTGCCGGGAATACTTTGAAGAGGGAAAAGAGGCGGTCATCCGTTTTAAAATGCCGCGGGAGGGGAAGATCACCGTCCGGGATTACTTGCGGGGGGAGATCCTTTTTGACCTGCAGACCCTGGATGATTTTGTCCTCCTCAAGTCGGACGGATTTCCCACCTACCACCTGGCGGTTGTTGTTGACGACCACTTGATGGCGATCACCCATGTTTTGCGGGGGGATGAATGGATCGCCAGCACTCCGCGGCATATTCTCTTGTATAAGGCCTTCGGTTGGGAACCGCCGGTCTTTATCCATCTGCCGGTCTTGTTGGCCCCGGACGGCAAGGGGAAACTCAGTAAAAGGCACGGATCCACCAGTCTCCGGGAGTACCGGGAACAAGGCTACCTGCCGGAAGCTGTGAACAACTTCTTGCTCCTCTTGGGCTGGCATCCCCCGGATGACCGGGAGGTTGTAACCATGGAGGAGGCGGCGGCGGTTTTTTCTCCGGAGCGCATCAACACTGCACCGGTGGCTTTCTCCCTGGAGAAACTGAATTGGCTTAACGGGGTCTATATCCGGAGGCTGGCCCCGGAGGATTTGGCCGCCCGGGTCTTGCCTTTCCTGCAGAAGGACGGGCTTTTGCCCGACCCCTGCCCGCCGGAGCGCTTTGCCTACCTGGTCCGGATTATCCCGCTGGTCCAGGAGAGGTTGAGGCTCCTCTCGGAGATCGGCGAGCAGACCGCCTACTTTTTTCAGGAGGAGATTCCCGCCCCGTCCCCGGAGCTTCTGGTCGGAAAGAAAAGCTCCGCTTCTGAGACCCGGGACCTTTTGGCTGCAGCCTTGAAGGTCCTGGAAGGGGTGGCGGATTTCTCCGCCGCTAATGTGGAAGAGACTTTGCGCGGACTCGCCGCAGAGTTGGGGAAAAAACCCGGACTTCTCTTTATGCCGCTCCGGGTGGCCATAACCGGGAGAACGGCCACCCCCGGGCTTTTTGAGACCATGGAGGCCATAGGGAAGCCGCGGGTCCTCCGGCGGATCCGGGCCGCCCTCAGCGGGCTGGCTTAGGCGGAACTCAAGCGGGTTTTGGAAAAGACTTGGAAAGGAGGTGAAAGGGATGGCAAAAACAGCCGTGTTGGTGATTGCGGAGAAGATCTTCCGGGATGAGGAGTATCTGGTCCCCAAAGAGGTGCTGGAAAAAGCGGGGATCAAAACTTTGACCGCCTCGACCACCAGGGAATGGGCTGAAGGAAAACTGGGCGCCCGGGTACGGCCGGAGATTCTACTCAACGAGGTAAAAGCCGGGGAGATTGACCTTCTGGTCTTTGTCGGCGGCGGTGGGGCCGAGCAGTACTTTGACGATCCGGTTGCCCATGGCCTGGCCAAGGCGATGGTCTCCGCCGGGAAACCGGTGGCCGCCATTTGTATCGCCCCGGTAATCCTGGCCCGTGCCGGACTGCTCAAAGGGAAAAGGGCGACCGTCTATATTGACGGGGCTGAAGAACTGAAACAGGCCGGCGCCGTTTATACGGGAAAACCCGTGGAGACCGACGGCTTGCTGATTACGGCGAACGGGCCGGAGGCGGCGGAGGATTTTGGCAGAGAACTGGTCGCCTGTTTGCAGCAGGAATAGAGAGGAGGAACAGCAGCGCAGATGGGACGTTTTTTTGGTACGGATGGCGTGAGGGGGGTGGCCAACCGGGATCTAACTCCGGAACTCGTTTTTCAACTAGGCAGGGCCGCTGCCCATGTCCTGCTCAAAGGGGGCGGCCGCATGCTGGTGGGGCGTGACACCCGCCTTTCCGGCACGATGCTGGAGGCCGCTTTGGTGGCAGGGGTAACAGCCACCGGAGTCGATGTTGAACTTTTGGGGGTGGTCCCAACCCCGGCAGTGGCCTACCTGACCGGACAGCGGGAGAACGCGGCCGGCGCCATGATCTCCGCTTCGCATAACCCCATTGCCGACAATGGGATCAAGTTTTTTGATCAGGAGGGTTACAAACTCAGCGATGAGATTGAGGCGGAGATTGAAGCCTGCCTGGAGGAAACAGCCGCGGCGAAAATTGCCCGGCCGACCGGGACCGGGGTGGGCCGGGTCTTTACCACAGACCGGGCGGAAGATGAGTATCTTGATTTTCTCAGCCGGACGGTTAAAGAGAGGTTTGACGGCCTGACGGTCGTGGTGGACTGTGCCTACGGCGCCACTTACCGGATAGCCCCCCGTATTTTGGAGGCTTTAGGCGCCCGGGTCTACGCCTTGCACGCGGAGGACGACGGTTCCCGGATCAATGTGGACTGCGGCTCCACCAACCCGGAGAAGCTGCGCCGGGCGGTACTGGAGAAAGGGGCGCAGGTGGGGCTGGCCCACGACGGGGACGGCGACCGGGTGATCGCCGTGGATGAAAAGGGCGAAGTGGTGGACGGCGATGCGATCATGACCGTTTGCGGCTTGCAGATGTTGGCTGAAGGCCGGTTGTCCCGCCGGACCATCGCGGCTACGGTCTACAGCAACCTGGGGCTCACCGAGACCTTCAGAGAGGCCGGGGGGGATGTGCTGATCACCGGCAACGGCGACCGCTGGGTCTTGGCGGCCATGCGCGAGAATGGGTTGAACCTGGGCGGAGAACAATCGGGCCATATCATTTTCCTTGAGCACAACACCACCGGGGATGGAGTCCTTACCGCCCTGCAGTTATTGTCGGTTTTGGTCCGGACCGGGCAACCGCTTTCGCAGTTGGCCGGACGCTTGAAGAGATTTCCCCAGCTATTGGAGAATGTCCGCGTAACCCGGAAAGAAGGTTGGGAGGAGAATACGGCGATCCGGGAAGCCATTGCCAAAGCAAAAAAACGCCTGGGTCAAAGCGGGCGGATCTTTGTCCGTGCCTCCGGTACCGAACCGTTGATCCGGGTGATGGTTGAGGGCCCGGACCGGAATCTCCTCGCCGCTTTACTGGCGGAGGTCACCGGTGTCATCGACCGGGAATTGTCTTAACCATTATCTTTGCTTTGAAAAACTTGTCGCAAAGAAACGTGTTTTAGAGAAACGATTGAGCGCCTGGACTTGGAGGAGATTCCAAGTTGACGAGGAGGGGGATCTCGAGTTAATCGGCGGGTGACCTCCGGTTTGCCCACAACCGTTAAAGGATCCACAAAGCCCGGCGGCGACGGCGGGGACAAAAGGGTCCGGGTGGGCGCGGCACGTATGCACCGCAAGGAAAACGTGTGCCCGGCAGTGCTCACGGGGCGACGGGTAGAAAATGAATAACAGAAGGTGTATACGCACAATGGAGGAGGAAGCTTGATGGAAGTTATTATAAAAGAGAATTATGAGGAAATGAGTAGGTGTGCGGCGGAGATCATCGCTGCACATATAAAAAAGAATCCCCGCTTGGTTTTGGGTTTGGCCACCGGCGCCACCCCGGTTGGCACCTATAAGGAATTGATCCGGATGCACCGGGAAGGGCTGGATTTTTCCCAGGTGGTCACCTTTAATCTCGATGAATACCTGGGGGTGGGGATGGACCTTGGCAAACCGTATCACTTGGACCAGAGTTATGCCCGGTTTATGCATGAAGAGCTGTTTGCCCATATTAATCTCAAGCCGGAGAATATTCATCTCCCGGACGGCTTGGCCCCGGACCCGGAGGAGTTTTGCCGCAGGTATGAAGAGGCGATTAAAAACGCCGGCGGTATCGACCTGCAGGTCTTGGGGATTGGGAGGGACGGACACTGGGCCTTTAATGAACCCGGTTCATCCCTGGCGTCCAGAACCCGGATTCAGGCGTTGACCAAAGAGACTTTGGATGATAATTATGAGAGTTTTTACCGGCAGGCGGGGATCGCGCGGGAGGAGATGCCGCATTTTGCGATTACCATGGGGATCGGCACGATCCTTGAAGCCCGGCATATTCTCATGCTGGCCAGCGGGAAGAAAAAAGCCCAAGTGGTGGCGAAAGCACTGGAGGGGCCGGTAACCTCCCAGATCACCGCTTCTGCCATCCAATTGTACAGCGGGAAGGCCACGGTCATCCTTGACAAGGAGGCGGCCTCGGAATTAAAAAATATCGAATACTACCGGCATGTCGAGAAATTGAAAGCGGAAATGGAAGCCGGCCGCTAAAAAAGGCGGGTGCACGCCCGCGCGCCGGCGGGGGTTGCGGATTGATCAACCGTTAACCGGGAAGAGGAGGCCGTCGCGGAGGTCAAAGGCGGCCTCCGCCAGCAGGTGGTTTCCTTCCGTCACCGTAATCTGCAGAAGATGGGGACCGGGGCCGGGCAGGTCAGGGGTGGAAAGATAGAACTCCGCCATGATTGTCCCTTCCGGGCGGATCGCGATCATTAAGCGTTTTCCCGGTTCAATGCCCCAGTGCGGGGGCGGGGTGATGGTCAGCCATCCCTCCACCCGCCGGCTGGTATTGTTCTTCAAAAGCAAAAAGAGCTCGGTCAGAGAACCCGGACGGGAAAAGGGCCTCTGGTATTGCAGGAACGGCCGGATCTTATCGGTTTTTCCACCCTCCACCGGGGATAGGATTGTGCGCCCGGTTCCGGAAGGGCGGCGTCTCTTTTTTATCATCCTGCTCCCTCCTGCGGCAAAGGCCGTCGCGCTTAGTGCCTGGTTTTAGTATAGTTTTATTATAGCCCAAAGGGGGAAATTTCTCAAGAAAGGAAAGAAATCCTAATCCGTTTCCGTTTTGGCTGCTCGCTGGCTCACCGTAATGCCTCACGGAGATGGCCTAAGACCGCCTGCTTTTTCAGGTATTTGTCTAAATAATGAAAGTTTATGCGAAATGGGTTGTGCATTGCTAAATAAAGGTAACGTCGGCTTAAGGAAAACAGGATAATATAAGTAAAAGAAAAGCTCCGGCTCCTGCCGGGGTTTTTTTGATGCAAGGGGAAAGGACCCCCCGCATCAGCTTTGATCGGGTTCTTTTGTTAACGATGGTTTACTTTGTTAAGAAAAATGGAAGTCTTAACTCCGAAAGCACTATAAATAAGTGGATTTAACTAAAAAACACTTACAATGTAAAGAAGGAAATGGTAACAGGCTATCGAATATTAAATATACAGCAAAAAATAATTTACATTTGAAAAACAAAGGGGCGTACTGCTTACCGGGTTCCATGATCAGTAAAGGAGGTGAAGAAGCCCTGAAAATGTCCAATTTGGATGAGATCGACAAGCAGATCATCAGTATCCTCCAAAAGGACAGTAGAACATCTTATGCAGAAATTGCCCGTTCTCTTTTTATTTCCCGTGTTGCAGTAAGAGACCGAGTGAATAATTTGCTGAAAGAGGGAGTAATTGAAGAGTTTACAGTGGTGATAAATGCAAAATCCATCGGTTACAACCTTAATGTGTTTTTAGATATTCAGGTGGAACCAAGCAAATTGGAAGAAGTTGCTTCACGTTTGGTGCAAGAAGAGAATGTCATTGTGGTTTATCAGATGACGGGCCCCACAACCTTACATGTTCATGCTTGTGTGGAGAGTCCTGAAGCTTTAAATGCATTTATGAGGGAACGGATCTATCCTATTCCCGGGATTACTCATGTGGAAAGCCATATACTTTTAGCTCGTTACAAAGCGAAATTAAATATCCGGTGAGGACCCGGTCATTTCTCGCGGCAATTGCCACCTTTATTGCGAGATTATTAGAAGGAGTAAGTAGATGAAGCAGATAAAGTTCTACGGACGGGGAGGTCAAGGGGTTGTAACGGCCTCCAAAATATTCGTGTCAGCTGTGATTCAAGAAGGGAAATTTGCCCATGCTGTCCCAAGTTTTGGACAAGAGCGAAAAGGGGCCCCTGTGTTTGCTTATGCCCGCTTGGATGAGAAGCCTATAGACCTGAGGTCTTTTGTTTATAATCCGGATGGAGTAATTGTTTTTGATCTTTTCATCAGGGAACTGGGGATTGATATATCCTCCGGAGTTAAACCGGAAACCGTTTTAGTGGCAAACACCAAAATGAGTCCGGAAGAAACGGGGCTTACTTCTGATTTTAAGAAGATAGGCTGCATCGATGCTTTTGCCATAACCGAAGAGATCTTGGGGAAGGCGCCTCCCAATGCGGCGATGTTAGGAGCCTTGTGTAAAACTACGGAGTGGGTTTCCCTGGAGTCCATTTGTAATGCCCTGCGCGAATATTTGCCAGGGAAGAGAGGGGAGTTAAATGCTAAAGCGGCAAGGTGCGGTTTCTCCCGCGTCCAAATTTGGAAGAAATAAAGAAGGACCGGTGGCATTTATCTTAGCGAATGCAAATACGGGCACTTGGCGGTTGAAAAGACCGGTGCCTCAAAATGAACATTGCAATAGATGTGGTTTATGTGCACAATATTGTCCTTGTGGAGTCCTCACAATAGAGGATTGCGGCTGCCGGATAGACTACTATTACTGCAAGGGCTGCGGCATTTGTGCGGAGATGTGTCCCCAAAAAGACATAAAAATAATTACTGAGCCTACGGAGGAGGAGAAAAATATTGATTCGTAAAGCAATGGACGGCAACATGGCCGCAGCAGAGGGAGCGCGTCTTGCCCGTGTTCAGGTGGTCGCAGCCTATCCCATCACTCCACAGACACCCATTGTGGAGCATCTGGCGTCATTAATTGCCAAGGGAAGGCTGGCCGCCCGTTATATAAATGTTGAATCCGAGCATTCCGCTTTATGCGCAGTAATAGGGGCTTCTCTTGTGGGGGCCCGGGTATTTACGGCCACCGCCTCGGCAGGCTTGGCTTTAATGCATGAAGTGACGGGAGTGGCGGCAGGTTGCAGGCTGCCCATTGTAATGCCCATTGTCAATAGAGCCCTCCCCAGCCCTTGGAGTCTATGGTGCGACCATTCTGACAGCATGGGTGAAAGAGACCAGGGGTGGATCCAGTTTTACGCCGAAAATAGCCAGGAAGTCCTGGATTTGGTGATTCTCGCTTACCGCCTGGCTGAAGACAAGCGGATTCTATTGCCGGTAAATATTTGTCTGGATGGGTTTTTTCTTTCCCACACTACTGAAGCTGTCTTGGTTCCAGAGCAAGGTGAGGTTGATGCTTTTCTTCCTCCTTATTGCGGGCAGAATTTAATCCTTGATCCGCAGGAACCGTTGGCTGTAAATGTCCTTACCGGTCCGGAAATATTTACGGAGATTAAGTACCAGCAGAAGCAGGCGATGGACCGGGTGTTTCCAGTGATGGAGGAAATTGGCTTGGAGTTTGCGCGGCGCTTTGGCCGTTTTTATCCTCCTTTTAGTGCTGAATTTTGCGAGGACGCGGAGGTTATTCTTGTTACGATGGGAACGATGTCCGGAGTAGCCCGCTATGTAGTCAAAGGCCTTCGTGAACAAGGAAAAAGAGTTGGCTTACTTAAACTGCGGGTCTTTCGTCCTTTCCCGGGGAAAGAAATCTCCCGGGTGCTTCGTAAAGCCAAGGCGGTGGCTGTTATCGATCGAAGCGCCGGCCTGGGCTCCTTAGGGCCTTTAAGCCTAGAGATCAAAGGGGCGTTGTATACCTCCGGTTTGGACGAAGCCCCTATGGTAAGAAGTTATATTGCCGGGCTGGGCGGAAGGGATATAACCGAAGAAACCATCGGGCAGGTTATTGAAGATACCTTTGGAACACTGGGGAATCCGCGGGATGAATATGCCTCGAAATGGATTGATCTCCGAAAGGAGGAGTGTTAAGGATGGCATCTGTGAGTAAAAAAACAAGTGAAAAAGATTACCTCTGTAAGGGGCTTACCACTTGTGAAGGTTGTGGAATGGAGTTAATCGCCAGAAAAATGCTGCAAATATTGGGTCCCAATACCATCATCCTGACTCCTCCCAGTTGCTCCGCTATTTTAACCGGTATCAGCAGGGAAACTGGTTGGCGGGTGCCTGCTTTTATGTCCAATCTTGAATCCGTAGGGGCATATGCTTCCGGAATAAGGGTTGGCCTTGAGGTGCTGGGGCGAAATGATATTCATGTTGTTGGTTTTGCAGGGGATGGCGGTACAGTCGATATCGGGCTGCAGGCCCTTTCCGGTGCAATAGAGAGGGGACATCGTTTTATTTATGTATGCTATGACAATGAAGCATATATGAACACCGGTATTCAAAGAAGTGGGGCGACAACCCTGGGGGCGTGGACAACTACAACCCCCGGGGGAAAAACAAACCAGCGCAAAGATGTGGCGAGGATGCTGCTCGCCCAAGGAATCCCTTACCTGGCTACCGCTTCTGTAGGTTATATTAATGATTTTGCAAACAAGATTAACAAAGCGAAAAGCGTGGACGGACCAAGTTATATCCATGTCCATACCCCTTGTTCCACCGGGTGGCGGTTTCCGGCTGAGCGGACCATCGAGGTTGCCAGGATGGCCGTTCAGACCGGGATGTGGGTTTTATATGAAGCCGAAGAGGGTAAAGTGAGGATCACCAGGAAAATTCGGAGTTTTAAACCTGTTGAAGAGTATTTGCGCTTACAAAAAAGATTTAGCGGGATTACAGAACAAGTCCTGCAGGAGCTAAAGGATTACATCAGAGAAGGGTATGAATTCTTACAAGAAAGGGAAGAAAAAAGTGGTAAGTAAAAGGTCTTTGGATCACTTTTTCAACGCAGAAAGTGTTGCGGTAATCGGTGCTTCTAAGGATCCGGGGAAAGCGGGGAACCAGATCTTAAAGAATATGCTTGCAGTGGGATATCAAGGAAAGATATACCCGGTACATCCTACTGTTGAAAAGATATTTGATTTGAAATGTTACCCGGATTTAACCAGTATCCCCGGTAAAGTGGAATTGATTGTGGTGGTAATACCCGACTTTGGTGTCCCCGCTGTGATGAGGCAGGCCGCCCGCAGGGGAGATGTAAAAGCGGCTATTATTATTGCAGCCGGGTTCAGCGAGACGAAAATCCCGGAAAGGGTTGAATTGGAGAAAGAGGTATTATCTATTGCCAAAGAAGCAGGGATTCGGGTTTTTGGGCCAAATTGTGTGGGCATCATCAATACAGTGAATCACCTTGATACAACCTTTGCCCCTAATATTAGGCAGAGTTTTCGGGAGGTCAGTTTTATCTCACAGAGTGGAGCCACCGGAGCCTCTATTTTAATGTTTGCGCAGGATCAGCCCGTTCCGTTTGGATTTAACAAATGGGCCCATGTGGGAAATATGAGCGATGTAGATATAATAGAGATCTTAAAATACTATGGCGAGGACGAAAAGACAAAAGTCATTGGGATGTATATGGAAGGGATAGAAAACGCCGCTGATTTCCTGGACGAAGCCGGAAAAATCAGCGTGGAAAAACCGATATTAATTTTAAAAGTGGGGCGGAGTGAAATCGGCTCCAAGGCTGCGGAGTCACATACCGGTTCTTTAGCGGGTGTTGATCTGATCTATGATGGAGTGTTCAGACAGACAGGGATTACCAGGGTGATGACCATAGAGGAACTGCTGGATACCGCCAAGGCCTTTGCCATGCAACCCTTACCGCGGGGCAACAGGATTTGTGTGCTTACGGAAGCCGGTGGTCCCGGGATTATTTGTATGGATGAAATAGGTTTGTGCCCCCAGGTGACAATGGCCACCCTTTCCCAGAAGAGCGTGGCCAAATTAGAAGAAATATTGCCTCCCATGGCGATTATTAACAGGCCTTCCGGCTATATCGATATGAGTGCTGCGGCCTTGGAGAAAGCTCATAGAGAAGCGTTGGAAGTGGTGCTGGCGGATGAAGGGGTGGATGGTGTGATCCTTATAACCGTTCCCCCAACCTTTTTACAGCCGACTCTTTTAGCCCGCGAACTGGTAGAGGTAGTAAAAAATAGTGCCAAACCCGTTTTGACCTGTTTAATGGCTGGGGAATGGGTTAAGGAAGGCAGGATCATTCTGGAGGAGAACTCCGGACCTACTTTTGATTTACCGCAAAGAGCCGCCAGGACCATGATTAATATGGTAAAACGCAGCAATTTCCTGCAGAGAATCATGGAGGAGGCCGGGTGTAATGAGTCATGAACTGATTAAGAAGGCCGGGAAGGAAGGAAGGAATCTACTGGAACACGAGGCCTTTTTTTTACTGAAGTCCGCGGGTTTTCCAGTACCTGCTGTTTATTTGGCCAGAAGTGCCGATGAAGCGGTAAAAATAGCGGAGGAGATTGGATTCCCGGTAGTCTTAAAGATAGTATCACCCCAGATAATTCATAAAACTGAAGCAGGCGGGGTCATCCTTAATCTACAGGATTCAATGGAGGTAAGAGAGTCTTATCAGGCAATTGTCGCCAACGCCCGGCAATACAACGGCGACGCGGAAATAACCGGAGTATTGGTAACACCGATGAGTAAACCGGGTTTGGAGATTATCGTCGGTATGGTGAGAAATCCGATGTTTGGTCCTACGGTAATGTTTGGCTTAGGCGGGATTTTTGTGGAGGTATTTAAAGATATCGCTTTTCGCCGGGCTCCATTAACCAAGCAAGATGCTGAAGAGATGATCAAAGAGACAAAAGGATATGAAATATTAAAAGGTATCAGGGGACAAAGCCCCCGGGACCTTGAGGGGGTAAAGGAAGTACTGGTGAAAATCTCTGAATTGGCCTTGAGGGAAGAGCAAATAAAGGAGATTGATCTTAATCCGGTGGTTGTATATGAGGAGGGACTACAAATCCTTGACGCTAGAATTCTACTATAAGAAGGGAGGAAAAGGATGGTGTTGGATGTCAGTAAGGTTGTGGAGTGTGACGTCTTAGTAATCGGCGGAGCAGGAGCGGCGGTAATGAGTGCGGTCTCTGCCCTGCGCGAGGGTGCGGATGTATGTCTGGTGTCCAAAGGGAAAGTAGGCCGCAGCGGCAATACGATCATGATTGGAGGAGGCTTTGGAATTGACGGTCGCAGTGCTTACGAGGTCTGTGGCGAAACAGCGGCCAATCAGAACTTTACCAAGGAGCAATTGTTTGAGACTATTGTAAAAAGCTCCTTCTACCTGTGTGATCAGGAACTGGTGCGACAATATGTAGACAAGGGTCCGTACGCGGTTAAAGAATGCTTGGATTGGGCCAGGAAGGCGGGGCAGAAGTTCTTCTTCATTCCCCCGGCCAGTCTCTGGATGACTTCCGGCCGCAGTTTCGGCAAGGCAGTTAAGCAGGGGGTTCTGGAGAACCCCGCCATCAGAGTATTCGAAGATACTATCATCTGTGACTTGCTTACCTCCTCTACGGGGGTCTGTGGCGCTTTGGGGATAAGCATCTATACAGGAGAGATCATTAAATTTAAGGCGGGCGCCGTCATACTGGCCACCGGTGGCTACCAGCCCTTTTCCCTGAAAAACTCCATAAGTGATATGACGGGAGATGGGATAGCCATGGCTATGCGGGCGGGGGCAGACGTGGTTGATATGGAATTTCTGCTTTTTATCCCCACTGCCTTAGAACCACAATATATAAAAGGTTCGATTCTGCCATATCTGATGACAATTCCGAATTATTTCCCGCTTTATCCGACCATTACGGATCTGGATGGAAAAGAGCTGGCTATCGCTGAAGAATATCGCCGTATCCCCCCGGCCAATAAAATGAATAAAATTCTCTATGCCTATTTCTGGGGCAAAGGCATTTTCGAAAAACTTGATAAATATGGAAATGCCATGTATTTTGATTTCTCCAAGTATACCGATGAGGAACTGCTTGGAAGCTTCGAAAAAATGATGGCCAATGTTGCCCCTTGGCATGCCAAGAATCATTACAATGGGATAAACCTTTATGAAGTGTACGAGTTCCTCCTTAAAAACAACAAGCGTTTCAAGGTGGGGCTGGGTAATGAGTACAGCATGGGCGGGATTGTGGTAGACAAAGACTTTGCCAGTACGGTTAAGGGATTGTATGCTGCTGGAGAAGTAACTGGCGGCGTGTTTGGCGCTTTTCGAAGCGCCGATGGGCTCACAGAAATGCTGGCCCATGGTTGGGATGCCGGTAAGAAGGCGGCAGAATATGCCGGTAAGCATGGCAAACAGACAGATTCCAATACCGCGGATGTTTTAGAGAGATTGCAAAGGGTTTTGGAGCCTGGAGAAGGCATTAGCCCGTATCTGGTAATCTCCCAGCTCGAACAGGTATGTGATAAAGGATTTAACTTCTTCCGCACCGGCGAGCTCCTGCAGGAAGCAGAAGAAGGAATAAACAGGCTCAAAGAGATGCTGCCGAAGATGAAAACAGCGGTGGCGGAGCGACGTTACAATTTTGAATGGATAAGCGCGGTGTTGGCGGAGAACCTCATTCTCTGTGCCGAAGCGGGAATTCATGCCGCAAATTTACGCACGGAGAGCCGGGGGACTCATATGCGGGCCGATTATCCGGTTGTCAACAACCGGGAGCATTTATACAGAATTATTGCAAAATTAGAGCAAGGCGCCTTAATCCATCGGCGGGAAAAGCCCAATGCCCCGTATTTGCCACTGCCAGAGGAAAATGTAGCCACAATACCGGATTATATTTTAGCCTCGGTGAAGGAGGATAGTAATCATGAAGGTTAGAGTCAGGAGATCCGGGGAGAAAAACGGAATTGATCTCTTCCAGGTACCGGCAGTAGAGAATCAGTGGACAGTAATGGATGTATTAGATTACATCGCTCTAAATCTCGATCCTTCTTTAGGGTATTATCGGCATAGCGTCTGTAATCAGGGGGTTTGCGGGCGTTGTGGAGTGAAGGTAAATGGGCGGCCGGTCCTGGCTTGCACCAGCAAAGTTCAGGGCGAAGATATTTTGCTTGAACCACTAAATAACAGGGTTATTCGGGACTTAATTGTCGAACCGTAAAAAACATGAAAACAAGAAGGAGGAAGAGAAGATGGGAACCATCAGAAGTAGTGAACCAGCAGCGGTAAGGAATGCAAAACTCCTGGCCAAGCTCTACTATTATATGGCCAAAGAAATGATTGAACGTATGGGGAAAGAAGAAGGTAGCAAAGCCATCAAGGCAGCGGTTACCGCTTTTGGCAAAGACAGGGTGGCCTCTATGCGGGAAGAGGCCGCTGAAAGAAGGATCACCGAATTTTCTTCTGTGGAGGATTATTTTAAAGTACGCGATATGCCCTCTGATGGTTGGGTAAACACAATGGATCCGCCTACCTGCCAATACTGTCCTTTGCATGATATATGGAAGGACTACGGGGAACTGGGCAATTATGTGGGTAGCCTTTATTGTGATATTGACTTTATTCTTTTTGAAGGTTTTGGGTTTAAGCTTTCACGGAAAAACTGCCTTACCAAAGGGGATAAATTCTGTGACTTTATTCTGGAATAGGTTTGGCTTGGCGTTTAAAAGAATTGAAAGGAGTAGAAATTATGAATGCTCAATTAAACACCAAAACCACAGATGGTCTCAGTACAAAAACAAAAGTTTGTTATAGTGTTACAGAAGCGGGGTTGTTATTAGTTGCTTTCATGTTCTCATCGCAACTGCTCTTCTTCATGACCGACATCCTTGGTATCAGTGCCGCCGCCGCCGGTATGATGTTTCTGGTAACAAGGATTTGGGATGCGATTAATGATCCTATTATGGGTATTATTGCCGATCGGAATAATTCCCGGTACGGGAAGTACCGCCCTTTTATCCTGATCGGGGGCATTCCAGTAGCCATCTCCCTGGTTCTTAGTTTTACGAAGCTGAATTTTTCACCCATGGGTAATCTTATTTATATCTATTTTACGTACACGCTTTTTGGTATGGCTTACACAGCCATCTTTATCCCCTATACCAGTATGATTGGCAGACTGGCGACTAATCCTCTGGATCGTTCTTCTCTTTCGGCTACTAAAGGGGCCTTCCAAGCAGGAGGTGTTCTTTTTGCCGCGATTTTTACCATTCCTTTGATTATTTGGCTTGGGGGTACGGGGGAAATGAACCCCCGGGGCTTCCAATCCGTGGCGATTATCTATGCGGTGATTGCCCTAACGTTATTCTTTATTACTTTTTTCACTGTAAAAGAGAAAAACACCGCGGAAGAAGATGCAAAAACTTATAAACTGAACGTAAAAACCTTCGTGGAACTTGTGTTTAAGAATCGAAACCTGGTTGCCGTTGGTATAATGTACTTCTTAATCTATCTAAGGATGTTTCTAAACAATAGTGCAGTCAATTATTTCTTCATTTATCAGATGAGGAAGCCATTTCTAATCCCTGTTTTTATGGTAATGATCTCCGGCTTTAATATTGTCTGTGCTATGTTTGTTGCCAAACTCGCCACCAAGTTTGGTAAGAAGAAATTAACCATGGGTGGAATGCTCATTTGCTTCCTGGCTTACCTGGGGATGTATTTTGCAAAAGGGGCTCCCCCGGCAGTCTTCTTTACATTTACCGCGATTGTCGCTCTCAGCGGGGCCATTCCGTATCTGCTGATTTGGAGTTTTGTGGCGGACGTTGCCGATGAAACTGAAAAAGTAAAAGGAGTCCGTGCCGATGGCTTGCTCTATTCTACAACCAGTTTTATGAATAAAATGGGAGCGGCGGTGGCCGGAGCTGTTAGCGGTTTGGTTCTGGACGCTTTTGGGTATGTTCCTAATGCCCCGCAGACGGCTAAGGCTCTCATGGGGATCAACCTGCTCATGTTCATTATTCCTGCTGCTTGCATGGGATTAGTAATCCTGGCATTGGCTTTTTATAAGCTGGATTAATTTGAGATAGGGGGTGCCTCAGGCAAATTCATCTGAAGCACCCCCCCTCGAGTTTAACTGGCTTGTGGCTATTCCCTAACCAGAGCGAGGGAGAAGCAGCGCGCGCGCGTGCAAATATTTGTGGAGGAAGGGTAGATGGATCAAGATATCCGGAGTTGGTTTGCGGAAAATAGTGAGGGCATAAGGGAGATTAGTCAAAAGATATTTGATAAAGCTGAAACCGCCTTTGAGGAGAGGGAGTCCGCCAAAATAATCGCCGAATACCTCTCTTCTTATGGCTTTACTACTGAATTCGGGATAGCCGGCTTGCCCACGGCATTTCGCAGTAGGGCAGGTCAAGGTCAACCGGTTATTGGCTTTTTAGGTGAATATGATGCTTTGCCCGGCTTAAATCAGGGAAGAGACCCCTATTTTACCGGTGATTCGGCAAAAAATGGCCATGGGTGCGGCCACAATTTACTTGGAGCAGGCGCGGCTGCGGCGGCTGCCGCTCTGCATAGTGCCCTTCGCCGGCAAGGGAAGGAAGGAACGGTGGTATTCTATGGTTGTCCTGCGGAGGAAGTCTTTGAAGGTAAAAATAAAATGGTTGCCGCCGGTGCTTTTAGGGAATTGGATGTGGCCTTGAGTTGGCATCCTTTTCATCTGAACTTTGCAGGGAAAGCGAAATACCAGGTGATGGATTCTATTGAATTCGCTTTTCAGGGTTTAAGCGCCCACGCCGCCGTTGAACCCCATTTAGGGAGAAGCGCTTTGGATGCTTGTGAGTTGATGAACGTGGGTGTGAATTATTTGCGGGAACACGTGCCGGAAGAGGTGCGAATGCATTATTGCTACTTGGATGCGGGAGAAACGCCAAATATTGTTCCGGAATATGCGCGTGTATTGTATTATCTGCGTGCCAGAGACCGGAATACCCTTGATGATGTGGTTGCGCGGGTAAAAAAAGTGGCGGAAGGGGCTGCTCTCATGACGGGTACTACTGTGACCGGCAAAGTCTTGTGTCGTGGCAGTGAAACCGTGCTGAACGAGAGGCTGATTCGTCATTTGGATGGCTTGATGAGGCAAATAGAGTTTCCCGAATATACGGAAGAAGAGAAGAAATTTGGAATAACCCTGGCGGAAAATACCAATTTGTCCCAGGTAAAAGGGGAGTTTAGTAGGGAGATTATGCCCATAACCGGTGAGGTTATTTATCTCAGTGGCTCCACAGATTTGTCGGCGGTTAGCCAAATTGTTCCCACGGGGTTTATTTTTGTTACTTGTTTCCCAAAGGGGACCCCGCTTCATCACTGGGCTTGTACGGCTTGTGCCGGGACTTCGGTGGGACAAAAAGGAATGCTCTATGCGGCAAAAGTCTTGGCGCAATGCGGCTATGATTTGATAACCCGGCAGTCTTTATTGGAGGAGGTAAAAGACGATTTTTATCAGGCTTGTCGGAAGTAACTTCGTACAATAATATTCACGTCCAGAGGAGTGGTGTTATGGTTACCAGGAATACGTATCAAGAATATCTCCAGATTTTGCAGAAAGAACTGATTCCTGCTCTGGGATGTACAGAACCGATCTCTATCGCTTATGCCTCCTCAAAGGCCCGGGAGCTTTTGGGAGAGTTCCCGGATCATGTTTTAGTGGAATGCAGTGGTAATGTAATCAAAAATGTGATGGGCGTTGTTGTACCAAACACCGGGAATCTACGGGGCGTTGATACCAGTGCCATACTGGGGATAGTGGCCGGAATAGCAGAAAAAAAACTGGAAGTACTCTCTTCGGTCACGCCGGAAGATCTTAAGAGAACAAAGGAATTACTGGACAAGCGCATATGTAAAGTAAAAATCTTGGAAAAAAGCGATGGTTTGCACTTACGCGTTACTGTTTTTAAGGGAAAAAAATCGGCCATGGTGGAAATCGCCAATGGGCATACGAATATTGTAAGAATGGAAATAAACGGCATGACCGTATTCCAAAAAGAGGAGGAAGCATTCTGTGAAGACACTGAGCGCAGCGGCCTTAATATAGCGGGTATTCTGAAATTTGCCGAGAGTGTAAAGATCCAGGATGTGCAAGACCTTTTAGATAAACAGTGCGAATACAACAAACGGATTGCCGAAGAAGGACTGGCCAATAATTACGGGGCGGATGTAGGGAAAATGCTACTTACAAATTACGGGAACGATGTTAAAGTCTTGGCCAGAGCTTATCCGGCCGCCGGCGTAGATGCGAGAATGAACGGTTGCTCTTTACCGGTAATAATTAACTCCGGCAGTGGCAATCAAGGGTTGACCGTATCCTTGCCGGTGTTGATATACGGTGAGCAACTGGGTGTCTCAAAGGAGAAATTGTATCGTGCCTTGGTTCTCAGCAATCTTACGGCAATTCATATAAAAACAGGCATTGGTAAACTATCCGCTTTTTGTGGGGCCGTTAGTGCAGCTTGTGGATGTGGAGCGGGGATTGCCTATTTATATGGTGGAGGTTACGAAATGATCGCGAAAACCATCACCAATACCTTAGCGAATATCGCCGGGATGATTTGTGACGGGGCTAAATCATCTTGCGCCGCCAAGATCGCTTCGGCTGTGGAGGCGGCAGTGTTTGCTTTCTATTTGGCCAGGGAGAATAAGACCTTCGGGGCCAGAGAAGGATTAGTCAAGGACGATGTTGAGGAGACAATAAGGAGTTTTTGCACGATGGCACGGGAAGGGATGTATTCCACGGATCAGAAGATTTTATCTTTGATGCTCAATTAAGGAAGAGACAGGAATGAAGCAAGGGGGGCTCTTGCTTCTTTTATCTTCCTCCTCGCGTAAAGGCAGGCGTGTTCAATGCCTGCTTTTATTGTAGCTCAAAGAGGGAAAATTCCCAATAAAAGAAATAAATCCCGAATTCACCGGAGGTGCCTATCCTTTGCACAATGTGAAATCATGATTGCATTGATTAAAGGGTTTGGGTAGGAGATATGGAACATCCAAAATATATGGTGAAAAGCAGGCACAATGTGAACGGGGGAAACGTTTTGGGTAAAAAAATCCAATCAGTAGATAAAGCTTTGCAAATTTTAGATTTCTTGTCATCTTCTCGCTACGGGTTTGGGACCACAACTATTGCTGAAGAATTGGGTATGAGTCCAGCCACAGTTTCGCGGATACTTCAAACATTAATGCAACGGGAGTTTGTGGAGCAAACAGAGAATCAACGGTATCGGTTAGGAATGCGGTTTATTCACATAGGCATTGAAATACTACGCCGTATTGATATTCGGGCAGAAGCCAGGCCTTTTTTAAAGGAATTGGCTAAACAATATGATGATTTGGCTATTCTTGCGATTCGAAACCATAATTCAATATTATGCATAGAAAAAGCTGAGGGGAAACAACCCATACAGCTTTCAATGGAAGTAGGCACTTATATTCCATATACTAGTGCTTTTGGAAAGGCGATCTTGGTTGGTATTCCCAACGAAAGACTTGATGAGCTGTTGGATAGGATAAAAGCCAGTTCTGAAGGGAGGAATTTGGATAAAGCAGTTTTTTTAAGGGAATTGGCAGAAATAAGAAAACAAGGGTATGCCCTAAAAATAGATGAAGGGAAAACAGGTTTTTCGGAGGTGGCAGTTCCTATCTTTGATTATAATGGGAATGCCATTGCCAGTATTGGAATATTCGCCCTCTCGGCTAGAAACTCAAAAAAACGGTTGTCTTCAATAATAAAGTCATCTGTAAAAGCAGCCAACTCAATTTCTCATCGATTGGGGGCGGAGGGCATTTTAACACAATAAAAACAACAAGGCGAAAGGCGGAAAAGAGCAAATGAAAAACGAACTAAAGCAGCGTTGGGAACGGGCTAAGGAAGAATTGCGTAAAGAGGAGATGGATTTTTTACTGGTAACAAATAAGGAGAATTTCGAGTATTTCACCGGCTATAAGGTTGAACATTTATGGTTATCCCGGTCCAGAGTACTAATGGCGTTAGTGTCTGCAGAGGGTGAACCAGCCATTGTTGGCCCGGAGGTTTTGAAAGAAGATATTTATGAAAGGTCGCCAATAAGAAATTTTGTTCCCTGTGAACCCAATTCAAGTGGAGCCGTAAAGAGTTTACTAGGAGAGTTAAAACGGCTTTACCCTCGAAGTGGTAGAAAACCGGTTATCGGATTGGAACTTGGATATGAGCAAAGAATGAATATGCCTCCCATAGATTATCAACTGCTTATTGAAAAAGGTGACGAGTTTGTTTGGAAAGATTGTGCCTATTTGATTTGGGGACTACGCATGATAAAAAGCGAATATGAGTTGCAACAATTACGTACAATTTCGTCAATTACGGCAAAAGCATTTGAAACACTTTTCGAACAAGCCCGTGAAGGCATCAGGGAAGATGAGGCGGCCTTAATACTTAAACAGGCCCTTTTAGCAGGTGGTGCCGATGCTCCTTGGTTCTTGATGGTTACTTCTGGAGAAGGTGATTATCATCGTGTATTTGGTAAACCTAGAAATAGACAGGTTAGGGCCGGTGACATGCTCTGGTGTGACATTGGAGCCACTTTTAATGGATATTGGTCTGACTATGACCGGGCTGGAGTAGTAGGGGGACCATCAAAGCATCAACAGAAAATGTGGAGTACGGTAGAAGCAATAACACTGGAGATTTGCGACATGGTAAAACCAGGGATAGAAATGAGTCAATTGGGGTTGAAATGTGAAGAGCTATTTGAGAAGCATCATTTGCCAAGGCTTTCCGGAAGGCTTGGACATGGAATAGGATTAACTGCCACCGAACCGCCTGATGTTGCTATTTATGATCGAACAATCCTCCGCCCGGGCATGGTGTTTAGTGTAGAACCGGCCTATATTGATAATACAGGCATGTATCAAGTTGAGGTTTATGTTGAAGTTACTGAAAAAGGTTATGAACTTATGACACATCCTAATCGTTCTCTTCAAACCATTCCATTAAAGGGGAATTGAAGAAAATGAAAACAACTAAGAAAAAAAGGAATTGGAATCTTATTCTTTTCTTGCCTGGGTTTATTATTCTAATCCCTATCCTGGCTTCACTTGCCCTTCTTCTTAGATTTTCGCTTAGCACAGGTGATTCCAGTTTAATTCAAGGTTTAACATTGAACCAATTTGTGATGTTTTTGAAGGACCCTTATTATTGGGGTATATTTAAGAGCACTGTATGGATTAGTATATTGGTTACTGTGGGTGCGATCGCCATAGGATACCCTATTTCTTTACACATATGGCGTTCACCGCGGAAGAAAATGTTTTTACTCATTGTCTTAACTCCAATGATCACTGATATTATGGTTCGGACCTATGGCTGGCTTTTAATTTTAGGGCCTAACGGTCTTTTATCCGGAGCTTTCCGGCTTTTTGGATTGAATTTACCGAAAATACTGTATACCCCTACTGCTATCGCCATTGGATTAATTCACGAATTGATACCATTAATTGTCATTCCCTTGCTGGTATCCTTGCGCACCATTGAGCCAACGCAGTTAAAAGCGGGAATGACTCTAGGGGCTGGTTCCTGGCGGTTGTTTACAAATGTGATTTTTCCTTTAAGTGTACCGGGATTAATGGCGGGTTCAATATTGGTTTTTGCCTTAACATTCAGCGCGTTAGTTGCCCCTATTCTTTTAGGGGGACGCCAGGTTATGACGCTCTCTCTTTTAATTGAGCAACAGATGACGTACGTTGTAAACTGGCCGTTTGGGGCAGCTATTTCCATAATTCTAATTGTTTCTGTATTACTATTTTCGTTAGGATTTGAAAGATTAATACGTAAATCATTCGGCAAATATGTAGGGGGGAGGTGAAGGATATGCTGAAAAAATTTAAGCAGTTATTGAACTTTATAGTTCTGTTTCTGATATACTCATTTATTCTAGCACCATTAGCCGTGGTAATATTGGTGTCGTTCTCTGAATCAAGTAGAATTGTTGTTCCTCCAGCAAGTTTCTCTCTAAAATGGTACGCAAACATGCCGAAGTATGATGGCTTGTTTCAATCGGTTAAAGCCAGTACTATAATTGCGGTTGTTTCAAGCTTGGTTACGACTTTTATTGGGGGAATAACCTCATATGCACTATATAAAGAGACTGCTTCTGCCAGGATTAAATGGTTACAATCCTTCTTCCTTTTACCGGTGGTTTTTCCTCAAATCGTCTTAGGAATAGCGCTTTTAATTTTGTTTAGTATGATTCGTGTTTCTAATGATTGGATAGCTTTAATAGTTGCCCATTCTGTACTGGTTTTGCCCTACGCGCTAAGAATAATTGGAGCCGGTTTCCAAGGGATTTCACCTTCGCTGGAGAAGGCGGCCCATACTCTAGGCGCTTCCCGCTGGAAGACAATCTGGTATATTTTTGTTCCCAACTTGATGCCTGCGATCTTTGGCGCGTTCATTTTTGGGATGATTGTTTCCTTTACCCAGTTTACAATTACGTTTTTTGTTAGCAGTGGTACAGTTAGAACCCTGCCTCTTTGGTTGTTCAACTACATCCACTATATGTTTGATCCGGGGATCGCAGCAGTCAGTACAGTTATGATCATAGTTATGGCTATTTCAGCTTATCTGCTTGATCGGTTGGTTGGTGTCGGCAACTTAATGGAAATAACCAGTGGAGTTAAAGGGTAAAAGGAGGTGCTAATAAGGTTTCAACTTAATAAGCACTACAAACATTAAAATTTAAGGAGGTATTAATTGTGAAAAGGTTATTTCTAGGAATCGTGTTGACTTTGTTGGTTTTAGGTCTTTGTCTTTCAGGAAGTACAGCAAGTAAGACTCTTTATGTACAATATTGGGCAGGCAGTGAAGGCGAAACTGTTTACAAATGTATTATCGAACCGTTCCAGAAGGAAACCGGGATCAAGGTGGTTGTATCCCACGGTCTTACCAGTGAAACAGTTCCCAAAGTAATTGCCCAACGTAGGAATCCACGTTTGGATGTTGTCTTTATTGATGATGTGGGGATATATAAATTGGCTGAAGAGGGTTTGCTGGAACAACTTCCTTTAGATAAAATACCAAATTCAAAATATATACCTGAAGGATTTAGGATTGCGAACAACTACGGACTTGGCGTTTTTATGTATGAGACTGTAATAGCTTATAACCCGAACTACATTAAGGAAGAGCCGACGTCTTGGAATGAGTTGTGGGATCCTAAATACCGTAACAAGGTGGCCATGCAACCCGTGGAGTGGGGTGGCGGTTATATGTTTATTCCCCTCTGTTCCATGCTTGCAGGAGGAGATCAGTATAACCTTGAACCGGCGTGGCAAAAATTACGTGAGTTAAAACCGAACGTTCTTACGTTTGCAAGTAATATGGCAGATTTGGCCCAACTTATGCAAGATGGATCTGTTTGGCTCGCAGTTGCCAACCCCTATCTTCTTTATGAGTATGTAGATGCGGGGTATCCCATTCGTTTTGCCAAGGATAGCTTAAAAGAAGGGTTTTTTGCGGGTGTGGCAGGCGTAGCCCTGGTTAAAAACGGTCCCGGGGATAGAGAAGCCGCTCTTAAACTCATTGATTATGCCCTCAGTAAAAAGGCACAAGAAGGCATGGCCAATGAAATGTATTTTGGCCCGTGCAGCATGAATGTGGAGCTTTCACCAGAGGTTGATGCTAGAGTAACAAACGGTGAAGAAGAATATAAGAAATTGATCTTTATGGATTGGGGAGTTCTTGGCGCACAAAGAGCAGAAGTAACACAAAGATTTTACCGGGAATGGAATAAGTAGGTTCACTTGCCTAAGGCAGGTGGGGTTTTTTAGAACCCCACCTGCCTTGACTACCTATTGAAAGCAGTGATAATCGTGCGAATTACCTGTTCAAGTTGTGGCTATTCTACTGATGACCTAACTTTGTGTCATACTGCTTGTCCACATTGTGACGGTTACTGGGAACTATCTTACGAAAAAAAACTTAAACTTAAGCCTCCCGTACCTTTGGAAGGGATAAGAATCTTTTCTGGTGCGCTTCCTCCTGTTATTAACGGTTTTCCTTCCCTTGGAGAGGGTAATACCCCACTGGTAGAGGCTGGTGTCAGTAAACTAGGCATCACAAATACCAGGATTTTCCTTAAAAATGAAACAACTAATCCCACAGGGTCCTTTAAAGATCGTTTTTCTTCAGTTAATTCTGCGATTGCTCGTAAACTGGGTGCTAAAGGTATAGTTTGCGCTTCAACCGGTAATGCGGCTATGGCTGCAGTAGCCTACTCAAATATCAATGGTTTACAATCTGTTGTTTTTGTCCCGGAGACCACACCTAAGACTATTATTGATATTCTTAAAATAATGGGGGCAAAGGTTGGATTTTGCCGTTGGGGTGATAGTCTAAAATCAGTAGAACCTTTTGTTAAAAAAGGCTGGTTTCCTGCTACCGGCCTTACATCTTATCCAGTTGCTACCCCGTTCGGAGCTGAAGGTTATAAAACAATAGCCTACGAGATAATTAGGGATACCATAGAGGAACCGCCTGATGTAATTGTAGTACCTGTCGGGGGTGGTGATCTGCTTTATGGACTAGTAAAAGGGCTGTTTGAGTTAAAATCAGAAGGGATTATCGATCGGATTCCTACGATATTAGCATCCCAAGCAGAACAGGCTGCCCCATTGGTTAAGGCTTACTCGCAGAAGCTCGATAAGATCGAACCCTTAAATTTGGCTACTTCAATTGCAACTTCTATCAATGAAACCTTGACTGGCAATCATGCTTTAGCGATTTTGAGAAGGGCTAATGGTCTTGCCATAACCGTAAGTGATGAAGAGATAATGGAAGCATCAAGTTTTATGGCTCGTATGGGTGTGATGGCAGAGTTGGCATCTTCAGCATCTCTTGCGGGTGCGCTTAAGGCTGTAAAGAAAGGATTAATTAAAGAGAAATCAAAGGTTGTTTGTGTCATTACCGGTTCACTGCTTAAATGGAATGATGCCTTAGAAACACTAGTAGAAAGGCTGGGAAGACTGGACAGATGAATATAAGCAATTTTAAAGAAGTTATGGACGACGAAGAAGTTATTCAACTGTTAGTAAAATTAGTTCAAATTGAGACTGAGAATCCTCCGGGAAACGAAGGCCGTTTAGTTGAACTGCTCGTTGAAATTGCAGACAAGGAAGGTTTATGTTACGAAGTAGATGAATACTCCCCGGGTAGATTTAATGTTTACATGTCAATAGGTCAGCAATCATCCGGAATAAAACTACTCTATAACGGGCATACAGACGTAGTGCCTGCAGGTGAAGGCTGGAGTGTTCATCCTTATTCAGGTGCAATTATTGATAATAAAGTTTATGGACGAGGATCATGTGACATGAAAGCTGGAGTTGCGGCGATGCTTGCTTCTATGATTACACTAAAGAGGGGTTTATTTCAACCGCAGGGGTTTTTACTACTGGCTTTAGTAGCAGATGAGGAAGAGCACCAGAGCGGCACCTTACGACTTATGGAAAAATATCCGGATTTCGATTACGCGATCGTCGGGGAACCATCGAAAATGGGTTTAGTAGTAGCACATAAAGGTAACATGTATATAAAAGTCACTGCTACCGGTCGTGCTTCTCATGCTTCGGTCCCGCATATGGGTGTTAACGCCGTTGAAGAGATGTCTAAGTTTATTAATTACATGGAGTCATATAAGAAAAGTATAAGTGAAAGAGTTGATCCGCTTCTCGGACCACCAACTATTGCTTCTACAATGATTAATGGTGGTAAAAGCGCTTGCGTCATTCCTGAGACATGTGAAGCAGTCTTTGATCGGAGAGTGGTTTCGATCGAAGATCCGAAAGCTGTCTGGGAAGAGATTCAAGACCTTGTTGGCGAATACAACAAGAAATGCAAAGCAAATTTTTCCCTCGAATGTCTTTGGGAAGCTTCAGGAATGCATACACCTGAAAATTCACGCATTATCAGCGAGTTAATTGAAGCCAGTAAAGAAGTTACCGGGGCTGTTCCTGAAACATCTATTTGGCCTGCAGTTGCGGATAGCGGAATTTTAGCAGCTCACGGTATTGAGACTGTTTTATTTGGTCCCGGAGACATTACTGTAGCTCATAAACCAGATGAATATGTTCCTATTGATGAATTACTCAATGCCAGATTAATCTATGCCCAGGTTGCTTTATCAATGTTGAAAGGGGGAGAAGAACTTGGGATTTCTTGAATTAGTGAATATAAAAAAGTCATTCGATAAGACTAAGGTGCTTGAAGATATAAACCTTACTGTGGAAAAAGGACAGTTTGTATCTCTACTTGGGGCTAGTGGTTCCGGGAAAAGCACATGTCTGGGAATAGTTGCCGGGTTTATCCATCAGGACTCTGGAAAGGTAATTATTAAAGGAGTTGATGTTTCGTCATTTGAACCCCAGGAAAGAAAGATCGGTATGGTTTTCCAAGATTATGCGCTTTTCCCTCATATGACAGTGGCCGATAATGTTGCTTTCGGACTGAAAATGAGACATTGTCCCCTAAAAGAACGTATGGCTAAAGTTAAGAAGGTACTAGAGATCGTAGGTCTTGAGGAACAGTTTCACCGGTTACCCAAAGAGTTGAGTGGAGGACAGCAGCAACGAGTGGCATTAGCCCGGGCTTTAGTTCTCGAACCCGAGATACTATTGCTTGACGAACCATTGAGTAACCTTGATGCTAAACTAAGGGAACGTATGCGTGGTGAACTGCGCCGGATACAAAGAGAATTTGGAGTGACAACCCTTTTTGTAACCCATGATCAATCTGAAGCCATGTCTCTATCCGATATGATCGCGGTTTTAGATAAAGGACAGATCGTGCAGTATGGAACACCTGAAAACTTATATATGGAACCAAAGAACAAGTTTGCCGCAGATTTTATTGGGAGAATTAATTTCATTGAAGCTGTAGTCTTTGGGAAAAATGATGATATTTCCGGCGAATACCTGGCTTTGGATAGTGGAGGCAGGAGATGGGTTGGAACAACTGTTGATGGATCCGTCTTAACAAAAAATCAGCGTGTGACGGTTGCTTTTCGTCCGGAAGACTTAACCATCGTTGCAGAAGATGCTAAAAGTGGCGATAAAGAAGAGAATACATTTACAGCCGAGGTTGTTCAAGTGGCCTACCAAGGAAGTTTTACCTATATTACTCTGCGAGTAGAGAAAACAGGAGAGGAAGTAATTTATTTGGCTTTTAAAAATTTAGAAAAATTTCAACTAAACCATTATTTAAAATTCCGTGTTTCCAGGTTACAGTTGTTAACCGATTGAATCCGTATAAACCAATAAAAGAAATGGTACGTAACGGTCAGTTTTTTCGATGAGATGATAATTGAGAGTAAGTGAGGAGGAATCGATGATGAAAATTGAAAAGAAACTGGAAGAACTAGGGGTTAAATTACCAGAGCCGGCTACGCCTGTCGCCGCCTATGTTCCTTTTCGCCGCACAGGTAATTTGGTCTACATTTCGGGACAGGACTGTAAAGTTAACGGAGAATTAAAATACAAAGGGAAAGTGGGCAAGGATGTGACGGAAGAAGAGGCTTATGAAGCGGCAAAAATCGCTGCAATTAATCTGTTGGCGATTTTAAAAAGCGCCGTGGGCGACCTGGATCGGGTCAGGCAGATTGTTAACTTGCACGGTTATGTCAATAGTGCTGCCGGTTTCGTGCGGCAACCTTTTGTAATTAACGGAGCTTCCGAATTTTTAGTGGAGGTATTCGGTGAAAAAGGTAAGCATTCCCGGTGCGCCCTCTCTTGTAATGAACTACCTTTTGATACCCCGGTTGCGATCGAGATGATTGTAGAAGTGGAAGCCTAGGATAATTACCAGGCGGTAGCCATTGGGTATTTCTCTTTGGTTCACTTAGTCGGTTAGCAAACTGGTTTAAGAACAACAGGTAGACGAAAGGGGAGTAACAGTGGTGGCAAAAAAAGTAGTTACTTTTGGTGAGATCATGCTTCGACTTTCACCGCCGGGCTATCAACGCTTTGTCCAGGCCAATAGTTTCGATGTGGTTTACGGGGGCGGAGAAGCTAATGTCGCTATTTCTTTGGCGAACTATGGTTTGGATGCATATTTCGTAAGCAAGATTCCAAAACACGAGATTGGCCAGAGCGCTGTAGACCACCTCCGGAGATACGGAGTACACACCGATTATATTGTTCGTGGTGGAGACCGGCTTGGGATCTATTTCCTCGAAGTGGGGGCATCCCAACGGCCGTCGAAAGTCGTTTATGACCGGGCTAACTCGGCGATCTCCCAGGTCAAAGCTGGAGAGTTGGATTGGGACCGGATCTTGGACAGCGCCGATTGGTTCCACTTTACCGGGATTACACCAGCCCTTGGCGATGGCGTGGCGGCGGCAACGCTAGAAGCAGTCCAAGCGGCGAAAGCGAAAGGCGTGAAAGTTAGTGCTGACCTTAATTACCGCAAAAAACTATGGACGCCGGAGAAAGCCAACCAAGTGATGAGTAAATTAATGGAATATGTCGACGTGGCCATCGGCAACGAAGAAGACGCGGAAAAGGTTTTTGGGATCAAAGCGGGCAGCACCGACGTGACCAGCGGGCAGATTGATCAGGAGGGGTACCGGCAAGTAGCAAAAAAATTGGTTGAACGTTTTGGTTTTGAAAAAGTGGCGATTACTCTCCGCGAAAGTATCTCGGCCTCGGATAACAACTGGTCGGCCATGCTCTATGATGGTCGCGAGTTTTACCACTCCCGCGCGTACAAAATCCATATTGTGGATCGGGTTGGCGGCGGCGACTCCTTTGGTGGTGGGTTAATTTATTCGTTGCTAACCGGGAAGACACCGCAAGACGCTCTGGAATTTGCGGTGGCGGCTTCCGCTTTAAAGCATTCGATCTTTGGCGATTTTAACTTAGTTACAGCCGCGGAGGTTGAGACCTTAGCGGGTGGCGATGCTTCCGGCCGGGTACAAAGGTAAAGGCAACGAAGGAAAAAGGAGTGAATCCAGGATGAGCAAGAAGGAACAATATATTCAGACTCTGATCGACACCGGGGTAGTGGCGGTGATCAGGGTAAATAACGCTTCGGAACTGCTTGATACAACCATTGCTTTGAATGAAGGTGGCGTCAAAGCCTTGGAGATTACCATGACTTCGCCCGGGGCTCTAGATGCCATCAATGAAGCTTCGCACAGACTAGGCGCTGAGGCAATTATTGGCGTGGGCAGTGTGCTTGATCCGGAAACCGCACGGATGGCGATCCTTGCCGGCGCAAAATTTGTCGTTGGTCCGGTACTTAACCGGGAAGTTATCAAGTTGTGTCAAAGATACAGTATTCCCTGTATTCCCGGGGCTTTCACCCCTACCGAAATCCTTACGGCTTGGGAGGCTGGGGCTGATGTCGTCAAGGTCTTCCCTGCCACTAAATTAGGGCCCTCCTTCTTTAAAGACATTCTTGGACCCTTACCCCAAGTCCGGTTGACTCCAACCGGTGGGGTTAACTTGGAAACGGCTGGGGAATTTATCAAAGCCGGCGCCAGTTTTGTTGGTGTCGGTAGTGCATTGGCCAGCAAGAAATTGATCGCTGAGAAGAACTGGGAAGAAATGAGCGCTTTAGCCGCCAAATATATTCAGGTTGTCAAAGATGCGCGGACCCGGGTAAACTGGCAAAAATAATCATAGACGTGCTGTTTTTTTCTTCACAGTGGTACAGAAATAGGATATAATCATATTATGATTAAGGCCCTTTTTCGGGCGGCAGGTCATCTGGGCTCTGTGGGACGCGTGCGTGCGCGCGCGAAACCCATGGGCTTTTATTTTTCTGCAGAAGGGAAGAGGTTAAGGTGCGAGGTTTTTTTGCACGCGGACGGGAGTGTACATGGGATCCAGGTACATGACTACGGGTTCCACCGGTAGATCTCCTTGCACATAGAGGTACCGCCCGGGCTTGATCTGGTCGCGGCCCACCGGGTGGCGGATGAGGTGGAGAAGAAACTGGCCGGCGCTTTGGGCGCCGGGGTCGTGGTTCATGTGGACATTGATTCGCAGGCGGGCGATGTTTCCGCGGTTCCGGGAACCCCGGAGAAGGAGCAGGAAAACCCGGGTGTTTGTCGAAACAACAATATGCCGTGAGCCCGCGGTGCCGGCGGCTGTGGCCGCTGCGTTCGTGCAAGGTTATGAAGAGAATTTGTCCGGGCGGGAAAGGCGGGGATTAAGAAAATGCCCTTGAGCTACGAGGAGTTTAAGGAGCAGGCCTCCCTTTTGTGCGGTATTGATCTTTCGCTTTACAAGAGCCAGCAGTTGGACAGAAGGATCAATTCCCTGATGAACCTGTGGCAGGTGGAGAATTACGATGAGTATCTCCGGATCTTAAAGACCGACCCCCAACGGTTCCAAGTATTCTTAAAGAAGCTCACAATTAATGTTTCCGAGTTTTTCCGGAACCCGGAATGCTATTTTTTCCTTTGGGAGACGCTAATCCCCGAATTATTGGAGGAGCAACCGAAGATTAAAATATGGAGCGCCGGGTGTGCCACCGGTGCGGAACCCTATTCGGTGGCAATCATCCTGAAGGAGTTGAAAGCTCTTCATCGCGCGGAAATTCTTGCCACCGACGTCGATGCCGCGGTGTTGAAACGGGCCCGCGAGGGGGTTTATTCTCCGAATGAGGTGAAGTCTTTGCCCCAAGAGTTGCTGGTACGGTATTTCCGGGAGGAAAAAGGCTTTTATCACCTGCTGCCGGAGATAAAAACAGGTGTTAATTTTGAACGCCACAACCTGTTGCTGGATCCTTTTCCCACCGGTTTCGACTTGATCCTCTGTAGAAATGTGGTTATTTATTTTGCCGAAGAAGCCAAATCCGATCTCTACTACAAGTTCCACCGCTCGCTGCGCAACGGCGGTTATCTTATGGTCGGCGGGACCGAACCGCTTCTCGGCTATAAGCAACTGGGTTTTGAAACCATCCGTTATTCCTTTTACAAAAAAGTGGCGGCGGAGGATCTTTGAAGTTGGGGGGGTTGACGATAAAGATTAGAGGTGTGGGCATAGATATAGTTGAGGTCTCCAGGTTCTCCCTGGCTTTAGCCCGTAGAGGCGAACGTTTTGTAAAGAGGGTTTTTTCCCCGGAAGAACGGGCAACCTGCGGCGCCTCTCCCCACCGTTTGGCGGCGCGTTTTGCCGCCAAGGAGGCTTTTTACAAAGCCTTGGGGACCGGAATGCGCCATTTCCGCTGGCGGGAGGTGGAGGTGAAGAATGACCGGCTGGGAGCGCCGTACCTTTCTTTTTCCAGCCGTCTCTCCGCCCACCTGGCGACAGAGGGGATAAGAACAGCCCATCTCTCGCTCTCCCATAGTGGAAGCTACGCGGTGGCCCAGGTGATTTTGGAGGGGGATTAAGGTTAATATGCAGTGGCTTGCCACCGCCGGTGAGATGAAAACCATCGACCGGCGGGCGATTGAAGACTACAAGATCCCCGGCGTCATCCTTATGGAACATGCGGCGCAAGCGGTGGCCCGGGCGGTACGGGAGCGGTTTGCTCCGGTGCGCACGGCTGTTTTCGCCGGGACCGGAAACAACGGCGGTGACGGGTGGGCTGTCGCCCGCCTGCTCCGGACGGCTGGTTGGGAAGTGACGGTCTTCCATCCCGGTTCTGAGAAGGACCTGCCGCCGGACGCCGCGGCCAATAGGGAGATGGCTTTGCGTTTCGGGGTTCCGGACCGGCCTTGGGATGCGGTTTTTCAGGCGCCCGGGCTTATTAAGGAGTATGGGTTGATCATCGACGCCCTGCTGGGGACGGGGTTCAGGGGAACGGTGACCGGTGATTATGCCCGCTTGATTACGGCGATCAACGGTTCCGGTTTACCGGTGACGGCCGTGGATATCCCCTCCGGGGTGGAAGCGGATACCGGCAGAATTTCCGGGCCGGCGGTCCGCGCCCGGTTGACGGTTACTTTCGGCCAGCCCAAAGTAGGGCTGATGCTTTTTCCCGGGCGGGAAGCAGCCGGGGAGGTGGTGGTGGATACCATCGGCCTGCCCGGGGCGTTGCTGGCGGAGCCGGCGTCTTTTTATACCCTTGCTCCGGAGGAGGCGGCGGCGCTGTTGCCGCCCAGAATTCCCGACAGCCATAAGGGTAATTACGGGCGCCTTTTGGTCGTCGGGGGCAGTCCCGGCTTGACCGGGGCCCCGGTCTTGGCCGGTCTTGCCGCCCTCCGTTGCGGGACAGGCCTGGTCACCCTGGGCCTCCGGGAGGGGCTGGCGCTGCCGGAGAAACCGGCGGAATTGATGACAGCCCGCTGGTCGGCTTTACGCTGGGAGGATTTTCAGGCGGTGGTCATGGGGCCCGGGCTCTCCCGGGCGGCGGACGGGAAGGAACTTCTCTGGACGCTGCTTCCGGCAGAATGCCCAAAAGTCCTGGATGCCGATGCCTTGAATTTGCTCGCAGGGGAAGAGGGTTGGTGGCGGCGGCTGCGGGGTCCGGCGGTACTCACCCCGCATCTGGGAGAGATGGCCCGCCTCTGCGGGGTTAGCCCGGAAACGGTGCGAAGGGATCGTCTGGAGCTGGTGCGGGAGAAGGCACGCCAATGGGGCGTGGTCCTTGTCCTGAAAGACGCGGTCACCCTCGTGGCCCCGCCGGAAGGCGCGGTCTATATCAACGCCACCGGTAATCCCGGTTTGGCCACCGGGGGAACCGGGGATGTTCTGGCTGGTGTGATCGGGGGTTTATTGGCCCAGGGGCTTTCCGCAGAAGAAGCCGCTGTTCTAGGGGTCTGCCTCCACGGCGCCGCCGGCGACCTGGCCGCCGCCGAATTTGGCGCTGCGGGGATGATCGCCGGCGATCTTTTGCAAAAACTTGCACTGGTAATTAAGAGGGGGACGGAATGTGGCAAGGTATGAGAAGGAGTTAATCAGGCCGGTTTGGGTGGAGGTGGATCTGGAGGCGATCCGGGAGAATATCCGGCAAATCCGGAAGTTTACCGGGCAGGGGGCGAAGGCGCCGGAGATCATGGCCGTGGTTAAGGCTGAGGCTTACGGCCACGGCGCTGTGGCAACGGCCAGGGCGGCCTTGGAAGCGGGCGCCACCCGGCTGGGGGTAGCCATGCCGGAAGAAGGGATCTTCCTGCGGGAGGCCGGGATTGACTGCCCGATCCTGGTTTTTACACCGCACCTCCCGGACCAGGCGGAGACCTTTCTGGACTACGGGCTGACCGCGACCATCGCCGGGGAGGAAAGCGCCCGGGCGCTCTCGGCTGCAGCCGAAAGGAGAAGGCAGAAAGCCCGGGTTCATCTTAAGGTCGATACCGGCATGGGGCGGGTCGGGGTCGCGCCCGCGGAGGCGCCGGATTTGGCCAGGAAGGTTGCTGCCCTGCCCTTTTTGGAAGTGGAAGGGGTCTATTCCCATTTCGCCACCGCCGACGAGGCGGATCTGACTTTTGCCTATCAGCAACTGGCCCTCTTTAAAGAAGTCCTTAACAACCTGAAAGAAGCAGGGATGACAATTCCCCTGAAGCATATAGCGAACAGCGGGGCCATTATCAACCTGCCGGAGAGCTATTTTGACCTGGTCCGGCCCGGGATTATCATCTACGGACTCTACCCTTCGGCAGAAACGCCCCGCGACCGGTTGCCGCTCAAACCGGCTTTATCATTAAAAACCCGGGTTATTCAGGTAAAACGGGTTCCGCCGGGGACCGGGATCAGTTACGGCCAGGTCTACCATACCAAAAGAGCAACAAATATTGTTACCCTGCCGCTGGGTTATGCCGACGGCTGGAGCCGGTTATTATCAGGGAAAGCCCGGGTCCTGCTGAGAGGAGACTCCTTCCCCCTGGTGGGCCGGATCTGTATGGACCAGTGCATGGCCGATGTCGGGGATCTGGAGGTGGCGCCGGGCGAGGAAGCGGTGTTAATCGGGAAACAGGGAGAGGAAGAGATCTCCGTGGACGAAGTAGCCGGTCTTTTGGGGACAATCAACTATGAAGTCGTCTGTATGCTCAGCGACCGGGTTCCCCGGGTATGGTTGCATGCCGCGCCGGGGTCCGGGAAAAAAGAGAAAAAACCTGAAGTTGACAAGTGCAACAACTTGTTGTAATCTGTTATTGTATATCGTAGAATTTCATCAATGGTTGGCATTAGCGAGGCAATGAACTCCAGATCCTATGTGGTCACTTGGTCTGGAGGGAGCGAGTAGTGAAACCGGCGCTAATAATGGGGCGCCGGTTTTTTATTGCTGTCAGGATTACCGGTTAGAAAGGAAATTTTACAAAGGGGGTATTTGTTTTGAAGCGGACAACTATTATTATTTTGGCTTTCATATTGACTCTATCAGTAGGCGGGGCGGTAATGGCAGATGATCACGTGGCCTACCACACACTGAAGGTCACCATCCCAGAGGTAACCAAACTTGAATTGGCTCAGGCGGGTGAACTCATTGACTTTGGTACAATTAGCTCGGCCGGTACATACGGGGAAGATAAATTGTTCACCTTGACGTACCGGTGTAACAAAAACGTCAAATGGCAGTTAAAGGTTTCCGCCGGCAGTTTTGTTGGCGACGGGCAGGAATTACCGGTTAGTGCGTTGAATATATGGATCCGTGACGGCATCACCAAGAACAAGTCCTTTGATATTCTAAATAAGGAAGCCGTCATTGACAGCGCCAATGAGACGGGGGCGAAAGAGAAGACTATTGAGTTCAATTACGAACTCAATATCTCCCCGGAAAACCTCTATGAGGCCTATGCCGGTGAGTATACCAATCAAGTTACTTACACGTTGTTTGTCTACTGATTGATTTATAGTTTTATTAACACGCGTGCACGTACAAGGAAGGAAATCCGTTGCGAAAAAAACAGAGAAACCTGTATTGCTTTTTTCTGCTCACCTCAGTGGTGGGCTTTTTTGCCTTGGCGGCGGAAGCTGCGGCAGCCATGAATATTTCGATCTCTCCGCCCCGTTGGGAAATAGTGGTGGAACCGGGCGAGGGGATTGATGGGTTTTTTGAGGTAACCGGTGCGGTAGACCGGGATCTCCGGGTAAAGATCTATTTTCAAGATTGGCGCTTCAACCGCCGGGGCGAGGTGGAGTTTTTGCCCGCCGCCGGACCCCGTTCGGTCGTTTCCTGGCTGCGGATTGAGCCCGCGGAGATGTTGATTCCCGCCGGTGAAAAGCGGGTCTTCAGAATTTTTGGGACCGTTCCGCCGGAAACCGCAGGCGGTGATTATTGGAGCGGCTTTTTTGTGGAGACGGTACCGGAGGTCCCGCAAAGGGGCTCCGGGATGGTGGTGACCGGCCGGGTAGGCGGGGGAATTTTCCTTACGGTCTTGGGGGAAGCAGAGAAGGCGGGGAGAATACAGGATTTCGCCGTCAAATGGGAAAACGGCCTTTCCGGCCGGGTGCTTTTTATCAATTACGGGGATACGCAATTGCATCCCTCCGGACGGGTGGAGGTCCGGGATAGCCGGGGAAAAACCGTAGAAAGATTCTCTCTGCCGGAAATAACGGTCTTGCCCGGCGGCGAGCGGGAGATTTTTTTCGAGGAAGCCATGGCCCTTCCGGCCGGGGATTATGTGGTCCTGGCGATCCTGGATTACGGCGGCGAGCGGTTATTGGGGGCCCAAACCCTGTTAAAAGTGGACGTGCCGGAAGAAGGGGAAAGATGAGGTGAGAGCGGGTGATGAAAAAGAGCCGTTTATGCCCGCAGATGGGGGCGCGGACAGACACCCGCGCCCGGGTACGCAAGCAGGCATGGTTGGCGGCCTTCCTTATCCTGCTTTGTTCTGCCTCTGTTTTTGCGGCCGAGTTTACCCTGAGATTTACTGTTCCGCCCCGGGCCGAGTTTTATCTCTCCACCGACTATGTTGACCTTGGTCTGCCGCGGACTACCGGCGGGGTCACCTATTTTGAAGGGAAAAATGTGGTGATCCTTTCTTTCCGGACCAATATCGCCTCCCCGTGGGAGATCCACATCTCGGGTACGGATTTCCGGAGCGCGGCAGGGACCTCGATTCCCATTAACCGGCTGCAGTGGCGGATGGGAAGAACCGGTGGATACCGCTTTATGCCCCCTGAAGGGGAATCCCTGCTGGTGATGGATTGGCAAGATTTTGCCGATAAGGTCCTTGCCGGGCAGCAGTTCCAAATCTCTTATTACCTGGAATTGACGGGCGATGAATACGAAGGGGAGCATACCAGCACCATTATTTATTCCCTGTTTATCCCCTGATCGGCCGCTTCCGGGGATCGATTTGGAAAGAAGGTGAAGGGGTTTGTGGAAAAAGGTACCGGTCCTCTTGATAATAGTGGTTCTTTTTTTCCCGGGTTTGATCTTTGCCGGGACCTGGGACTACTATCCGGAACACAACGCCTGGTTGTTGCTTTCCACCGGCGAGGTGAATCTGGGGTTGCCGGCGCCGGGTCCGTCCGGAGACGACTACTGGGAAGCAAGAAACGCCCTTTTAATCATCTTCCAGTGTCTGAAGCGCGGACGAAGATGGCAGGTAAGCCTTAACGGCGGTGATTTTGTTGCAGGGAACCATGCCATCAAGCGCCACCGGATGGAATGGAGAACCGCGTCAGGCAGTTACCAATCGTTGAAGCCGGCCGGCCATGAGTTGGTTTTGGCCCAGTCGGGCGATTATCCCGGGAGCGAATTGAACCTTCATCTTCTATTACTCTCTTTCCGGCTGTCTCTCGCCCAATGGGAACCGGCCGGGGAATATGCCGGCGAAATGCGGGTAACACTCTTTTGTTGGTAAAGACCGGTTTAATGGTTACAGAAGGCTTTTCCATTGGTCTATTGACAGAGCTTGCTTTTTGTTGTATAATGACATTACAAAAGAAAAATTCCATAAAAGGATAACCGAAGGGAAAGACTGACCTTAGGTTAAAGACTAACCCAAGAGGTTTCCGAAAAGGCAAACCCGTCGAAAGGCGGGGACGCAAAGCCACGGATCTACAGTGACGCGCAGGTCACCAGGATCGCCGGGCCGCCGAAGAACCTATTTTTCTTCTCCGGTTTTTCCGGTGTTCCTGCCGGGCAAAGGGGTGTTTAAAATGCTTAGTAAACGCCTTATAAGAACGGCAGGACAGGCGCGTAGAAGCGCCTTATTTTTTCCCCTTCTTTTGGCAACAGCGCTCTCCGTCCCGGTTCAGGCGGGAGAGGAGTCAGTCGGCCACCGTCTAACCGTACGCATTCCACCAATACTCCGGGTGGAAACCGACGGCTTTGAGCTGGTCTTTTCCTGGAACCGCACGGTGGAACAGGCCAAGATCCGGATCCTCTCCAACCAAAAAGACCGGTGGCAACTGCGGATCAAAGGCGGGAATAACGGAGAGTTTCCACTGGCGCGGGTTCAGTGGTCGCTGAACGGGGAGGACTGGGCTGAACTCTCCCCGTTGCCAAGCCCGTTATTGTCCGGGGGCCACACCGGAGGATGGCAGGAGATCGAGATCCATTTCCGGCTCGCCCTTCCGGAAGAAGAATCTGCTGTGGCGTCCATGGCCGCGGTGGAATATCATGTACAGCTTGCCTATGACCTGATCATATTCTGATCCGGTTCTGATCCGGGCGGTAATTAGAAATAGGTGAAATCGATCTCGCGCTCTTCTTCATAGAGCGGGAACAGGAGCAAAAGCGGGGGTGAGTCTTTGACGGTCAGGATTACCGGTTCGGCTGCGGTAAACCCGGGCAGGGTTTCGGCAACAGCCTCCAGACGGTAATTGCCGGGAAAAAGGCCGGGCAGGAAGAAGGAACCGTCCGGGTTTGCTTCAATAGTAGCAAGCGGTTCTTCACCGCCTACCGGGTAAAGCAGGAGTTGCACACGACCGGCCGGCGGTTCATCCGGGTCGGGCAGGCCGTTCCTGTTCTTATCGATAAAGGCCAGACCTTTCAGGTCCAACGGCGGCAGGGCGGGGAGATCAACGGTCAAAACCCGGTTTTCCCTGAGACTGACCTGTTTTGCCGCAGGCGCAAGATACCGGAGGCTTTCTTCCTGAGGAAAGGAGAGGAGGTATTCCCCTTTTTTCAACCGGGGAAGGAGAAAATACCCGCGTTCATCGGTTACGGCTTTGCCCTCTCCGTCCAAACAAACAGTCACCCCGGGAATTCCCGGTTCATCCGGGTCAAAACGGCCGTTCCGGTTCCGGTCCAGAAAAACCCGGCCTTCAATGCCCCCCCAAGGCGCCGGGAGGAAGAACAGGTCGCGGTAATAGAGGTAGAGCCCGATTTTGGCCGAGACGGTCTCCTTCTCCTCCCAACGGGCGGTAGCCCGGAGTTGCAGGAAAGTACCGGGGGAAAACCAGTAGCCGGTGGCGGCCTGCAGCAAATAATAACCTGCGGAAGTAATGGGATCATGGAAATAGATACTGCCATAACCCTCCCAGTTTGAATAAAGCAGGTGGTGCCATCTTAAACCCAGGGCCAGGGGGGCGGAGAGCCCGACCGGGCTCTCCACCCAGCGCTGGTCGTAAGCGGCTTCCAGATAAGAAGCGGCATAAAACCAACGGCGCAGACGGCCGTAAAAACGCAGGGTGCCGGTGGTATTCTTCCGGCTCCAGGAAAGGATGGCCGCTCCCTGGTAGTCATCGCCTGCCGGCTGTTGCCATTCGTTGGAGAAGCCGACTTCAACACCTTCTTCTCTCTGACCGTACAGGTCCTGCCTGCACCGGAGGAGCAGGTAGGCGCCGGGTAAAGAAAAACGGTTTTGCAGGGTATAGCTGGTCCGCGGCTCATGGCCCACGGTGGCAACGCGGAAGTTTAACCCCGGTTCCAGGGTCAGGCGGGGGGAAAGATAATACTCCATATTCAAATCAACCTCGCCAAAACGTGTAGCGTATCCGCCGGTATATGCACTCTCGTCCCCCCCTGGTTCCTGGGCAAAATGAAAATTTTCCCCTCCGGCCAGGGCGGCGATGAACCGCCAATCCAATGCCGATCTTTGCAGGGAGAATTCACCCTGGTTCAAGAGGCGGTTTTCATCAAAACCCAGGGCGTGCCGGTAAGACCAACGCCAATCCCGGAAAGCAACAGGAGCATAGCGCGTTTCCAAAACCCCGCGGAGACGGTTTTTCTCAAAAGGAACCAGTAAGTACCAGCGGAGATTTTTCCCGGGTTGGTCTATGATCCCACCAAGCCAGGAAGGGCCGATGAAATCTTTATCCGCGCCCAACCAGAGACTCCAGGGTCTGGCGCCCAGGATTTGCAGGTAAAGATTGGCCGCGGTCGACGGGGAGGCAATCAACCCGGGCCAGCCGGAAGAGAACCGCCCGGCCTGCATATACCAGCGGTCTCCAGTTAGCGCGAGAAAAAGTGCGGAGGGGAAGAAGATATCCTCTTCGCTCTCTCCGGCCAGATAAAAGTTGTAGTGAAATAAAGGATGAATTTCACCGCTTAGTCCGACGGTGGTCGCCCAGGTAAAAAAGGCTGCCGGGTCCTGCGGCGGGTTCAAAGTCAAACTGAAATTGGAGTAAAGGGGGATGCGGTTCTCTCTTTCTACGGGCGGATGGTAGGCTTTACGGACGACGATGGAGATCCGGTATTCCTTACTGCTCTTTTCAGCTCCTTCCGCAGCATCCGCTGTTACCAGCAGGTATAGGGAATCAACAACACCGGCGGCGACCGTTGCCGGGATGTTCACCTGAAGATGGGTTGTCCTTTGCTCACCCGGCGCCAGCGTAAGACCGGCGGCCTCCCAATTTACCCGCCACCGTTTTTCCGAGACCGCCTCCAGGGAAAATCTCCGGGTGATACTACCCTCGTTGATCAGGGTTACCGGGATTTTCAGTCTTTCTCCCGGATGGCCGGTGATCCTTTCCGGGCAGGTAAAGGAGAATTTGGTAGTAACCCGTACCCTGGTGGTGAGGTTGTAGGAAGAAGCAAACTCCGGGCCGGTAAAACTCACAGTCAGGAAATCTTCGTTACCGCCGCGGGCGGTGGCGGGGATCCATATGGAAACGGCGAAAAGCCTTTGGCCGCCGGGGGGGATAATTATCTCTTCCTCACTTGTCAGCAGCGGCCAGTCCTGCCCAGAAACGGCCGAAGCGGTGAGGGTCTTTCCGGCGGTGGATTGGTTTTCGATTTGAAACAGGTAGGTAACAAATTCTCCCGGTTCTCCTTCCTGATTGGGGGGAACGGAAAAAACCAGGGCGGGAGAGGAAGGAGCATCTTCCCCCGCTGCACAGAAAACCGGGGTGAAAAGCGAAAAAACCAACATCAATATGGGAAAAGATAAGAAAAACCTTTTCATTTTTTGGTTTTCCTCCCATAAGCTATGTGTAATGATTTCTAAAGAGAAAGAAATAATCCTGCCGGTCTTGAGGAGTGTATTCTTATTCCAAACCGATAAATCATCCCTCCCTTTTTTTTTGCCTTTTTTAAACGATGAAAAACCCGGTGTTTTTCAGTTTTTTTGTTCTTTTTCGGCGGTGCGGGGAAGAATATTGCCGAGAAAGAATAATGGGAGGAAGAGTATTTTGTTTACAGGCGCCAAAAAAATATCCCTTTTGGTTTTCGCCTTCTTTCTGCAAGGCTGTCCTTTGTGGGAATACCTGGAACCGCCGGCGCCGGAACCCAACGGCCCCCGGGGGGAGTTGAGCGAGGCCAGGGAGGTTGTTTATTCTTTTCTCCACGCCAGGATCGCCGGCGAACCTGAAGAAGAACTTAGAGCCTACCTTACTTCCGAAGCATGGAATGATTACCGGGAAGAAGGCTTGACTTTGCAGGCCACGGGCAGCCCCGGTTTTGTCGCCTGCCGCATCCAGGATGAATCGGTATTGACTGAAGGACGGTTCGGTTTTACCGTTCTCATGCAGGAAATGGTGGCGGATCCGCTACGGACTGATAATGTCATGGAAGATCTCATCGTCGGCTTTGATGAGGAAGAATACCGGATCTCCTCAGCCCGTTTATTAAGGAGAACCCGGGTCCGGGCGGAAGAAGGTGTATTGGTGTGGAACAGGGATGAGAAAGGAAAGAAGAGAGAAACCCGGCTTGTCACCCTTGAGGATCTGCCGCCGGAGATGGAAGGCCAGACGGTGGGCAGGGAGGCCTATTCCGCCCTGATCCTTTCGCCGCTGGAAAAGGGGATGGCCTTTGGCACCCAGGGCGAGAACGGGTTGGTCGCCTTTTTGAACTGGGAAGAATCCGGACCGGCGGCGGAAAACCCCTTTCTCCCTGTAACTCTTTTACCAGGCGGAACTGCGGATTTGCTGATCTATTCCCCCGACGGACGGTATCTCGCCGTAGAAACCGAGGATCAGGAAGGGAACCGCGGGATTGCTGTTTATGAAACCGGCGATGAACGGGAAGAGATCGTACTTAATCTTGAGGAGGATTTCCCGTCGCATCTTTATACCATCGCTCTACGGCGCTGGGAGCCGCAGGGAAAGAGGATTTTGATCCGGGTTGACCCGCGCCAGGAAGCCGGCGCGGTGGACCAAGGGAAACTAGGTACCTGGTCAGTGGCGATCCCCTCGGGAGAAAAGGAGAAGTTGCTGGGAGGGTAGGAACCGGAGAGAGAAGACGGGTGGCGGGTGGGAGAGTGACGAGGGCTTTTTACCGGATTGCTGGCGTACGCGGCGGCACGTACGCGCGCGCGCGGATCAGCGAAGCTACGATTTCTAGACCCCCAGTCTAGTTACAGGCAGCGTCGCGTTCGTGCATGCAGATCAGCTGCGCATGACGTTGTTGCCCGGTGCGGGCGGTAATGTTATACTTAGGGATGGAGTTGGTTTTGGTGCTTTTTTTCCCCAGGATACAGGAAAGCCCTTAACCGCCGGGTGATGCAGAAAAGATGGGAGCAGGTGACCCGGGCGGCGCTGACCCTCATCTTTTACCTCCCGGAAAGCTTTTGGCCTTATGTCCCTCTCCTGGGAACGGCCGTCTTTACCGGTGCGAAAATCCCCCTCCCAGCCGGCCTTTGGTTGGGGTGGGGTTTCTTTGCCACGCTGCGGGCGGCCGGCCGTTCGGGTTTGGGCTGTTTTCTCACGGAAGCCCTGGTCATTTTTGCCGCCGTATTCTGTGGGCATTTTCTCCGGCGGCAGGCGCGGGCCGGCCGGCAACCATTGGGGGCGGGTTTTTTCAGCCTTATTCTCCTGCCCATGGTGGTATTGGGACTTTTCCAGGCCGCGGGGGGGCCGTTGACCCCGCCTTCCTGGCTCGATCCCAAGCAGCGGGGGCTGGTTCCTTTCCGTGTTACCGGGACGTTGGACAACCCCAATCTCTTTGGAATGGTTCTGGCCTTTATTATCCCTATGATTCTAACCACGATTGTGGCAACGGAAAAGAGAATGAGGCGCAGACGGCTTTTTTACGGGATCGCCGGTTTGTTGCATGCCACCGCCTTGCTTTTTACTTTTTCCCGCACAGCCTGGCTGGCGGCGGTAACCGCACTCCTGGTTTTCCGGGGGCGGGAGTGGCGGCCCTTCCTCTTGCGCCTGGCAATCCTGTTTCTCTTCGTTTTTTTGGCTTTCCCGCCGTTGCGGACCAGGTTATCTCCGCCCGGAGGCTTGTGGCAGGACAGTACGGTGGCATACCGCCGGGAGATCTGGAAGGCCTCCTGGGAGTTGTTTAAGGAGAATCCGTTGGGAACGGGGAGCGGGGGATTCCGGCGCGCAGGGCTTTTACAGCGCCGGGCTGTTCATGCCCATAACCAGTTGTTACAGATCGCTGTTGAACAAGGGATCCCCGGCCTACTCCTTTTTGGCTGGGTAGTTTACCTGGGGCTCTCCAGACCGGCAAAGACCTTGAGGGAGAGAGGGGTTCGGGCTGTCCTCTGCGGCCAACTGGTAGCGGGCTTGACCGAGAGCCCATGGGCGGATCCCTTGCTCTTATTTTTATTTTGGTGTGGGTGGGCTTTTTTGCAGGAGGCGGCTGATGGCTAAGGTTTATTTGTTCGGGTATTATGGCTTCGGCAATCTTGGTGACGAGCTTTTTGCCAGGTATTTTCTCTCCCGGATCCGTGAGGCCTTCCCGGAAACCGGGCTCGTTCTCTTAACCGGAGACCCCCGGTCGCGCCCGGAATTCGGGGAAGAACGGATCTCCCGTTGGAATTTACCCCGGCTAGCAAACCTGTTGCAACCGGGGGATCTCCTGGTGGGCGGCGGCGGCAGTATTTTTCAAGATGCTACCAGCAAGAGGAGCCTCCTTTATTATCTGGCCTTGTTGAACACGGCCGACCGGCGGGAAGCCCGGGTGATGCTTTTCGGGCATGGTTTTGGCCCTTTGTCGACTTTGGGCGCACTGGCCACCGGGCGGGCTTTACGGAAGGTCAGGGCTCTTTCTTGCCGTGATCCTTATTCTGCCGAGCTACTTAAAAAGATGGGGGTTACTTGCGACCGGTTCCGGGTGGGGGTGGACCCCCTATGGGACCTGCCGGAGATCGAACCGCCCGGGCCGCCCGGGCCGGGGCAAGCGGAGAGACGGCAAGAGTGGCGACCGGCCAAGAAAAAGAAGCCAGCGGCGCTGCCGGTGATTGGGGTTTTTCTCCGGCGGGACAGGGAGAGATATAAATTTGCACTGCTGAAGGCCGTGGAAAGAGAGTTCCCCGGGTCTGTCCGCCTCTTTGCCCTGGCGCCCGGGGATGCCTCCGGGCTCCAGGGGACGGCCGTCCGTCCCTGGAGCCGTCCTGCGGTTTTTATGGAGAATCAGGTGCAATTGGAGAAGGCCTGTGCCGGTCTTTCACTGGTGATCGGGGAGCGGCTGCACGGGTTGTTATTCGCCGCCCGTCAGGGGATTCCCGGCATCGGCCTGGGCGATGACCCGAAGATCACCGCTTTCTGCCGTGAACTGGGATGGGCTTCTTTTTCCTGGCGGGAACCGGACCTTGGCGATAAAATCCGGAAGGAATTGGCGGAGCTCTGGCCGTCCTATGCCTACGCCCGCCAAAAAACTCTGGCAGTACGGGAGAAAATGATGGCAGCAGCCAGGGAGGACCGGTTATGGTTTTTGGAACGGATCAGGGAGGATTTGTGTTAAAATGGAGAAAGAAACCACGGTATTAGACTTGCCGGTGCACGCTGTCACGATGACGGAGGCGGTGGCAAAGATTCGGCAGGCTCTGGCTGCAGGGTCACGGATGCGGGTGGTCACCCTCAACCCTGAGATGGTAATGGCCGCCCGGCGCCACCAAGAACTCGCCGCAGCGCTGCGCCGGGGAGATTTGATTGTTCCCGACGGGTACGGCATTGTTTGGGCGCTCCGGTGTTCCGGTTATAAGGAGCAGGAGCGGATCGCCGGCGTAGACTTGGTGGAAAACCTTTTTGCCGCCGGCGTTCCCGGAGGGCTTCGTCTCTATCTTCTGGGCGGTGCGGCCGGGGTGGCGGAAGCGGCAGCCGGGCGGATCACCGCCCGCTGGCCCGGGGTGCGGGTGGTGGGAACGGCCCACGGTTATTTTTCACCCCCGGCCGGGGAAGAGGTGGTCCGGAAGATCAATGCTGCCCGCCCTCAGGTGTTATTGGTCGGTATGGGCCTGCCCCGTCAGGAACTTTGGCTGGCGGAAAACTGGGATAAGCTCCAGGTGCCGGTTGGGATTGGGGTGGGTGGCGCCTTGGACCTTTGGGCGGGAAAAGTGAAACGGGCGCCCCACTTATGGCGGAGGGGCGGACTGGAATGGTTGTACCGGGCGCTGCAGGAGCCGGCCCGTTTCAGGCGGCTGTTGGTCCTGCCGGGTTTTATCCGTCTGGTGTGGCGGGAGAACAAATTGACAAGGCGGGCTCTCAAGGTGTTGGCGAAATAGTTGGAGTGACGAGTATCCAGTTGCCGGGCGACGAGTAACGAGAAGCAAGGTCGTCTTCCGGCGCACTGTGGTAGAGCGCCGGTGAGCGCCGGTCCGGAGTTGGTCTGTACATTTAACTGCAACGGCATGCTTAAATACGAGCGACGAGCCCCGAGCCACGAGAAGGAGGTGCCTTCCACTTGACCAAGCGTACTGGAGAAAGACTCCGGCGGGAACTTATCGATTTTACCGGTATTTTTTTGGGGACGAACCTGGCAGCCCTGGCCCTGGTCTTGTTTTTAATCCCTAACCGGATCGCCGCCGGGGGGGTTAGCGGGCTCGCCATCATCTTTTATCATTTATGGCGGTGGCCGGTGGGGCTGGTGATTCTCCTTTTAAATGCCCCGCTTTTCTTGGTTTATCTGCGGCTTTTTGGTCCCCGCTACGGGGTGAAAGGTTTTTTCGGCGCTTTGCTGCTGTCGGTTGCCGTGGCTTACTGGGAGGGGTTGGCGCAACCGCTTACTACGGATCCGCTGCTTGCTTCGTTATACGGCGGGTTTCTCGGCGGGTTGGGTATGGGCATTGCCTTTCGGTACCGGGGGAATACCGGAGGAACAGATTTGGCCGCCCGGATTTTCTCTCATCTAGCTCCGGTTTCAACCGGATATGCATTGATGCTGATTGACGGTTTGGTGATTCTCCTGGCCGGACTGGCCTTCAAAACCCCTGAGATCATGCTCTATGCCATTATTGCCCTGGCGGTGACTGGGAAGACCATTGATCTTGTTATGGAAGGTTTCAATTATTCCAAAGGGGCTCTGATCATCTCCGACCATGCCGAAGCCATTGCCAGACGGGTGCTGGAAGAATTGGGACGGGGCGTTACCGGCTTGAGTGGCCGTGGTCTTTATTCGGGCCGCGGCAAGGAGGTCCTCTTTTGTGTGGTCGGCCGGGGAGAGACAGCCCGTTTAAAAGAGTTGGTCAGGGCTGAAGATCCCGGGGCCTTTGTGGTAATCGCCAATGTGCACGAAGTTTTGGGGGAAGGCTTTTCCGAAATGACAGATCAGTTTAATAGCTGAACAAACATCGGGCCGGACGGGTTTCAAGAGAAAATATCTTGCGAAACAGGAAGGAATTTGTTTGCGAAAGGCGAATAGTATAATAGAAGAAGCGTATATATTGTGTAAGGGTTTTTGAATTTTCATGAAAAGGAGGGGTGAAGAGTGAAAAAAGCACTGGCTTTATTGGTTACGGCGATAATGCTGTTTACATCCGTATCTGTGGCACTGGGAGCATTTGAAGACTCCCCAAAACCTTCCCATTGGGTATATGACCAGTTTATGTTGGTCTACAACTCCGGATTGCTTAAAGGATATCCCGATGGAACCTTTAAAGGCGAAAGACATGCCACCCGTTACGAAATGGTCGAACTGACCGCCAGAGTGCTCCGGCTATTCGAAGCCAGGCTGGCAGAGGTGAAATCCGAACCAGCGACACCGGTGGAACCGGCGACAGAGGTATGCCTCACCGAGGAACAGGTCAGAGCCATTATTGCCGAGGAGTTGGCCGATGTTGACGCGGGAGAATTGTATAGGGCAATTAAGGCTTTGGAGGAAGAATTCCGCGCGGATCTGGACGCCATGGATGTCAGGGTAACCTTGCTGGAGACCAAGGTGGCCGAGTTGGAGCAAAAGGTTGATACCGTAGCTAAAGACACCAGGAGCGCCAAGATATTCGCCATCATCGGAATTATTCTGGGGCTGGCTGGGATCGCACTTCCCTAATTGACCCGTTATTAAAGCGAATATTACATGCGAATATACCTGTTCACAGATAAAAGGGCCGTATTTCAAATACGGCCCAGTTTTTTATGGAGTTTCTTGACACCCCGGACCAGGTATGTTAAATTATTCGTGACAGGAGGGGGAAGCCATGCGGATTCTAAAAACCGCTATTGACCACGAAGGGATTCGTCTGCTTTTGACCCGTCGCCCGTTTTCGGCTGAAGGGGAAGAGGAAATCCTCCGGACGGTTGAGGATATTTTGTTCCGGGTACGCCAGGAAGGCGACAAAGCCCTGGTGGATTATACCAAGGCTTTTGACGGTGTGGACCTGACAACCGCCGAGATTAAGGTGAAAGAAGAGGAATTACAGGCGGCCCGGGCGGAAGTGGCACCAGAGTTTCTTGCTGCCATACATACGGCAAAAGAGAATATCCTTCGCTATCACCGGCAACAGGTTCCTCGCTCCTGGACGCTCTACGAGGAGGGGGGCATTCTCCTCGGGCAAAGATATCTTCCTTTGGATACGGTCGGGTTATATGTCCCGGGCGGGGCCGGCGGCAAGACGCCACTGGTGTCCTCGGTTTTGATGAATGCCTTGCCGGCGGTGGTTGCCGGGGTTCCACGGATTATCATATGCACCCCGCCCACGCAGGACGGGACGGTGGACCCGCATATTCTCGCCGCCGCCTTTGAAGCCGGGGTGACGGAGGTCTATAAATTAGGGGGAGCACAGGCCGTCGCCGCCATGGCCTTTGGCACCGAGACGGTACCGCGGGTGGATAAGATTGTCGGGCCGGGTAATAATTATGTGACCATGGCAAAACGTTTGGTTTACGGAGAAGTTGGCCTGGATTCCCTGGCCGGTCCCAGTGAGATCATTATTATCGCCGATGAAACCGCTTCTCCCCGGTTGGTGGCAGCGGATCTCCTCTCCCAGGCCGAGCACGGACCTGTGGATGAGGCCAGCGCCGTCCTCCTTACGCCCAGCGAATCATTGGTGACAGAGACAGCCCGGGAGGTAGAGCGGCAGCTTGAGGCGCTGCCAAGAAAAGAGATCGCCCGGGCCTGCCTGGAAAAGAACGGCGGTTTGATTCTAACCAGGGATCTGGCGGAAGCCGTGGACCTCTCGAATTTAGCCGCTCCGGAGCACCTGGAACTGATGGTGGCGGACCCCTATTACTGGCTGACCAAGGTCCGGCATGCCGGCGCTGTCTTTTTGGGGAGCTATACCCCGGAGTCCATCGGTGATTATGTGGCCGGGACCAATCATGTTTTACCTACCGGCGGCACGGCACGGTTTGCGTCCGCCCTGAGTGTTGATGATTTTGTTAAAAAGAGCAGTTTTGTGGCTTACAGCAGCGAAGGCCTGGAGAAGTTTGGACCTGCGGCGGTAGCCCTGGCGCGCGTGGAAGGTCTGGAGGCCCATGCCAGGGCGGTGGAGATCCGCCTGGAAGATAATGAAGGGCGGGGAAAGAGTTGACGAAAAGGCGCGCAACGATCGAGAGAAAAACGAAAGAAACAGCGATCTCCCTCACCCTGGATCTGGACGGAGAGGGGCGCTATACCATTCAAACAGGAATTGGTTTTTTTGACCATCTTCTAACGCATCTGGCTTTTCAAGGCTGCTTTGACCTGGAGATTAAAGCCGAGGGCGACCTGGAGGTCGATGCCCACCATACAGTGGAAGATGTTGGGGTGGTGTTTGGACAGGCCTTAACAGCCGCGTTGGGGGAGAGGAAAGGGATCTCACGGTACGGGAGTGCCATCCTCCCTATGGATGACGCCCTGATTTTGGTTGCCGTGGATCTGAGCGGGCGTCCGTACCTCAATTTTGATCTGCCCTTGGGCGGCGGGAAGATCGGTCCGCAGTTCGAGGCGGAATTGGCGCAAGAGTTTTTCGCGGCAGTCAGCAGGGCCGGGATCACCATCCACCTGCAGCGGCTGGCCGGAGATAACCGCCATCACCTGCTGGAGGCTGCTTTTAAAGCCGCCGGCCGGGCCCTGCGGGCTGCGGTTGCCCTTGACCCGCGGCAGAAAGGCCTTCCGTCGACTAAAGGTACTTTCTGAAAATTTTTACCGGCGAGAAAACGGGTTTTCCCGGTCGACACGGTGTGAAGTGGCGGGAGAACTACGCGCGCATGCACGCAAAGGCCTCTAAGGAGTGGTATTTTTGGAGCGACTACTGGCGGAACTTAATCCCGCACAACAGGAGGCGGTCTGTCACACAGAGGGCCCGCTTTTGATTTTGGCCGGCGCCGGCAGCGGCAAGACCAGAGTCCTGGTTTACCGGATTGCCTATCTCCTGACCAAAGGGGTTCCCAAGGAGAACCTGCTGGCCGTAACTTTTACAAACAAGGCCGCGGAAGAGATGAGAGAAAGGGTTGGCCGCCTGGTCGGGGAGTGGGGGGAAGCCATCTGGATCAGTACTTTCCATGCGGCTTGCCTCCGGATTTTGCGGCGGGAAGGACCGGCCATCGGGGTGCAAAAGGAGTTTACAATCTTTGATACCCAGGACCAGCTGGTCTTAGTCAAAGAGGTTTTGCGCGACTTAAACCTGAGTGAGAAGAATTTTCACCCCCGGGCGTTATTGGCAGCCATTTCTGCGGCAAAAAACAAGCTGATCGGCCCGGAGGACTATGAAAAGAGCGCTGCGGATTTTTGGGCATCCACCGTGGCCAGGGTTTATCCGTTGTACCAGAAGAAGCTCCGGGCTAATGCGGCGTTGGATTTTGATGACCTGATCATGTCCACGGTCCGTCTTTTCCGGGAGCATCCGGCGGTCCTTGACCGGTACCAGGAAAGGTTCAGGTACATCATGATCGATGAATACCAGGATACCAACCATGCCCAGTACGTCTTAACCCGGCAGTTGGCGGCGAAACACCGCAATATTTGTGTGGTCGGCGATGACGATCAGTCGATCTATAGTTTCCGCAGTGCCGATATACGTAATATTCTGGAATTTGAAAAGGATTACCCGGAAGTAAAAATAATCAAGCTGGAACAGAACTACCGTTCCACCCAGAATATCCTGCAGGCCGCCAATGAAGTGGTCAGCAATAATTTTTACCGGAAAAAGAAGACCCTTTGGACGCAGAACGAGCCCGGTCCGCCGGTCACCGCCCTGCGGGCGGCGGATGAAAAAGAAGAGGCCTGGATAGTGATTTCCGAGATTGAACGGCTTGTGACCAGCGAAGGGTATTCCCTGTCCGACTGTGCCCTTTTGTACCGGACCAACGCGCAGTCCCGTTCCTTCGAAGAGGTGCTGGGGCAGAAAGGCCTCCCTTATCAGGTTGTGGGCGCACTCCGCTTCTACGAACGGAAGGAGATCCGGGATATCCTTGCTTACCTGCGCCTGGTTCATAACCCCCAGGACCGGGTCAGCCTGCGACGGGTGATTAACGTCCCTCGGCGGGGGATCGGCCCCGGTACGCTGGAACGTTTTCTCACTTTCCTCGATGAAAACGGGTTTTCGCTCCTGGAAGGGTTGGAACGGGCAGCGGAGGCGCCGGGGCTTACCAGCCGCGCGGTCAATGCCTTGAGCGGATTTTACCGTTTTTTCCAGGGGATTTATGAACAACGGGAGAAGCTCTCCGTCTCCCGCTTAACCAAGGAAATTTTGGAAGAATCGGGTTACCTCCGGGAACTCCGGGAGGAAGATACAGTGGAGGCCCGGAGCCGCCTGGAGAACCTCGATGAATTTTTAGCCTTGACCTCCGGATTTGAAATGACCAGTGATGATACGTCCCTGGCCCGTTTCTTGGAACAAGTGGCTTTGGTGGCGGATGTGGATCATTACGACCGGGAGCAGAACGGGATAACCCTGATGACCGTTCATTCCGCAAAGGGACTGGAATTCCCCGTGGTTTTTCTGGTAGGTATGGAGGAAGGGATCTTTCCCCATAGCCGGAGCCTGATGGAACCCGCGGAAATAGAAGAAGAGAGAAGATTGTGCTACGTGGGGATGACCAGGGCTGAGAAAAGGTTGTATTTGACCTATGCCCTGACCAGGACCTTGTACGGCGGGAGACAGCTCTCCACCCCCTCCCGCTTTCTCAGGGAGGTCTCCTCCCTGCAGGAGATCTCCTCCCTGCAGGAACCCGCCCGCCCGGGGGTTTTCCGGGGGACCCCGGCCGGGCCCGGGCCGGCCGGGGATAAGCCGGTGCTCTCTTTAGGGGATGAAGTGGTCCACGCCAAGTGGGGGCGGGGCGTTGTTGTCGCCCTCCGCGAGATGGATGGGGATACCGTTGTGACCGTGGCCTTCCCCGGGAATGACCTGCGGCAGATGCTGCTTTCACTGGCGCCCTTGGAAAAGGTGGGGCAAGGGGCGGACTTTTCCAGTTAAACCCGGGCTTAGATGGGAAGGAATGAATGGGGGAAGGGCGAAGACCTATCTCAGGAAACTGGGAGGGAAGCTCTTGTTTAAGTTAGCCGGTAACAAGTGGATTCATCTGTACGCGCTTGTCTCTCTTATGGCCGCGTTTTTTTTTCCTTCCTTCCTCCTGGCGGAGGCTGGAAATACCTGGACCCTGTTTTTCGAAGGAAAAGCCGTCAACGCAGAAGCCAGGATTTTTCAGGGCTGCTTTTACCTGCCGCTCTCCTTTTTCTCCGAATATTTGCATACCGCGGCGGTCTGGGATGAAGGGACCGGAAAGATCCAACTGCAGGCCGGGGCTAATCCCCTGATCATGCAGGAGGGTGTCGCCGAAATCTCCTGGGGCGAAGAAAAGCACCGTTTGTCTGCAGCCCCACGGCAGGCGGAAGGAGGCCTTTGGCTGCCGATAGAAGTCGCCAATTTATTGGGGGTGAGAGAGAAGACCATCGGGGAATGGCTCTCCCTCTCCTGGGAGAAGAATTATCTCCTTTCCATCAGAAATGCGTACTATCAGGAGCGACCGGCTTTTCTTTTCCAGACGGCGCGGGCTTTCACCTATGAATCGTTTTTATTGCAAGAACCGGCCCGTCTGGTCATTGATTTTCAGGGGGTCGACTCTTATCCGCCCCTGACTGGAATGGAATTGGAAACACCGCCGCCGGTAACAGGGATCCGTAGTGGCAAGTTTACCGCCGGTGAATTACGGGTGGTCTTCGACCTTTCGCAACTGGCCGGGTACAGGATTGTCGAATCGTCAGAGGATCCCACCAAACTTCAGGTGGTTTTTAACAGCCTGCTGACGGATACCGGCTACTTGCCGGCAGGAAAAGAAGGCGGGCCGCTGGTCTATGTGGAAACTTCGCACCCTGTTTCCAGCCGCACAAGTTACCTGCCGGAGCCGGACCGGCTGGTGGTGGATATCTTTGATGCCACGCTGACAGGGGAGGCCATGACCATCCCGGGAGACGACGACTGGGTCGAGCAGATAAGGATCAGCCAGTTTGACTCCCATACGATCCGGCTCGTTCTTTATATAAACGACGACCGTAACTACGTGGTGACCCCTGTCCGCGGCCGGCCCAACCGCCTGGAAATCAAGCCCGTACAGGAAATCACCGGGATCGACTGGGATGCACGGGAAAAAAAACTCCGGATCAAGAGCACCGGACCGTTACAGGAAGAGATCCGGAAGGTCCCCGGCGGCCTGGTGGTGGAGTTGGGGGATGCCGTTGTAAAGGATACGATACAAAGCGGCGCCAGCAAAGAAGGGATTACGGTTACAGCCGAAAAACCCACCGGGGTCAGGGTGGAGGTTAAGATCCCGGACGACCGGGATTACGACTACCGGGTGGAATCCGGGAAAGACAAAAAGGAGATGACTTTGACCGTTACCCGGTCGCCGCTCAGCGGGAAAGTAATCATTCTCGATCCGGGACACGGGGGGATCGATGCCGGCGCCATTGGCAGCCGGGGGACACGGGAAAAGGAGATCAACCTGGACATTGCCTTACGCTTAAAGAAAAGGCTGGAGGAGGCCGGAGCACGGGTCATAATGACCAGGGAGGACGATTCCTACCTCGGCCTTTATGAGCGGGCGGCGGTGGCCAACCGTTTCGACGGTGTCTTGGCCGTCAGCTTGCATGCGAACTTCCACCCTAATCCCCAAATCCGCGGAGTCGAGGTTTTTTGCCACCCGGACCGGGAGAGCAGTCGGAAACTGGCAGAATCTCTCTTTGCCAACTTAACGGATGGGACAGGGCTTACGCCCCGCGCGATCAAAACCAGCAAGGAACTGGTCTTCACCAGGGAGACACAGATGCCGTCGGTTCTGGTGGAGATGGGGTTTCTCTCCAATTATCAAGAAGAAGAGCTCCTTAGGAAGAGCAAGTTCCGGGAAGAATTGGCCGCCGGCCTCTTCCGCGGGATCCTCCATTATTTAGCCGGAGAATAGAAGGGCATTAAAAGGCCAAAAGAGAAAATAATAGGCCTTACCCGTGAAATCCGGGTTTTCAGTGGATCTAAAAAGCCTGTTGTGGTATAATTATCCTGTTTGGTCATGGGCGGGACCGCTATGGCCGGGACCTACCGCAATTGTAAGAAAGAAAAAGGACAGAAAGGTGCAATGAAACCGTATCTCCTGGTCGACTTTGGCAGTACTTATACGAAGATGACCGCAGTGGATCTGGACGGGCCGGCGGTTTTGGGTACCGCTGTCGCTCCCACCACTGTGGAAGACGGGTTAATAAACGGTTATTCCCAGGCTTTCCGGCAGTTGACTGCGAAAACAGGGCCGCTCAAATTCCAAAAAAAACTGGCTTGCAGCAGCGCGGCCGGGGGGTTGCGCATGGTCGCCGTGGGGTTGGTGCCGGAATTGACGGTGGAAGCGGCAAAAACGGCCGCTTTGGGCGCCGGGGCCAGGGTTGTCGGGGTTTATGGTTACGAGTTAACACTGGAAGAGGTTGCGGAAATAGCCGGTTTAAAGCCGGACCTTATCCTTTTGGCCGGCGGGACAGACGGCGGGAACAGGGAGACCTTAATATATAACAGCCGCCAATTGGCAGAAAGCCGGCTGGAGGCGCCGGTGATTATTGCCGGCAACAAAAACGCGGCTCCGGAAGCCGAGGATCTGCTGCGAAAAGCCGGAAAACCTTGTTACCGGGTGCCCAATGTCCTTCCGGAATTGGGTAGACTGAATATAGAGCCGGCGCAAAAAGCGATCCGGGAGGTCTTTTTGGAACGGCTTGTACGGGCGAAAGGCCTTGACCGGGTGGAAAAAGAGATTGACGGGATTACCATGCCGACTCCCGCCGCGGTGCTGGCCGCCGTCTGCCGCCTGGCCGACGGTGACGGACGCACGCCCGGCCTGGGTGAATTACTCCTGGTTGATGTGGGTGGAGCCACCACTGATGTCCATTCTGTGGCGGAGGGGGTCCCTACCCGGCCCGATGTTTTTCTCCGTGGATTGCCGGAACCGCGGGTCAAGCGGAGCGTCGAAGGGGATTTGGGTTTAAGGTCAAGTGCAGAGGCGTTATTGGAAATTTCTTCACCAACGGTTGTGGCGCGGCTGGCCGGTCTCTCTGAAGAGAGGGTACGGGAAGGGACGGCAAAACGGCGGCGCCAACCGGGGTACCTGCCCGTTGAGGAAGACGAGCGCCGGCTGGACGAAGCTTTAGCCCGTTTGGCAGTGCAAATCGCGGTTACCCGGCATGCCGGGTCTATTGAAAAGATTCCGACTCCGTACGGGGTTTCCTACATACAGACCGGGAAGGATCTTACAAAAGTCAAGAACGTAATCGGTACCGGTGGGATCCTTGTCCACGGGCTGAAGACCGGAGCGATTCTTGCGGGCGCCCTTTTTGATCCCGCCGCGCCGGAGAGCTTAAAACCTGTTTCTCCCCGTTTTTTTGTTGACCGCCGGTATCTCTTCTCCACCCTGGGTCTGTTGGCCGGAGAGTACCCCTGTGAAGCATTTCACCTGCTCCAGGCAGCCATAAAAGAGGTCCGGCAAGAAGAGCCGGTTTTCCGGGCGGGGAGATAACGACCGGCACGTACGAGCGAAATAGTGGCGCATCCGCGCAATTAAACAACTGTCTACAAAAGAAAAAAGAGGATGGAGGAGAAGATGGAACGTATTGACGGGAGGGGAGCCGAGCAGCTACGACCGGTGACCATAACGAGGAATTTCTTGAAACATGCCGAAGGTTCGGTCCTGATTACGGTTGGTGAAACCAAGGTGATCTGTACGGCAACTGTTGAAGACAGGGTACCGCAGTGGCTGCGGGGAGCCGGCCAGGGGTGGATTACCGCCGAGTACGCCATGATCCCCCGGGCTACACCCCAACGGAATATCAGGGATTCGACCAAAGGCAAGCCCAGTGGCAGGTCCCAAGAGATCCAGCGGATGGTGGGCCGGGCGCTCCGCTCAGTCGTTAACCTGCAGGCATTGGGGGAAAAAACCATTTGGGTGGATTGTGACGTAATCCAGGCCGACGGCGGTACGAGGACAGCGGCGATTACCGGATCTTTTGTCGCCCTGGTGGACGCCCTGGCTACTGTAGCCAAATCCGATGACGAGCCTTTACCGGTCTATGATTTTTTGGCCGCCACCAGCGTGGGAATTATTGACAACCAATTGTTGCTGGATTTGAATTATGCCGAAGATTCTACAGCCTCGGTTGATATGAACCTGGTGATGACCGGTAACGGCCAGATCGTTGAGATACAGGCAACCGCAGAAGGGGCTCCCTTTTCCCGCGAAGAATTTCAACGCCTGCAAGATATCGGCGCCGCCGGGATCATGACCTTGATCAGCCTCCAAAAGGAGGTATTGGCGGAAGTTGCGGCCAGGATTGGGGTGAATCCGGGTGCCCAGGCTGGTGCTGGCCTCAAAAAATAAAGGAAAACTCCGGGAGTTAAAAAAGATGCTGGCGGGTTCTTCCTGGGAACTCTATTCGGCCGCGGATTTCCCGCAGCTGCCGCCGGTGGTGGAGGACGGGGAGACTTTCCGGGAAAACGCGGTGAAAAAAGCGCTGTTGGTCGCGGGGATACTTAAGGAATGGACACTGGCTGATGATTCCGGGTTGGAAGTCGACGCCTTGAACGGGGCGCCGGGGGTGTTTTCCGCCAGATTTGCCGGAGAACCCGGGAATGACAAGAAAAACAATGAGAAGCTCCTCCGGTTACTGGCGGATATCCCATTGGAGCAGAGGACGGCCAGGTTCCGTTGTGCACTTGCCCTTGCCTCTCCCGAAGGCGAGGTTTGGACCACCGAGAGGACCTGTGAGGGGTTGATCGCGCCGGCTCCCCGGGGCGACCAAGGTTTCGGTTATGACCCCTTATTTTACCTGCCGGAACTCGGCGTAACCATGGCCGAACTCCCGGAGGAGAAGAAAAACGAGATCAGCCATAGGGGAAAAGCCATGAAGGATCTGCTGGCGCACTTGAAAACGATCGCCCCGGATTGTGTTGACTAATATGAAAATTTCGCGTATACTGGTACTGCAGGACTCGGGGTGTGGCGCAGTTTGGGAGCGCGTCTGCTTTGGGAGCAGAAGGCCCAGGGTTCAAATCCCTGCACCCCGACCAGTTATAAATAGTCGCAATAAGCCCTTCGGGCTTATTTTTTTTGTGCATTATATACATCTCCAGCCTGTTTTACCTTGGTCATCGGTCCGTTAATTCTCCACTCTTTAGGCCCGACTATCACGCAGAACTTTATGTATCGATAAAAGCAGTCAAAGCCAATGATGGCGATGTGGCGGGCGCCTATAAAGTGGAGTAGCCTTAAGCAAGAATTTGGAACAAAGACTAAAAAGTAAACCCCAAGGGCCGTTGTGGCCGGCCGGGACCTTCCCAGTTGGAAAAAGTCGCTATTGACAGCGGCCTCTTTTTTCCTTATTATATAAATAGCAAGTCTGCGGGAATAGCTCAGTTGGCAGAGCGTCAGCCTTCCAAGCTGAATGTCGCGGGTTCGAGTCCCGTTTCCCGCTCCAAAAGATATAGCGGCTGTCGAAACGGCAGCCTTTTTTGTTATGTCTACTTTTTGAAATTGACAAGCTGTAAAAAAAAAGTTTATAATAGTTTATAATATATGGGACCAGACAAAGAACGCCGGTGTCATTGGAAGGGGGGAGCCGCATGACAGAGACGGTTGTTGTCGCGGCCTTTGTCGTAATTGCCTTTACATTTTTAGGGGTATTAAGCGCCAAGGCGGAAAAAGAAGTCGCTCTCCGGGTGAGATCGAAAGAGAAAACAACCAGAAAAAAACGTTGAAGGCGTGGTGGAGGAAGGAGGGGTTCTGGTGCGGAAAGATCTGCGCTGGAAATTTTGGGCCACTATTTTTTTGGTTTTTTTATGCGTAATTTTTGTGGTACTGCCTTACTATAATCCAAACCTGAAAAATCTTTTTTTTAAGGGACAGGATCCCGTCCGTCAAGGCCTTGACCTGCAGGGAGGGATTGAGGTTATTCTCACCCCCGACTACCGGGTGGAACGGCGCGTATTAATCGGGGTCATGGACGAATTGCGGACTGCTGTCACCGGTATTGACGTGACGAGTCCAACCATCCGTTTGCTGGGCCGCGCGGAACAGAACCGTTATGAAGGACTGGAGCTTGTCTTTGCGAGCGCGGAAGAAGTGGAGCGGGTGTTGCGCGCCGGGGTCATCCGCCCGGAAATGACCTGGCGTTCGGGGGCGGAGGAGAAAAAACTGAAGTTGCGGACTGAAGCATCAACGGAAAAACCGGAAGTCCTGAAGGTTTTCTTCTCCGAAGACCCCAGGAACTTCCCAAAAGATGCTTTGAGCCAGGCGAGAATAATTATTAAAAACCGCATAGACGCCAGTGGGCTCAGTGAACCGGCGGTATGGCTTGACGAAGCCAATCAACGCCTCCAGATTCAACTGCCGGGGATTACCAGCCAAGAGGAGGCGGAACGGTTGATCCGGACAACCGGCCGGTTAAACTTCCGCCTGGGGAACCGGATTGTGATGTTTGGGACCGATCTTACCGATGCCAGGCCCGGCATTGACCAGCGGGAAGGCGTGCCGGTTATCCATTTCAAATTTGGCAGGGTCGGCGCCAGGCAGTTTGAGGAGATCACCAGGGACCATGTGGGAGAAGTACTCGCCATCTACTTGGACGAGGAACTCTTGATGGAACCGGTGATTAATGAACCGATCCTGGGGGGAGAAGGACAGATAACCCTCGGCCGCGGAGCGACCCTTAAAGAGGCCCAAGAATATGCGGTTCTGATGAAATCCGGGGCCCTGCCCGTTTCCTTAAGGACCGTGCAGATCACCCAGATCGCTCCGACACTGGGCAGTGAGATCGTCCGCCAGAGCCTGCTGGCGGCGGGAATCGGCCTTTGTCTTGTTTTCCTGTTTATGGTTGGTTTTTATGGGATTCCGGGGTTGCTGGCCAATGCGGCCTTGATCGTATACGGCCTTCTGGTCCTGGGGATTATGGCTCTCTTCCGGGGGGGTTTGACCCTGCCGGGGGTGGCTGGCTTTATCCTCTCCATTGGGATGGCGGTTGATGCCAATATCCTTATTTTTGAACGGATTAAGGACGAAATCTGGAACGGCAAAACAATACGTGCGGCTTTGGTTGGCGGCTTTGACCGGGCTTTTACGGCAATCCTGGATGCCAACGTCACCACGCTCATCGTCGCCCTAGTCCTGTTGATCTTGGGGACCGGAACGGTGCGGGGGTTTGCCGTCACCCTCACCATTGGTATTTTGGCCAGCATGTTCACTGCGCTGGTGGTGACCAGGATCTTCATGGAGATCGTTGTTGACCGGAACCCGGAAAAAACCTTTAAACGCTTGGGCGGCGGGGAGGTGCAGGCATGAATCTTTTGAAATATCGAAAAGTATATATTATTGCTGCGGTTTTAATCCTGCTCTTTAATGTGGTTATGTTGACCACAAAAGGGTTGAACTACGGGGTGGATTTCACCGGGGGGACCACCATCCGTTTTCCCTTGTCAAAACCGGTGACCTCCCCCGAGGTAGTGGCGGCCTTGGAAACCCCGGAATTGGAGAGTCTTGATCTGCAACTGGCTCCCCCCCAACCCTATGCTTATGTGGACCCTACAGGACGGCAGAAATATGGCGTGCAGGTGCAGACGAGATTTTTAAGCCCTGAGGAACAGGAGATGGTCATCGCCGCCCTGGAGACAGCCTTTGGGGCTGCAGGTGAAGAGACCGGGCTGGAAGTTTACGGGGTCGATCCCTTGATCAGCCGGGAGATGCTGTCGAAATCCCTGTTGGCGCTGCTCATTGCCGGCGCTCTGATCCTCGTCTATATGGCTTTCCGTTTTGAGTTTAAGTCGGGTGTGGCCGGGCTCTTTGCCCTTGTTTTTGATGTCATGTCCGTAATCGGTCTTTTCGCCCTGCTACAAAAACAAGTCAATGTGACGTTTATTGCGGCGCTGTTGACAATTATCGGTTATTCCATCAATAATTCAATCGTTATTTTCGACCGGATCCGGGAAAATCTGCGGTTCCGTAAGAAAGGCGAGACCTTTGCGGAGATCGTTAACTTCAGTGTCCTCCAGACCATGCGGCGTTCGGTGAACACTTCAGCAACCACGGTGATAACGATCTTCCTCCTATACCTGCTGGGCAGCGCCTCGGTTCGCGAGTTCTGCCTGGCGATGATGGTCGGGTTTACGGTCGGCACTTATACCTCGCTCTTTATTGCCGGCCCGTTGTGGGCGATCTGGAAGGGCAGTGAGGAGCAGAAAAAAGACCGGCGGCGGGCGTTGGCCGGGGCCCGTTAAAATACCGTTGGTAACGGGGTGATTGCGATCAGTTTTTTCCACGCGGTTTTGCTTGGTATTGTCCAAGGTATAACAGAGTTTCTCCCGGTCAGCTCTTCAGGGCACCTGGTGATCGTTCCCGCCTTGTTCGGTATTCCCAAGCCGTCGCTCACCTTTGATGTCTTGCTGCATTTGGGGACCGGTCTTGCCGTGGCGGCTGTTTTCAAAGACGAATTGTTAACACTGATCAAGGGGATTTGCAAGAGAGACAAAACCGCCTTACGCCTGGCCGGCTGGCTGGTGGTGGGGACCATTCCAGCGGTGGCGGCCGGTTTTCTCCTCCGGAATCAGGTGGAAAAGGTCTTCGGTGTCCCGGTTTTTTCCGGGGTTTTCCTCCTGGTCACCGCTTTCCTGCTCTGGCTGGCCGACCGGTACGACGGCGCCAAGGACTACCGGAGCCTGGGTTGGAGTGGTAGTTTACTGGTGGGGCTGTTTCAGGCCCTGGCTCTGCTCCCCGGGATCTCCAGATCGGGAGCGACCATTACCGCCGGCCGGGCCTGGGGCTTATCCCGGCAGGAGGCGGCCAGGTTCTCTTTCCTCCTCTCGATCCCGATTATTTTCGGAGCGGGGATATACGAAGCCTTGCCTTTGTTGACCGGAGAAACACCGGCCGAACTGACCGGCCCTTACCTGGCCGGGACGCTGGTGGCGGCGGTTAGCGGGTTTCTGGTCATCAAGTTTTTCCTGGGCTATCTTGGCCGGGGAAGGTTGCGTCCGTTTATGATTTACTGCTTACTAATGGGGACGGCTTTTATCATTGGCACGTTTTTCCTTTTTTAGTCCGGACAAGAACAGGCCCGGGTATAACAGCATGGCCTGTTCTTTTTTTTACCTGATACCGGGGAGGAAAATTTTCTTGGGCGCCGAAAGCCAAAGGTGAAGGGAGTGACCGGAAAAGAAAACCTTCTTCACCGGACGGGTGGAAAAAGGGTGAAGCAGGTAGCGACGGAAGATGAAACTAAAAAGAAGATGGGTGATTAGGAGCAGCGCCCGGGAAGCCCCGGCGGAACTGGTTGAGAGATTATCCCTCTCACCGCTGACCGCCGGCCTGCTGGCGCAGAGAGGAATTAAAACCTTGGCCGAGGCCAAAGTCTTTCTTCACGGGACGGCGGAGGATTTATTCTCACCCTTCCTCCTCAATACTATGGATCGGGCGGTGGAGCGGCTGGCCACGGCGTTGCAGAAAAAAGAGAAAATCTTGATTTACGGGGATTACGATGTTGACGGGCTGACGGCGACAGCCTTGATCCTGAGAACTCTGCGCCCGTGGAATAAGGGGAATATTATATATTATATTCCGAAAAGATTGGAGGAAGGATATGGTTTACACCAGGACAACCTGGCAAAGGCGGTAAAATACGGTTGCCGGCTGGTGGTGACGGTGGATTGCGGTGTGACCGCCCTCCAGGAGGCGGAGTTTTTGCGGAGCAAGGGTGTGGATCTGCTGGTTACCGACCACCATGAGCCGGGAGGCGTATTACCGGAGGCGGCGGCGGTGGTTAACCCGAAGACAACCCCCGGTTACCCCGGTGGTGAACTGGCCGGGGTTGGCGTGGCTTTCAAACTCTTGCAAGGGCTGGCGGAGTTTATCCCGGAGGTCCGGGAGGTCTTGTGGGAGAATCTTGACCTGGTAGCCCTGGGGACCGTCGCCGATATCGTGCCTTTGGTCGGCGAAAACCGTCTTTTGGTTAAGGAAGGCCTGAAAGCCCTGGAAAAAACAGAAAACCCGGGCCTTTCCGCCCTCCTTAACCTGAACGGCTGGGCGGGAAGAGAGAGGACGCCCGGTTTGATCAGTTTCGGTTTGGCGCCACGCCTGAATGCCTGCGGGCGGCTGGGCGATCCGGTTAAGGGCCTCCGGTTGCTGTTAGAAACGGACCGCCACCGTGCCCGGAAAATCGCTATGGAACTGGAAAAATTAAATAGGAAGCGGCAGCAGATTGAGGAAAGGGTTTTGAAAGAGGCGGAGGAGATGCTTTCCCGGGAAGAACCGGGACAAGCCATCGTTTTGGGGAGTGAGAACTGGCACCCGGGAGTGATCGGGATTGTTGCTTCGCGGTTGGTGGAAAAGTACTACCGGCCGGTGGTCCTGGTTGCGTTGGAAAAAGGGAAAGGAAGGGGATCGGCACGGAGTATCCCCGGGTTCCATCTTTACCGGGCGCTTAATGCCTGCGCCCCGTTGCTGGAGAGGTTTGGCGGCCATGAGATGGCGGCCGGTTTGGAAGTAGCCGGGGATAAACTGGCGGTTTTTAAAGAGAATTTTGAGGAGGTGGCCGGCTCCTGGCTTGACCGGGAAGAGGTGGGCACCCCGGTTTTGGAGATCGATGAAGTGACGGCGCTGGAGGATTTAACAGTGGAACTGGCCAGGGAAGTGGCTGCCCTTGCCCCGTTTGGACCGGGGAATCCCGAACCTGTTCTGGCCTGCCGGGGAGTGAAACTGCTTTCCGCCGGTACTGTGGGAAAGGACGGGCGGCACCTGTCGGTGGAGATCGGAAACGGCGTTGCTTCCCGGAGGGGTATTGGTTTTAATTTTGGTCCCTTACGGGAGCAATTACCGGTGGGTGAAGAGTTTGATTTTGCATTTAAGTTGGAAGAGGATAGTTGGGACCGGGACCATAGGGTCTGTTTGGTGTTGAAGGATATAGTACCCGCGCGCGCGCGCGAGTAATCGTGGAGAAGAAGCAGAAAATTAAGGCGGGGAAAATTTTGACCATAGAAAAGCTGATTCAGAAGATGGAAAAAGCGGGGAGCAAAAATTCCCGCCGGTACATGCAGGAGGTCTATGAGTTTGCCAAGGCCGCGCATGCCGGTCAAACCAGGGATTCGGGGGAGGCCTATATCAACCACCCGCTGGGTGTGGCCGCAATTCTGGTTGATATGGGTCTGGACCGCACCTCGATCGCTGCTGCGCTTCTTCATGATGTGGTGGAAGACACCTCGATAAAACTGGAAGAGATCCAGGAGAGGTTCGGTCCGGAGGTCGCGACACTGGTTGACGGGGTTACAAAACTGAGCCGGATCTCTTTCCAAAGCCAACAAGAGCAGCAGGTGGAGAACCTGCGCAAGATGTTCCTGGCAATGGCCAAGGATATCCGGGTGATCCTGATCAAACTGGCGGATCGGATGCATAACATGCGGACCCTAAAATATTTGCCGGTCGAAAAACAGAAGAAGATCGCCAGAGAAACCCTGGAGATTTATGCTCCTTTAACCCATCGCTTGGGTATGTATAAATTCAAATGGGAACTGGAAGACCTGGCCCTGCGTTTTTTGGAGCCGCAGAAATATTATGAACTGGTGCAGAAAGTCGCCAAAAAAAGGCAGGAGCGGGAAGGATACATTGAAAAGGTTCGAAAAGAACTGGAACAGCAACTGGCTTCCCTCGGGATTAGGGCGGAGGTCCAGGGGCGGCCGAAGCATTTTTACAGTATCTACCATAAAATGACCAAACAAGACAAGCCCTTTGAGGAGATCTACGACTTGATGGCCCTGCGCGTGCTGGTGGAGTCCATCCCCGACTGCTACGAAGCCCTGGGTGTGGTCCATAACCTTTGGAAGCCCATGCCGGGCGGGTTCAAGGATTATATCGCCATGCCCAAGTCCAATATGTACCAGTCGCTCCATACCCGGGTGGTCGGGGATAACGGGGAACCCCTGGAGATCCAGAGCCGCACCGGGGAGATGCATATGGTCGCCGAATACGGTATTGCCGCCCACTGGCGGGACAAGCAGGGGGGAACCAACGACGAAACCCTGATCGAGAAGATCGCCTGGCTCCGCCAACTCCTCGAGTGGCAGCAGGAATCGAAGGATGCCGATGAATACCTGGAGAATCTCCGGTTTGATCTCTTTGAAGACGAGGTCTTTGTCTTTACCCCCAAGGGTGATGTGAAGAACCTGCCGGCCGGGGCGACACCCGTTGATTTTGCCTACCATATCCATACCCACATCGGCCAGCAATGTGTTGGAGCCAAGGTCAATGGGAGACTGGTACCGTTGAGCTATAAATTGCAGAACGGCGATATTGTCCAGATCCTCACAAGTAAACAGGCGGGCGGTCCCAGCAGCGACTGGCTGAAGTTTGTGGTGACTTCCAAGGCCAAGAGCAAGATCCGCCAGTGGTTGCGGGAACAGAGACGGGACGAGTATATCCAGCAGGCCCGGGATAATTTGGAGAAGGAGATAAAAAAACGCGGGCTGGATCCACAGGAATACTTAAAAGCAGAGGTACTGAAAGATGCCGCCGAGCGTTTGGGGTTCACTGAAGCCGATGATCTGTTGGTGGCCGTAGGCGACGGTAAGATAACCGCGGCAATGGTGGTAGGCAAGATTTTAGGGGACAAGGACCCGGGGAAGCAGGCCAAATTGCCGGCGCCGGGAAGAAAGCGGAGCAGGAGCACTGGAGGAGTGATTGTAAAAGGCGTTGAAGGTTTGCTGATCCGCTTCTCCCGCTGTTGTAACCCGGTGCCCGGCGATGAGATCATCGGCTACATAACGCGGGGGAAAGGAGTGGCGGTCCACCGGATCAACTGTTCCAATATGCCGGAGGATACAGAGAGATTGATTGCGGTGGAATGGGCAAAGACCGGGACCGGCATTTACCCGTTTGAGGTGAAGATCGAAGCGACCGACCGTTTGAACCTTTTGGCGGAGATTATGAATATGATCGCCGCGCGGAATTTCAATGTCAGCGCAGCAAAAGTGACAACCAGAAAAGGGATGGCCTTTATCGATTTGACCTTGGACATAACCCATTTGAATGATGTGAAGGACTTATTGGCCCACATTAAGCAGGTGAAAGGGGTACAACGAATCCACCGGGTGAGCCGGGTGAAAAGAACGTAGGTGAAAAGATGCGGGTGCTGATTCAAAGAGTTTCAGAAGCCAGGGTAGTAGTGGAAGGGAAAGAAACGGGCAGGATCGGACAGGGGCTTTTGGTTTTGGTGGGCGCCGGAAGGGACGATACCGGAGCCGACGTCCGGCGTTTGGCAGAAAAAACCGTTAACCTGCGGATTTTTGAAGACGAGGCGGGGAAGATGAACCTTTCCCTGTTGGATGTGGGCGGGGGGGTTTTGGTGGTCTCCCAGTTTACGCTCTATGCCGACTGCCGGAAGGGCAGGAGGCCCAGTTTTGCAGACGCCGCCCCCCCGGAAGAGGGTGAACGGCTTTATTTGGAGTATGTCAAGGCGATTGAAGAATACGGGGTTAAAGTGGCCACCGGTGTCTTCGGCGCCCATATGCAGGTGGAGTTGGTGAATGACGGGCCGGTGACGATCTGGCTGGATTCCGAGGAGCTGGCACGGCCCAGGTGAATCCGGGGTCAAAAAGCCCGGTAGGCTGCTGGGGTTTGATTCGAGCGACGAGCGACTAGTGACAAGTGCGAGATGTTTTTGCCGGATTGCCGGCAGACGCGGCGGCGCGTACGCGTGCGCATGGCGGCGTTGCTCGGTACGGGCGGTGCTCAAAACTGGCGGGGACTCCAAGAAACCGGAACCAAGGAATCCGGCCGGGCTGCTAAGGCTCGGTGGGAAGGAAAACCGGGTACATGGCTTACGGGACCTCCATGTCCCGGAAGCCACCGCGCCGCCTCCTGCGGCTTGCCCCGGTTTTCCTTCCCCCCTCGCCAAGCATGCCCAGGGCCGTCTCCCCAGGTCCCGGTTTCCCGGAGCCCCCGCCAGACGATAGAATTTAGCCGGGACTGTGGGCCGGTCTGCCGGCAATCCGGCAAGGGCGCCCCCCGGCGCGCTGGGGTTGGGCGCCGGGCTCAGGGTATGGTTTTGTGCATAGGCGGTGGTTATGGGAAAAGTACCGGACGGCGAGGGAAACCACGAAAAAATGAATCACGGCAGCCAAGCAACGAGTACCGAGAATGCCCAGTATGCAAAGAGCATACAATCGAGTGACAAGCTGCGACAACCAGCGACGAGCACCGAGTACCGGGGAGGTGACAAATATGAAGAGAAATAAGTGGTTGTTTTTTGCACTTTTGGTGGTGGCCGGGGTTTTTGCCTTTACCGCCGGGGATGCGGCGGAGGGCGAATATAAGCTGCCGGTCAAGGAGGTAGTAGTTTATCCCAATGGGTTTAGTTTTCTGGTCCATGAGGGAGAGGTCCGGCTGCGCGACGGCGGGTGTGTGCTGGATTTTCTTCCCCAAGCGCTCCGCGGGAGCCTGCGCGTGTCCACACCGGCTTCCGGAGTCTCTCTGGAACAAGTGCGTGCCTTTTCAGAAAAAACGGTGACAAAGATCCCCCTCGAGAAAAAAGAGGATTTTTTCCGGGAGAATACCGGTAAACCGGTGCAGCTTTTGCTGGCAGACGGCGAGTTTGTCAGCGGTAATATCAAAGGTTTTATCGAGCCGGACTTGTTGGTGGTAACAGTCTTACATGATACCGGTACTGTAGATCAGGTTTATCCGGTAGACCGGATCGCCGCCTATTATTTTTTGAACCCTGCCAACCTGGAACAAGAGAAGTCAGAGGATAAAAGGAAGCTTCTGATACGGTTGCGGGGCGGTGACCGGAACGGCCAATATCCCCTGGTCCTCAGTTATCTGCAAACCGGTATTACCTGGTTCCCCGAATACATACTGGATTTGCGTTCGGAGCACGAGGCGGAGCTGATCTTCTCCGCAGTGGTTAAAAACGACCTGATTGATTTGGAAAATACCACTTTGTACCTGGCGGAGGAAGGACCGCGTTTTAACGGGGAGATATCGCCGTTGGTCGTTTTTGGAGAAGAAAAAGACCCGGTTTATTTGGAGCTTACCCCCGGAGGAACAAGGGCGGCGGTCAAAGCCTTTGCGGGGATGGAAGAGACCACCCTTCCCTCCCTAAGGGTTTATTCTCTGCCTAGTATTTCTCTGAAAAAAGGGATGCGGGTGGTTTTGCCTTTATTCCACGGGGTGATCAGGATAGACCCCATCTATTGCCTGGATTTTGTCCAGAGCGGCCACGGTGGCGGTTATTCCAACCTGCCCGTCTGGAAAGGTTACCGCCTTTATAATGAATCCGGCAGGAGGTTTTGGCTGGAGGGCCAGGTAATGATCACCAGCGACAATATACCGCTGGGCTTGCGCCGTTTACCATATATACCACCCCAGAGCAGCGGTGAGGTTATGGTGCAAACCGACAGTTCCATCCGGGCACGGGTGGAAGAAGAGGAGTTTGAACGGACCCGCCGGACCATGCTTTTTCAGGGACGGGAGTACATCATGGTCAAGGTACGGGGAGCGGTTATCCTGGATAATTACAAGGGAGAAACAGTAAAGATCTCAGTTACCCAGCGGCTTTCCGGAGAAGTTACCGCCGCCGGCGACCAGGGGAGAATTACGAAAAAAGCGCCTTTGGCCAATGATCCCAATCCCCAATCGGAGATCTTCTGGGAGGTCGACCTCCCGGCACGGGGAGAGAAGAGGTTGACCTATGTTTACCAGGTTTATCTTCCCGGACGTTAGTTGCGCAGCTTAAGGGAGATTAATTAGTTGCTGCATTTGATTTTTTGCTCAAATACGTTATTACGAAAGGTTTGGGTATTTTGATTAAGGCAGTTATTTTTGACATTGATGGAACTTTATATGATGAAACCTATCCGAAAGTTAAAGCCGAACTGCTAACTGCCGAGTTTATAAGTAATAAATCTAATGTCAGTTTGGAAGTAATTTATAATACGTTCAGAGAAGTAAAAGCGCAAATCACCAGTGAATATAAGGGAATACCTGAAGCAAACGACAGAAAGATATGGTATGAAGAAACGTTAAAACGCACAGGCGTCATTAACATCAGTAAAGAAGAAGCCAGTACATATTATTGGCAAGTTATATACGACAGTATAGAACCTTATATAGATTTCATCTATGTGCTGCCCCGATTCTCCAAAAAGTATAGATTATTCACTTTAACTGATGAATTGTCGGAAATACAAAGGAAAAAAATAAAGCATCTTGGGTTGGAGAAGTTTTTTGTTAACTCTATATCTTCGGAGCAAGTAGGTGAAACTAAACCAAGTCAAAGATTATTCAATTATGCCCTTGATATAGTAGGAGAAATGCCAAGTGATATATTAGTTGTTGGAGATAACCCATCCGCCGATATTAAAGGCGGAAATTTGGCGGGGATGCATACGGCTTGGTTGAAGCGGGGTAAATACTTCTATTATCCACAGAGCGAGCATGAAAAACCAGATATTGTATTTACTAATTACGTACAATTGGATAGTAAAATCAGGAGTTTAAAAACTTCCGGTAATTAACATAAGTATCATACAGGGCAGTGGGTTCAACATGACTTAATAATAGAATAACCACACGGCTTAAAGTCCTATCTTGACATGTGGGGAGTATTTCGCTATAATTAAGATACCAACAAGCCCAGGTGGCGGAATTGGCAGACGCGTACGTTTGAGGGGCGTATGGGCTACCCGTACCGGTTCGAGTCCGGTCCTGGGCACCATTTAAAACAAAACACCGGGCGGTCCGCCGGAAAAATGCCGGAGCAATGCCCGGTTTATTTTTTCCCCGCGTTGTCTGTGTCTGACGGCGTGGAGATTCTCGTATATACAGGCTACCCGTACTGGTTCGAGTCCGGGACCGGGCGCCATCGAATAGAAACAATTAATCATAAAAAAAGCCCAGCTTAGAGCCGGGCTTTTTCGGCTTTTTACGAACAAATAGAGCAGATGGTACTGAACCGGTTGGAAGGGAAAACCGTGACCTTTCCAGGCGGGCAGGGTAGTTTCTTTATCTGAATCTTGTATCCGGCAAGCTGGAGGATTTGTACCACCGCCAATAATTGTTCAATGGCTCTCAGGCCGAGCCGGCCGTTTCTAAGGATAACCTGGGCCTCCTGTAAATGGCGGAGAATTGCTCTTTTGTTTTTCTTAGACAAAGGAAGGTTACGTACGCCCCCGATAACAGTCTCGATTTCCTCGATCAGATTATCCGCCACCGGCCGGGTCAGTCTCCCGGGTCTGTCCAGGAGATCCGCCACCCGCTGGGAGACTCTTTCGATTCTTCTTAATACTGCGCAAGCGCTCATGGAGTCACCTCCTGGTGTAGTATATGAGGGGGCGCCAGGCGGCTGCCTGTCACTTGGCTAAATGAGGCTGTGCTCCCAGAAAAAACTACCGTGGTCCCCGGGGGACGCGGGACCGGGAATCTGCCTTGGCGGTGATCAACTTGATCACCTCGGAGAGGGCGTCTTTTCCTGCGTAGTCCCGCATTTTTGCCACAAACTGCCGCCGGTTCCGGTAGATCAGGCGGATCCGTTCCAGGAGGGTTTCTTCTGTTGCCTCTTCCTCCGGGAGAACCATACTGAAACCCTGGGCGGCGAAGGACCGGGCATTAAGGATCTGGTCGCCACGGCTGGCGGTTTTCGGCAGGGGGATCAATAGGGCGGGTTTTTTCAGTGCCAGTAATTCAAAGAGGAAATTGGCGCCCGCCCGTGAGACACAGAGGTCGGCTGCTGCCAGGATATGCGGAAGTTCGGGGCCGATAAATTCAAACTGCCGGTAGCCTTCGGTTTTTTCCAGCGCCGGGTCCAGGTGGCCGCGGCCGCAGATATGGATGACCTGAAAATCCTTGAGTTGCGGAAGGATCGCCCGGATCAGGGAGTTGATCCGGGCCGCGCCCAAGCTGCCGCCGGTTACCAGTAAAACAGGACGGTTGGGAGAAAAACCGCAGAGTTCCAGAGCTTTTGTTTTGGAGCCGGAGAGAAGGAACCTCCGGATGGGGTTCCCGGTCAGAACGGTTTTTCCGGCGGGGAAATATTTCTCGGCCTCCGGGAAAGAGACACAGACCAAGTCGGCGAAGGGAGAACAAATCCGGTTGGCCAGGCCGGGGGTGATGTCGGATTCATGGAGGATCACCGGAATTCTATTGAACCAGGCGGCGATGACCACCGGCACGGAGACAAATCCGCCTTTGGCAAAGACGATCCGGGGGCGGATTTTCTTCAGCAAGAGAATGGACTGGAATAGACCGCCCAGGACCCGGAAGGGATCGGTGAAGTTCTTTACTGACAGATAACGGCGGAGTTTCCCGGTGGTGATCGCGTGGTAAGGGAGGCCGGTTCCGGAGAGGAGTTCCTTTTCAATCCCTTCCCTGCTCCCGATGTAATGGATCTCCCAGCCCAACCGCTGCAACTCCGGGATCAGGGCAAGGTTGGGCATGACATGGCCGGCGGTGCCGCCGCCGGTGAGAACGATTCTTTTCATTTTTTCACTTCCCCACGGGCAGTATTTAGGTTATGATATAATCAAGGCCAACGGCCATTGGGAACTACCAAGGCAAAATCTCCGTTACTTAAGTAGTGTTAAAAGGAATAGGAAATATTATTAATCCCAACCCATTTTATTATACTATACCATTTACTTAAAAATTATGGAGGGTTCTTTTTCAGATTTAAAGATAAGGAGAGGGAATCAGGTGATTAAAGTCGAAGATGTCACGAAACGTTATGGTACCCATGTGGCGGTCAACCGCGTGAGTTTCACCGTCAGCCGGGGAGAGGTCCTGGGTTTTCTGGGGCCAAACGGCGCCGGTAAAACCACCACCATGAATATTATCACCGGCTATATTTCCGCCACCGAAGGCCGGGTGGAAGTGGGCGGCTACGATATTCTGGAGGAGCCGCTGAAGGTCAAAAAGATGATCGGGTATATGCCGGAGTCGCCTCCGCTCTACGGGGATATGACGGTCCGGGAGTATCTTGATTTTGTGACCAAAATCAAGAAGATCCCGCCGAAGGATGCGAAAACCGGCATGGAAAAGATTATGGATTTGGTGAAGATCGGTGACGTGCAGAACCGCTTAATCAAAAACTTGTCCAAAGGGTACAGGCAAAGGGTGGGGCTGGCCCAAGCCCTGGTAGGGAACCCGCCGGTTTTGATCCTTGATGAGCCGACGATTGGTCTTGACCCTAAACAGATAATTGAGATCCGGACCCTTATTAAAGAATTGGGTAGAGAACATACGATAATTTTGAGTTCCCATATTTTGCCCGAGGTCAGTGCGGTCTGTGAACGGGTAATCATAATAAACAAAGGTGAGATCGTGGCGGGCGACACCCCGGAGAACCTGGCCCACCGCCTTTCCGGCAAAAACCGGTTGCTTGTACGGGTTGCCGGACCGGAGGACCGGATCCGGGCCGCCCTGGCCGGTGTGGAAGGGGTTAAGAACCTTATAGAAAAGGGGTCGGCCGAACCCGGTACCTTCGATTTTCTTGTTGAAGCGGAACTGAAGACGGATATCAGAAAGCCGATCTTTTACGCCATGAGCAAGGAAGGATACCCGATCCTCATGTTAAAGCCGGTCGATCTTACGCTGGAGGAGATCTTTTTACAGATTATCACCGAGGAAAGAGAGGTTTCTTAAGCGCGGGAGTGGAAAAAGCATATGCGGTTTACGCCGATCCGGACGGGAAGATCGGGATCGACGACAGGATGTTGGCCTTGGGCGCCAGCGGCGACCAATGGGTAGAATTGACAGTGGATTCTCTGGTTCCCTTGCCGCCGGAGGCGGACCTTTTTTTTCTCCCCCGGCGCCGGCCCGCCGGGATCAACAGGCGGAGCGGCAGGCCAGAACTGTTACCGGGGGAGGAACGGACGGCGGTGGCCGCCGGCCTCCCTCCCGGCTATACCCGGCTCTTCTTGCCGGCTTACCGGTCGTTGCCCTCCGCTCCGCGCCTGCCGCTTTTCGGTTACACGGCTGTAGCGGCTGTCAATGGCCGGCTTTTTATTGCGGCGCAAAAAACGGATGAGGCGACCGAGGGGTGGCGGGTACGGGAGAGGGAAGCAAAGAAAATTCCGGCTTTGGTCCGAAAAAAACTGGCCGCCCACCCAAAAAACAGGATCTTGAAACAACTGGCCCACTGCACCCTTGTCTATCAGTGCTTGACAGCGCGGAATATCTTCCTTGGCCGTGGGGAGGGGGGCGTTCCGGTCTCTTCCTCCTGCAACGCCCGTTGCCTGGGCTGTATTTCCCTGCAACCGGCGGAGTGTTGTCCTTCGCCGCAGGAACGGATCGCTTTTCAACCGGCGGTGGAGGAGATCGTTGAGGTGGCCGTGCCCCACCTGCAGGCCGGCAAAACCATCATCAGCTTCGGCCAGGGGTGCGAGGGGGAACCGCTGACAGTCTGGCCGCGGCTGGTCCGTGCCGTAGAAAGGATCCGGAGGCATACCGGCGCGGGGACGATTAATATCAATACTAATGCCGGGATCCCCCAAGGGCTGGAAGCATTGGCCGGGGCCGGGTTAAACTCCGCCCGGATCAGCCTTTTGTCGGCGATCCCCGGCCACTACCACCGGTACCACCGGCCGCAGAATTATAGCCTCGACCAGGTGGGGGAGTCAATAGACCAGCTTGGGGCGCTGGGGGTCTTTACCTCTTTGAACCTGTTGGTGATGCCCGGATATACCGACCGCCGCGAAGAAATGACCGCCCTTTTCCGGTGGTTGCACCGGCACCCGGTGGACATGATTCAACTGCGCAATTTGAATATCGACCCGGAGTGGTTTTGGAAGGTGATGGGGCCCGGCGACGGACCGGCCGTTGGGATCAGCCGTTTTTGTGCGGAACTGAAAAGGGAATTCCCCGGCCTCCTGGTGGGAAATTTTAACCGGCCCCTTTAGCCGGCAGGTTGATACAGCCGGTTGTTACCACCGGTAATAGCGGCGGATCCCATTGGCAATCGCCCGGGCCTGCCGGCTTTGGTAATCCGGGGTCCTGAGCAACTGCGCTTCTTCCGGATGGGAAAGGAAACCGGCTTCCACCAAAACAGCGGTCAACCCGCTTTGGTTGAGGATGAAGAAATTGCCCGGGGCCGCCTTTTGGGGCGCGGGTTGGACTTTGTTCAGTTCTTCCTGGATCAAGCAGGCAAGTTCTTTGCTTGTATTATTACGGGGGTTGTAAAAGACCACCGCCCCCCGTCTTTTTTTATCTTTCGACCAGTCGCAATGGATACTGATGAGACAAACGGCCCCGGCTTTCCTGGCTTTTTCGATGCGGGCGGTCAGATCCCGCCGGTGCCGGCCGGTTTTCCCCGGGACAAAAGGGGAAAGGTCCGTATCGGCCGTTCTGGTCATCACAACGTTCGCTCCGCCGGTGCGCAGGTGATCCCGTATGCGCAGGGCGATGGCGAGGTTGATCTCTTTCTCGAGAGTTCCATCTTGACCGCTGGTACCGCCGTCGACACCGCCGTGCCCGGGATCAATCACCACCACCGGGCCGGAGGCGCCCATGAGACTCTTAATTAAGCCGGAAGAAGAGAAGATCCCGGTCAGCAAAAGAATGAGGGCCAGCCCGCCCAGGACAAAGAGAAAACGGCGAAACCCCGGCGGCAATAATAAGATGATCAGCACCAGACTCACATCGCTTTCATTATAAATATTTATTCCGGGGGCCTGGACGGATATAACGAGTATTGGAGGAGAAAAGATGGTTATGGTTTCTGGGAACAGGCACGCGCGCGCGCGACGTTTCCGGGAATGGAGTTCCGGCATAAACCGCGTTTTGCCGCGGATCCCCGGGGAAGTGACAAGCGTGATTGAAGAGTTGAAAGCCCGGGGGTTTCAGGCTTTTCTTGTCGGCGGCGCCCTTCGCGACCTTTTCTTGGAGCGTCCGCCGGAAGACTGGGATGTGGCCACCGACGCCCTGCCCGACCAGGTGGAGGAGGTCTTTCCCGACCGGCTGGTTGTGCATACGGGGAAACGTTTTGGAACCGTCCGGGTCCTGGCCGGGGAGATACCGGTGGATGTGACGACTTTCCGCCGGGAAGGGGCATATACCGACGGCCGTCGTCCGGACTGGGTCGAGTTTAGGGAGTCGGTGGCGGATGATCTTTCCCGCCGGGATTTCACGGTTAACGCCATGGCCTTGGACCCGCTCGCGCAAAAACTGGTGGACCCCTTCAGGGGCCGGCGGGATCTCCGGAGGCGGGTCATCCGGACGGTTGGGGATCCCCTGTCCCGGTTTGGCGAAGATGCCCTACGGATGCTGAGGTTCTACCGTTTCCAGGCGGTTCTTGACTTTCGCGGGGAGGCGGAGACCGAACGGGCCATTGCGCAAGTGGCCGCCGGGGATCCCTCCCTTCTTGCCAAAGTCAGCCCCGAGCGGATCCGGGAGGAACTAAACAAGCTCCTTACCGGGATTGCCGCGGGCAAAGGATTAAGAGGGCTGGTCCGGACGGGCCTTTTGACGATAATCGCGCCGGAATTTGCCCCGGTGGTGAAGACCCCGGAGTTGATGGAGCATTTGATCGCCACGGTGGAGGCGATAAAACCCGAATTGCATTTGCGTTGGGCGGCTTTCCTCCATGATCTGGGCAAACCGGCAACCCGGACCCAGGACGGTACGGGCGTTCATTACTTCGGCCATGAGCAGGCCGGAGAGAAACTGGCTGCCGTTTTGCTTGAGCGGCTCCGCTTCTCCCGGGCGTTTGCGGAGAAGGTTTTAATCCTGGTCCGGCGGCATATGTTCCCCTGCGACCCGGGAATGACCGATACGGCCTTGCGGCGCCTGGCCGCCAAAGTCGGACAGGAGGCCCTCTTTGACTTGCTCGAATTGCGCCGGGCCGATATTGTGGCCAGCGGGAACCATTATCACCGGGCATGGCGGGCTCTTTCCGGGTTTGCCTCGCGCATTCAAGCCTTGCTCCGGGAGGAGAAGGTTTTGACCCTGACCGAATTGGCTGTTAACGGCCATGATGTCATGGCCGTCCTGGGCCTGGCTCCCGGCCCGGAGGTCGGCCGGATTATGCAGGAGCTCTTTTATTGGGTGACCGAAGACCCGGAACGGAATACCAGGGAAAGGCTCCTGCGTTACCTTGAGGAGAAAAAGAAGAAAGAATAGCCCCTCCTGTTAATATAGACGGTAAACCCGCATGGGCGCAGGTAAAACCCACGATCCCCCTCCCCCGTCTCCGCCCCCGGTCCCCGCTCCCGGTCCGGTCTCATGTTTTCTTCCTTTCCGGCATAATTTTGTAAGAGAAAGGAAGAGAGCGATGGCGAATACAGCAACAAACGGCCGCCGGAGAAAAAAACGCTACAAAACACTGCTGGTCAATCTTTTCGGCCTGCCCCGGGAAGTGCTTTTGGATCTTCCCCGCCTGGTTATGCTGGGCAACAGCAGGATGGTGGTGGAAAACCACAAAGGGCTGCTGGAGTATACAGAGGAGACAGTACGGATCAAAACCGCGCACAACGGCGAGATCCGGATCACCGGGAGAGGCCTTAACCTTTTGTACATGGTAAAAGAAGAGCTGGGCTTGGCCGGACGGTTTCTCCGGATTGAGTGGCCGGGGGGAGAAGAGTAGCATGTACCGGTGGTTGCTTGATTTTTACCATGGTTACCTGGTCGTGATGGTCCAGGGCAAAAGGTTGGAGGAGTTCCTGAACAGGGCGGTGGCAAAAGGGATTTATCTTTGGGGGATCCGGCGCCCGGCCCCCGGCCGTCTCCTGTTCAGGGTGAGAGGGAAGGATTTTTCTCTTTTGCGCTCTTCTTTCCGCCGGTGTGGGTGCCGGGGGAAGATTTTGCACCGCAGCGGCCTGCCTTTTATCCTCCGCCGCCTTTTACGGAATAAGGGGCGGTGGTTAGGGCTGGCCTTTTTTATCGCTGCCGTCCAGGTCTTGGCCTCCTTTGTCTGGGTGGTCGGGGTGGCGGTGGAAGACGGGGAATTGCCCGGGCACCCTCAGATCCGGGATGAACTGAGGGAAATTGGTGTACGGCCCGGGGTCTTACGGGGAAGAATAGAAAAAGATTATGAGCGGATTTTGGAGGAATTGGCGATCGCTTTTCCGGAGGCGGCCTGGATCGACGTGAAATTGCGGGGGGTGGTGGTGTTGGTGACAATGGTGGGCAAGACCCCGCCCCCGGCAAGAGAAGAAGGTCCTGCGGATATTGTCGCCGCCAAGGAGGGTTTGGTCAGTGAAGTGATCGTCCTGGAAGGGACCCCGCTGGTGAAGGCGGGCGATATGGTCAGCCGCGGAGATTTGCTGATCTTGGGGGAAAAGGTATTACCCCGCCGGGAAGGCGGGTTTATTAGTCAGCCGGTCCGGGCCGAAGGAATAGTCAAAGCCCGTGTCTGGTATGAGAGAAAGATTGAAGAACCGCTGGAGATATGGCGACCGGTCCGGGGCAACCGGGAAACAGTGGTTTTTTCCTTGCGCTGGCGGGACCGGGTATTCCCTTTTTACCGGCGGGGCAGGATTTCCGGGAAGGTTCTTTGGGAACGCCACACAAAGAGTGTTTGCCGGGGAAGGAATCAAATGAATTTAGTCGAAGTAATAAAGGATATATATTCGGAAGTCTCCTGGATGAAAGTACGGATTTCACCGGAGGAAGCCCTGGTCAGAGCGCGCAGGGAAGCCGCAAGCGAATTCTCATTTTTGCTTCCTGAGACGGCCGCCATCAAAAACCGCCGGGAAGAGTGGGAAATCAGCGGGGACTTTCTTGTTTACCGCCTGGTTGTTGAAACCCTTGAGGATATCGCCCAAACCGCCGCTTTTACCAGGGAAAAACAGGAACATGGTCAGAGCCGGGACCAGAACCGGGAGAGAACCCCTGGAGACGGTGACCGGCAGGCCGTCTGCATTTAGAAGGAGGAGAAAAAAGCGGCATTGAACCAAGAAAAATTGACCCTGAAGGTCGATCCGCAGGCAGCCCCGGCTCTTTTTGGCCAATATGACCAGAATTTGCGCCAAATTGCAGAAGAGCTGGGGATTGATTTGACAGCCCAGAATAATACCATCTACCTTTCCGGAGAAAATCAAGCGGTCAACCGGGCTTTGGCTGTATTGGAAGAACTTAAAGCCCAAGTAGAAAATGGTATTGTCCCCGGGCCTTCAGAAATCAGGTATGCTTTGGATTTAGTTAAGAGCGGCAACAAGATTGAGAAGAAAAGTGGTTTTACCAGAGAAGTGGTGCAAGTCACCCACAGGGGGAAGAAAATCTACCCCCGGACTCTCGGTCAAAGGCAATATGTCGACGCCATCCGGGAAAACAACTTGACCTTTGGGATCGGTCCGGCGGGAACCGGCAAGACCTACCTGGCGGTGACAATGGCGGTTGCGGCTTTACAAAGTAAAGAGGTGGCGCGGATCATTCTTACCAGGCCGGCGGTGGAGGCCGGAGAAAAACTGGGTTTCCTCCCCGGGGATCTGCAGGAAAAGGTCGACCCCTACCTCCGCCCCTTGTATGACGCCTTATTTGACCTTTTGGGGATGGATTTATACCAGCGTTACAATGAACGCCGGATCATTGAGATTGCCCCTCTCGCCTATATGCGCGGGCGGACGCTGGAAGATTCCTTTATCATCCTTGATGAGGCGCAGAATACCACCCCCGAACAGATGAAGATGTTTCTGACCCGGATGGGGTTCGGTTCCAAGATGGTGGTGACCGGCGATATTACCCAGGTTGACCTTCCGAAAGGCGAGACCTCCGGGTTGGTGGAAGCAACGGGGATTCTGGAGGGAATTCCGGGGATCGCCGTTGTTTATCTTAGCGATCAGGATGTGGTCCGTCACGAATTGGTCCAAAAAATCATTCGTGCTTATGAAAGATATGAGAACAGGCGGCTGGTGCAAGAGCCGTAGAGGAAAGGGAGACCGGAATGGTCAAGAAGCAGAAGCGTTCTACGTGGCGGTCCGTTTTTAACCGGGCCGGGAAAAAAGAAAGGTTCTTCCCCTGGGTCCAGCGGATTTTTCTGGAAAAGATTAACCGGAAGCGGATCTTGACAGCAGTCAGTTTCCTTGTTATGGTGGCCATCCTCCAGATCGATCTGGTACCGAAGACGATCGATATTGAACTGGGCGAACCGAGCCCGGAGAAGGTCCAGGCGCCCCGGACGGTGATTAATGCCGTAAAAACCGAAGAGCTGCAGGAAGAAGCGGCGGCCAAAGCCCTGGAGGAGGCCTTGTCCAAGCCGGAATTTCAGATTATTTCCGCACAAGCGAGGAATCAGGCGGTGGCCCTGGTTTCCGGTGTTTTTGCCGTTTTCGACAGCGAAAGGGGAGGACCCGGGGAGGAACCGCCGACAGAGCGCGAACTGGAACACCAGGTGCAAAGGGTCCGCGCGGAGTTGGTGGTGCTAAAGGAGGAATTTACCGCCCTGCCCCCGGAACAGATAGAAGCCCTTTTGCTGATGGAAGATGAGGATTATGACCGGGTAAAAAAGGGAGTCCGGCAGATATTCCCAACCATTCAGGCGGATGAGCGGATCAGCCCGGAAAAACTTGACGAGTTAAAAAGGAATTTGGACCGGTTTATCCTCACCTATCCGCTGCTGCCCCAGGATCAAGAACCGGCGCGGGCTTTGCTTTCCGCGATGCTTTTTCCAAACCTCGTGCCGGACCAGGCAAAACTCCGCCAGGTTCAGGAGGAGGCAAGGAAGAAAGTTACCCCGGTCACCATTGAAAAGGGAAATGTGATCTTAAGAGAAGGGGAGATCGTTACCAGCGAGCACATTAGGATCTTGCGGGACCTGGCCCTCATTGACAACGAGGGGAACCGGCTGTTGATCTTTTTCAGCCTGGCCTTCTTCTCCCTTTTCGTCTTTGGGATCGGCTTTTTCTATCTCTACCGGTTCCATAAAAAGATCTTACAAGAGGAAAACCGCTTGTACCTCTTAACCCTGGTGATCCTGGTCGTCCTGGCAACGGCGAAGGTTATGAGCCTGCTGGATATCCCCTGGCTGCGTTATCTGATCCCCCTGCCTTTTGCCGGGGTGATCCTGACCATTCTCCTCAATCCCCAGGTGGCATGGGTGGCAAACGCCCTTCTTAGCCTGATGACCGGGGTGGTGGTTGATTTTAACCTTTCCCTGACGGTCTTTTATTTTATCAGCGGGACGATCGCCATCTACAGTGTGACCAATATCACCCAGCGTAAAGAGATGATCCGCATGGGCGTGCTTCTGGCCGGGGTCAATTTTTGCGCCGCGGTTACGTTGGAGCTGCTCTTCGGGGAGAGGAATTTTTTGAACCTTTTGGTAACAGCGATGGTCGGCGGTTTCAACGGGATCTTCTCGATTGCTTTGGCCAACGGTTTCCTGCCCTTCCTTGAGCAGCTTTTCAGGGTGACTTCCTCCTTAAGCCTCTTGGAACTGGCCAACCCCAACATGCCGCTCTTGAAGAGGCTGTTAATTGAAGCTCCCGGGACCTACCATCACAGCATCATCATGGGGAACCTGGCGGAAGCGGCGGCCGACGCCATCGGCGCTGACAGTATTTTAGTCCGGGTCGGCGCTTATTATCATGATATCGGCAAACTCCAGCGGCCCTATTTCTTTGTGGAGAATCAGATTGCTCAGGACAACCCCCATGAAAAGCTCTCTCCCAACTTGAGTACGTTGATTATTACTTCGCATGTGCGCGACGGGGTGGAACTGGCACGCCAACACGGACTCCCGGACAGCGTCATTGAGATCATCGAACAACACCACGGCACCGACCTGCTCCGTTATTTCTTCAAACGGGCCGCCGAGAATGTACAGGACGAAAAAGAAACCCTGGCGGAGGGGAATTTCCGCTACCCGGGTCCCAAACCCCGTTCCCGGGAAGCGGCCATCATTATGCTGGCCGATTCGGTGGAAGCCGCCGCCCGGGCCATGGAACAACCTACGCCCAGCCGTTTGGAGGCTCTGGTCGATAAGATCATCAAAGACCGGCTGGAACTGCGCCAGCTTGATGAGGCCGATTTAACCCTAAAAGATTTGGACAAGATTAAAGCGGCTTTCTTAAAAGTCCTGACCGGAATCTTTCACCACCGGATTAAATACCCGGATCTCGAGGGCGAGGCGGAAAGGAAGAAGCTTGTTGACGGTAATAATCAATAACCGGCAGAGGCAGGTTAAGATCGAAAAAGAACTGGAAGAGGCCCTGGTCCGCCTGGCGGAACGGGTTTTAAGCGCCCACGGAAAAGACCGGGCGGAAGCAGGAGTGACGTTGGTGGGGGAGAAGAAGATCCAGCAGCTTAACCGGGATTACCGGGGGATCGACGCCCCCACGGATGTTCTTTCCTTTCCCATGCAGGAACCGGGAGAAATCCAAACCGGGGAAGAACCGGAGATCCTTGGCGATGTGGTGATCTGCGTCCCCCGCGCGGCAGCGCAAGCCCGGGATTTTGGCCACTCTTTCCGGAGGGAACTCTTCTACCTGGCCGTCCATGGGCTCCTGCATCTCTTGGGTTTTGACCATGAAAACGAAACGGAGAAGCGGAAGATGAGGGAGAAGGAGGAAGCGTTTCTCAGCGGAGTCAATGGCGATGAAGAATAGGAACTTACTGGAGAGATTCAACCGGGCGGCAAGCGGGGTCATTTACTGCCTGCGTACGCAGAGAAATTTCCGGATTCATGTCTTTGCCACCGCCGCGATCCTCCTCTTGAGTCTCTGGTTTCGAATTAGCAAAGGGGAGTTTCTTCTGGTTTTGACAGCCATCTTCCTGGTCTTAATCACCGAGATGATCAATACCGCCGTAGAAGTGACGATTGATCTGATTACCGATCGTTACCATCCGCTGGCGGCAGCAGCCAAAAACCTGGCCGCCGGCGCAGTGATCCTGGCTGCGGTCTACGCTGTGATCACCGGGTACATTGTTTTTTTCCCAAGATTCGACCCGCTAATACCACAAGTCGTTGCAGCCGTGGGAGATTCTCCCGTTTATTTGAGCCTGATCGCCCTGGCACTGGTCTTCCTGTCCGTGCTTGTTTTGAAGACCCGGACCGGTAAAGGACTTCCTTTTTCCGGGGGGATGCCCAGCGGCCATACGGCGCTGGGGTTTGCCATCACCACGATCATTGCTCTGCTCAGCGGTAGCGGGCTGGTCACCGCACTCGCTTTGTTTTTGGCTTTTTTGTTGGCGGAGAGCAGGGTAGAGACGAAGATCCATACGCCTGTAGAGGTAGTAATCGGCGGTTTATTAGGGATCATCTTGACTTTGCTCATTTTCCAACTCATCCCCCGCCTGCGGTAAAGATGGCGTGCGCTTTGCCGGCGCGGGAAGAATAATAAAAAAGGACGGAGCTGCCGGTTCATGAGGGGTAAATCCACCCGGCAACAAGGGCCGGGAGAGAAAAAAATCGATTACTACCTGTCGGCGGCGAAAAACGGGGACGAAGCGGCCAGAGAAGCGCTGCTGCGGGATTATTCCCCTTTTGTACTCCGGGTAGCCGCCTTGGCCTGCCGGCGGTATCTTAATCCGGAGACGGATGATGAATTCAGTGTGGCCTTAATCGCCTTTAACGAAGCTATCGACAGTTTTTCGCCGGCAAAAAACCGGTCGTTTCTTTCCTTTGCCGAAATGGTGATTCGCCGCCGGATCATCGATTATTTTCGCCGCCAGCATTATGTGGGGAGAGAGGTGCCCTTGAGCGGCTTGCAATGGTCCGGGGAAGATGAGGCCGAAATGGTCGTTAAAGGCTCGCAGGAGCGTTATTTTTTGCTGAAGGAAAGAGTAGAACGCCGGCAGGAGATTGAAGAATTCAAGGAGGCTTTGCGTGGTTTTGGCATAACCCTGGAACAACTGGTGGCGGCCTCGCCAAAACACCGGGATACAAGGGAAACTTTACATGAAATCGCAGCGGCAATCACCGGGCACCGGCCGGCGGTGGAAAAGGTCTTAAAAAAAGGAACCCTGCCGTATAAATGGTTGACCGAGCAGTTTGGTTTGAGCACCAAGACCTTTCGCCGGCACCGGATTTATCTGATTGCCTTATGTCTGTTGCGCGTTGGCAACTTCTCTTATCTTGGCAGTTATTTGCAAGGGGGAAAGGCGGGTGGGCCAAATGAGGATCATCAAGGGATTGCTCTTAAAGTATGACGGGAAGAGCGAAGCGATTATCCTGACCAAAGACGGGGCGTTCCGCCGGGTTAAGATCTATCATCCGCAACCCGCCGGCAATGAGGTCTATGGGATCCTGGCGGAGGTGCGGAAAAAAATCCGTTTTGGCCTGGTGGCGGTGGCTTTTTTCCTCCTTGTGGCTGTGGCCGGGAGCTTTTTTGGGCCCGTCACCCCCGGCGGTCCCGCCGGCGCCGGCGGTAACCCTTTGCTGACCTGCGGGCGCGTGTGGGCGAAGAATACCGGTACAACCCTTATGCAGATGAGGGAAAGACCCGCGGTTCAGTTGCTGTATGACCTGATAAATCCCGGCCAGTAATAGATAAGATCTATACCAAGGAATTCGTAAGGAGAAAAGGATAAGGTGCTGTTGAAGGATTTTGATTACACGCTGCCGGAGGAACTCATCGCCCAGTACCCCCTGGACCGGCGGGACCGGTCGCGCCTGCTTGTTTTGGAACGGGAGAGTAACCGCCTGCACCACGCAGGTTTTACCGACTTGCCCGCCTGGCTGAACCCCAATGACCTGCTGGTCTTTAACGACACCCGGGTGATCCCGGCGCGTTTGTGGGCGAAAAGACTCCCCGGCGGCGGGAAGACTGAGGTCCTACTCTTGCACCCCTCAGGAGAGAATGAATGGGAGGTCCTTGTCCGCCCGGGCCGGAAAATCCGTACCGGGCAAAAGCTGGTCTTTGGCGGGGAAAAGGAACTGACGGCGGTGGTTGCCGGTCGTACCCCTGCCGGCGGGCGGGTGCTCCGGTTTAACCGGCACGGCGATGAATTACGGGCCTGCTTCGATGAACTGGGGGAGGTCCCTTTACCCCCTTATATAAAAAAGCCGGCAGCGGCGGAGCGCGCCCGTATGCGCGAACGGTACCAAACGGTTTACGCCCGTTTTGAGGGGTCGGCGGCCGCGCCCACGGCCGGGCTGCATTTCACCCCGGAACTGCTGGCTGCGGTACGGGCGCGGGGAGTGCGGACCACCTTTCTCACCCTCCATATCGGCCTGGATACTTTTCGCCCGGTAAAAACGGAGCAAATTGAAGAACATAAGATGCATAGTGAAGAATATAGCATTAGCCGGGAAGTGGCGAAGGCGGTGGCGGAGACGAGGATGGCCGGCGGCCGGGTGATTGCCGTAGGGACCACGGTGACCAGGGCCTTGGAGAGCGCAAGCCGGGAAGATGGGGGAGTTGCGGCGGGGACCGGCCGGACAGAACTCTTTATCTACCCGGGTTACAGTTTCAAGGTGGTGGACGCCCTGCTGACCAATTTTCATCTCCCCCGCAGTACACTACTGATGATGGTCTGCGCCTTTGCCGGGCGGGAACGGGTTTTGGCCGCTTACGAGGAGGCGGTACGCAGGCGTTACCGTTTTTTCAGCTTCGGCGATGCCATGTTGATTATTTAGCACTTTAGACTGGAAAGGATGAGAACTCTTCAAATTCACCATTGAATATAAATCCAAAGAAAACAGGGGCCGGTGCGGGGTTCTCCACACCCCGCGGGGGGAGATCCCCACGCCTGTCTTTATGCCGGTGGGCACCAAGGCCACGGTAAAGACCCTGACCCCCGGCCAGTTGCAGGAGATCGGTTTTCCGATTATCCTGGCCAACACATACCACCTTTACCTGCGGCCGGGGAGCAAGATCATACAGGAAGCCGGCGGTCTCCATTCTTTTATGAACTGGCCGGGGGTGATCCTCACCGACAGCGGCGGTTTTCAAATTTTTAGCCTCGCCTCCCTGACCAAGGTGGAAGAGGAGGGTGTGGTTTTCCGTTCTCACCTCGACGGGTCACCGCATTTTCTTACCCCGGAAAAGGTCATGGCGATCCAGGCGGAACTGGGCGCGGATATAATCATGCCCCTCGATCAATGTCTTCCCTACCCCTCTCCCTACGAGGCGGCGCGGGAAGCTCAGGAAAGAACTACCAGGTGGGCTGCGCGTTGCCGGGAGGCGCACCAAAATCCCAAGCAGGCGTTGTTCGGGATTGTGCAGGGGGTCGTCTACCATGACTTGCGGGAAAAAAGCGCCCGGGAGCTGGTAGCGATGGATTTCCCCGGCTACGCTGTGGGCGGACTCAGCGTCGGCGAGCCCAAACCTTTGATGTATGAGGTGCTGGATTACACCGTGCCCTTGCTGCCGGAGAACAAACCCAGGTACCTTATGGGCGTCGGTTCTCCGGATGCCCTTTGGGAAGGAGTGGCCCGCGGGATTGATATGTTTGATTGCGTCTTTCCCACCCGGATCGCCCGGAACGGGACGGCAATGACCAGCCGGGGGCGGGTGATTATCCGCGACGCCGTCTACGCCCGGGATTTTTCACCCCTGGATGCGGAATGCTCCTGCTATACATGTCAGAATTTTACCCGCGCCTACTTGCGGCATCTCTTTAACGCCAAGGAGATCCTCGGTTTGGTCCTGGTCACTCACCATAACCTTTATTTCTTGCGGGAAATGATGCAGGAGATCCGCCGCGCTCTGCAGGAAAACCATTTTAACCGGGCAAAAGAGGAGTTTTTTTACAGGTATTACGGTCCGGGAAAAGAGAAAAATGACTCCACCGGGTAGGATTTTTCCTTTTAGTGTGGAATACTAATGCGTAATCCCGGGCTGACAATAAAAACTAATGGAGGTTGGAAAATGAATCTTCTCTTAGCTTCAGCAGCAGTAGCACAAGCCGAACCGGCGGGCGGTGCCGGTTTAAGGGCGTTCTTGCCGATGATCATCGTTTTTGTTGTTTTTTGGGCAATCTTAATCCTGCCCCAGCGTAAACAGCAAAAAAAGCGGGAGGCGATGCTGAACGCCTTAAAGAAGGGGGATAAAGTCATTACCATTGGCGGGATTTGCGGGGAGATAACCCAGATTATGGATAATAAAATCCTCCTGCGGGTGAACGACAAGGTTGAGCTTAAGATGTTACGGAGTGCCGTTTCCAGGGTGGAAGGGGAATAGGTTTTGCCGCCGGAAATGAAATATATCAGCACCAGGGGCGGCAGTGAACCCGTTGCTTCCGCTGTGGCGATCAAGACGGGGCTGGCGCCGGACGGCGGTCTTTTTGTCCCCGGATCCTTACCGGAAATTGGCCTAATAGAGGCTGCTGCCGCTGCCACCCAGGGTTACCGGGAACTGGCCGGAGAGATTCTCAGTTCTTTCCTTTCCGATTATTCCGGCGCGGAACTGCGGGTTGTGATTGAAAAGGCTTACGGCGGCAATTTCGACACCCCGGAAATCGCTCCCGTTCATTTGACCGGGGAGAAAATGGGCTTTCTGGAACTTTGGCATGGTCCAACCTGTGCCTTTAAAGACCTGGCCCTGCAGGCCTTACCCCATCTATTGAAAGCCGCGGTGACCAAGACCGGCGACCGGTCGGAGATCGTTATTTTGGTGGCCACCTCCGGGGATACCGGCAAGGCGGCCCTGGAGGGGTTCCGGGATCTCCCCGGCACGCGGGTGATTGTTTTCTTCCCGGACCAGGGTGTCAGTGAAATTCAGGAGCGACAGATGACCACCCAGGAAGGGGAGAATACATCTGTTGTCGCTGTTGAAGGCGATTTTGACAAGGCCCAGGCCGGGGTGAAGAGGCTCTTTGCCGACAAGGAACTAAAAACCGCCATGCACCGGCAGGGTATGGCTTTTTCCTCAGCCAACTCGATTAACTGGGGACGGCTTGTTCCACAGATTATTTATTATTTCTGGGCCTGGTTTAAAGGGAAAGAAAATGGGCTTTTCCCCGCGGACGAAGGGTTTAATATAGTGGTCCCCACCGGGAATTTCGGCAATATCCTGGCGGCTTACTATGGTAAAAGAATGGGCCTGCCTGTCCACCGGCTGGTCTGCGCTTCGAACAAAAACAATGTCTTGGCGGATTTTATCAATACCGGTTTTTACGACCGGCGCCGGCAATTGTACAGGACCATCTCTCCTTCCATGGATATTCTGGTCTCCAGTAACCTGGAACGGCTCTTGTTTGAACTGGTGGACCGGGATCCGGCGGCGGTAAGCGGTTTCATGGGCCGGCTGCAGGAAGAAGGCTGTTACCAACTGGGAGGACAAGCACATACCCGGTTGCAGGAGGATTTTTGGGGCGGTTTTGCCAATGAAGAGGAGACCATGGCCACGATTGGCGATGTCTACCGGGAATACGGGTATTTGATTGACCCGCATACAGCGGTCGGGGTGAAAGTCTGCCGGGACTACCGGCGAGAAACCGGTGACCACCGGCCGGCGATCATTGCCGCCACCGCCAGCCCCTTTAAATTCACCAGGAGCGTCGTCCAGGCGGTCATGGGTGAAGAGAGTTGCCGGGGCAAGGACGATTTTGCCCTTTTGGAGGTTTTGTCCGAGTTTACGGGGGAGGAGATCCCGGCTGCGCTCCGGGGTTTACAGGAGAGACCGGTCCGGCATCGCCTGAAGACGCCCCCGGAAGGGATGAAAGAAGTAACACGGCAGATTTTGGGTTTGAATTGACATCACAGCAGGCGAAAAAGCGGTGAGAGGTGAGGAACGCGCGTGCGTTCTTCTCACCTCTCACTTTTAATCCCGCCTGTGAATCCGCTTTTCCCGCGCCGCTAGTTTCCGGCCCGGGCTTCGGTGCGGAAAATAAGGTCGATCGCACCAAGGATGATATGGGCTACGCCAAATCCCAGAACAAACCAGGCCCAATTCATCGGAAGAAAACTATAACCAATCGCCGATACCAGAGCGCCCAAAGCGATTACGATCCAATCGGCCGTTCTCACCCTTTCCCACCTCCTCACAGATGGCGTGTTAATATGGGATATGCACAGACACGCCATACTCCCGGACTCTTTACGCCCTCAGGCGGTTACCCTTCTTTTTATATTCTTGACCGTAAGACGGAAAATTAACGGAGTGCAGGCGCGGAAAAGAATGGGAAATCTTTCCGGTTGACTGCGGAGGCGGCGGACATTTTACCGGCTGTTTTCTCCCGGCTTTTCCAGGTAAACCGGTTCGCTCCAGAGGCTCTCATTTCCTCCCCGGTCAAAGCTGCTGACGGCGTACCCGACCCGGCCATTATAGTAGTTGCCGGAAGGCACGGTATCGGTGTAGACGAGGGTGTCCGGACCCACTTCAGCCAGGTGAATAAAGCGCCCCTCGGCATTGGTGCGGTAGAGACGGTAACCACCCAGGTCCGATATGTTGACTGCCGCCCAGGAAAGGTGGAGGGTAACGGAACCGCTCCCGCCAGGTTCCTCCGGGCTCAGGGTTAATTGGCCGGGTCTTTCCGGAGGAAAATCGATGATCCCGCCTATAGTCAACTCTTCGCACGGACCGACGGTCAGATTTTCGGTTCTGCCCGGGAGAATGTGTACTGTATAGTAGGGGCTTTCGTAGATCCCGTTGGTGATCTGCGGCACAACCACCCGTACTTGAAAGGTGCCCGCCGGCAACTTAACTAAACCTTTTAGGTAATCACCCCCCCGGATGAGGGGAAAAGAGGTCGACTGGTTGCTCTTTGGGTCCAGGTAGGCATAGAGTTTTCCTTCGGTGATCTCTGTGCCGAATCCGGGGAGCGCAGAAGCGTCAAAGGTAAAATCCAAAAAGCCCGGCGCCGCCGTTAGATATAATTCTGTGGTGTTGCTGCTCCCCGGTTCGATGGTCACCTCGCGGCTGCAGTGGAGGACTACGAACCCCTCTTCATCATAGGCTTCTGCGGTTACCTGCCATTTCCCCGGGTAAAGGGAGGAAAAACGGGCTTCCATTGGTTGGCCGGAAAGATAGCGGACTTCCCCGGTCCGGGTGAGCTTGCCTTTGCCGTGACTCAGGCGGATCAGGATTTTTTCGATGCCGGCGGTTGCCATCGCACCAGTGGTTGCCGTTTGTACCGAGGCGGCCTCCTCCGCCAGCACCAGGCGGATTTTTAGTTCGCCGTAGTCCTTCCCCGGATAATAGGGTTTCTGTAAACAACCGGTAGTGAGCAAAGGAAAAAGGAGGAAAAACAGAAAGAAAGTTTTTAATAATTTTTCCATTCTTACCACCTTTTTACTTTTTGTATTTTAATTGGCCACCGGGACCAAAAATCCTCCTGAAAATTTTGCAATTTAGTAATTTTATCCTTTAAAGCGCGGGGAAGGAATCAACGGAAAAATGGAGAAATCAAAAGGGGAGTCGAGAGCCGGATGCGGAGAATAGAAGAGCGCGCGTGGCATAATTCCTAACCAGCACCCGCCTATGGGATGGTGGCCGTGAAGAGAAGCAGAAGCACGCATGCGCGAAACTGGAGGGCTGAGTTATGAGACTGACAGGTAAGGTTAAGATTATTCTTCTTATGCTCTTAGCGGTCGTAATAACCGGCGATATTTTTGGGGTTTTCCGGTTACACGCTGAAGAAGCCGCCGGTTATCACCTGGGACCGGAAGATGTTATCTCTGTTGAGGTATGGGGCCATCCAGACCTTCAACTCCGTGAAGCCACTGTCTTGCCGGACGGAAGTATTTTTGTGCCGCTGGTCGGGAAGGTGGATGTTGCCGGGAAAACTGTGGAAGAGGTCACCAGGATGCTGGAGGCGGACTTCTCCCAACTGCTGGTTGACCCCAGGGTCATAGTGACGGTGGTTAAGCCCAAGACGATCCGGGTGACAGTTACCGGGCAGGTTAACAGGCCGGGGGTTTATGACTTGAAACCAGGGAGCGGTGTCGGTGAGGCTATAGCCATGGCGGGTGGCCCAACCCAACGGGCGGAACTGGGAAAGGTCCTTGTCTCTTCGCGGGAAACCGGGGAAGAAATTAAGGTAAAAGTGGGACGGAGATATCATTTTTCCAACGAACCCGGGAGCGATCTGGAATTGGCCGACGGGGACCGGGTCTTTGTTCCCGAGACCTGGGTGCCGGATTCCGAAAAGGTCTACCGTTACCTTACAATCTTATCGCTCCTCATTGGGTTTGCAAATCTATAATTGGAGGCACAGCGTGTTTGTGTGGCCTACACACAGCATCGACCGGTACCAGTTCTAGCGTTGGCAAGACGTAGCACTTATGCGCGCAACGCACACGGAGGAAAGATATACGGAATTTGTTGGTGGAACGCACACACGCACACCGGAGTATAGTCACATTCCTTCACACCATCAAAGCGACCGCACACAACGCGCATACGCGCCCGCGCATACGCGCGCCCGCGTATGCGCGAGTAATCAATGAAAGCAAAAAAGACGGCCGGAAGAAAAACCGGCTGTCTTTTGTCTTTTCTATTTTATTTGCCCGCCGGTTAAAACAGGGCTGTCAGCCGGCAGATAAAAAAGCCATAGTTGCCGGCGCCCGGGGGCTGGTAATCATACCCTGCCTCCAGGCTGATGGAGGAAGAGAAGGTCTTTTGGATCCGTCCGCTGAAAGAGAGGCGCCCGGAAGAGTTCTCCTCCGCCCGGCAAGGGTATGAAAGTCCTGCTTTGAGCAGGAGATTCCAACCGTTCTGGAGCTTTCTGAGATATTCCCCGGCCACGCCATAGGTGTTGGGAGCAAAATTTATGGCATTCCCGTTGGTCGCCACATGGGCAAGACGGGATGAAAAGGGGGAAAATCCTTCCTCAAACCTCCCGGCCTGGAGGGTAAGGGAGGAAAGGGAAAAATCCCTTTTCCATGCCAACAGGCTGCCGAAGGCGCCGCTCGCCTCCGGATAACGTTTTTGGTCCGGGCGGTACCAGGCCAGTTCGCCCTGGAGGATTCCCCCGGCCACTTCCGTCAGGAGGTCAATAGCCACGGCGCTGTTGGCAAAGGGGACTACAGTTATACCCGCCATATAGCCTGGTTGGGGAAAGGCTAGACGCAAGGCCAGTTCTTCACCGGCGAGCCGGGAATAGTAACCGCCAAGGTAATAATTTTGCGTTCCGGTCTGTACCACCAGGCCTTCTACCGGGTAGGAAGAGCGGTCGGCGATTAGGCCCAGGGGATCAAGGGAGAAATTGAGCCGGCCCAGATCAGCCAGGAGATTGGACGAACGGTACCTGAGGATCGTCTCATTCAAAAAGAGGGAAAAACCACTCAACTGCTGTGAACCATAGAAATCCTGCCCGGCAAAGGAGAGCGAGAGGTCGAAGTGGCGATCCAAACGGGCGTTGAGAAAGATCTGAAGCTCCTGCCAGAGGGCGCTGCTGCCTTCTAAAGACGGGAATTCGCCGGGTGCTTCGGGATCAAAGACCCCGTCGTAGGTGAAATAATCAGTGGAAAAGGTGATTTTCCCGCCGAGGTGAAGGTGTCCCCACCGGCTCTCCAGGCTGGAAAGGCGGTTGAGGATTTGGCCGGTCGTATTGGCGGCAAAAGCCGGAGAGGCCAAAAACAGGAAAGCGCTGAGGAACAGGCCGCAGATACCGCTGGCGCATACGGTGCGGGTATACCTGGCGCGGATCCGCGGTGTATGGCTGTGTCTTGCGGATCTGAGAATACCGGGATGATTGGTCGTCCGGATTTTGCTGCGACAAGAATGCGAATCCATCATGATTACTCCTCCGATCTTGGTTTTGATTTGGTGCTGTGTCCAGTACTGTATTTAGCTAAAAATTCTCCGGCTATAGAAAAATACCTGCTCAAGCTGGGAAAGGAATTAATGGCAAGAAAAAGGGACGGTTAAGACCGTCCCTGGGGTGGCTGGTTATTGCTCATCATCTCTTCGGCCTTTTGGATTAAGCCCCGGACAATGAGCCCGGCCTCACGGGTGGTGATATTGCCGTAATCATAACCTCCCTTGTCCCGCCGAATCCGGTGGGCAAACCCGAGTTCCCGGGCGATTTCGTATTTGACCTCGTCCGAGACTATACTCCGGCGGCGCGCCATAACCTCACCTCCCCTCCTTATTTTTTTCAGCCCGGGGAAGAAAAAAACAGCCAAACCCCGGTCAACAGGGGAAGCATAGCTAAAACCGCCGGTTTTCACTGGCGCGCGCAAAAATCGTGAATAGAGCCGGCAAGATGTAGGAGAATAATAACGGTTTCGTGGATATTATGCCACTGATCCGCAGAGCTTTTTGAAAGGAGAGGATATGATGGAAAAAACCCCGTCTTCTGTCGAGATCCCCGCCGCTGCCGATAATGCCGAAGAGAGCATCAAGTGCCCGCGTTGCGGGGCGATGTTCGGGGTGGCAGCCACATCCGGCCCGCAAAAAAACGGGGCCTTGGTCAAGTGCCCCGTCTGTCAGCACCAAATCGATCCGGCAAAAGCGGAAAAACTCGGCGCTTCCAATGAAGGTTATTAGTATTCAATTAGTTGGCCGCATGCCGGTGGCGTACGCGGCTACTCACCTTCCGCCTGTTTCTTCGTGAGATTCAGCAGGCCGCCGGTGCGCAAAATCTCTTTTTCCCTTTCTCCCAGGGGGAGCAAGACCCGGAAGCTCCGGTTGCGGGTTTGATTTTCCACCAGGAGTTCCCCGCTGTTGATCCCTTCTTCCGGGTTGGCCAGGTATAAAGTATCGCCTGGAGAGATCCCTTCATAATCAGCGGGATCGCTGAAGACCAGAGGTAAAATTCCGCAGTTGATCAAGTTGGACCGGTGAATCCGGGCAAAAGAACGGGCAAATACGGCGGTGACGCCAAGGCTCATTGGGGCCAAGGCCGCATGTTCCCTGCTGGAACCCTGGCCGTAGTTCTCACCGGCGACAATGAAACCGCCCCCCTTTTCCCTGGCCCGGGCCGGGAACTCCGGATCAATACCGGAAAAAACATACTCGGCAATGGCCGGGATATTGGAACGCAGAGGCAGGATCTTGGCGCCTGCCGGCATGATGTGGTCGGTGGTGATATTATCACCGACCTTAATCAATACGGAACCGGCGAGGGTCTTCGCCAGCGGACCCCGCCGCGGTAAAGGTTTAATATTAGGCCCGCGTCTAATAGTCACGGTTGCCGGATCAGTTGCTGGCGGGATAATCATACTGTCGTCGATGATGAATTCGTCAGCGAGCGGAACCTCCGGGTATTCGCCAAGAGTCCTGGGGTCGGTAAGCTTCCCGGTGAGGGCGGAGGCGGCGGCCACTTCCGGGCTGGCCAGGTAGATCCGGGCGTCTTTGGTCCCGCTGCGCCCCTCAAAGTTCCGGTTGAAGGTGCGGAGGGAGTTACCGCCGGAACAGGGGGCTTGTCCCATACCAATACATGGCCCGCAGGTGTTTTCCAGCAAACGGGCACCGGCCGCCAGCAAGTCCGTTAGGGCCCCACTTTTTGCCAGCATCAACAAGACCTGCCGTGAACCGGGGGAAATAACCAGGCTGGTCTTGGGATGGACGGTCTTTCCCTTCAAAATGGCGGCCACCCGCATGAGATCGGTATAGGATGAATTGGTACAACTGCCGATTGCCACCTGGTCTAAAGGAATTGGGCCGGCTTCTGTCACTTTGCGGACGGCGTCGGGTGAATGGGGGCAGGCCACCAGCGGCTCCAAAGCGCCAAGGTCAATGGTGATCGTCTCGCTGTACCGGGCATCCGGATCCGGGGCTAACGGCCGCCAGACCCCTTCTCTTTTTTGCGCTTTCAAAAAAAGCTTGGTCTGCTCGTCACTGGGGAAAAGCGAAGTGGTGGCGCCCAGCTCCGCTCCCATATTGGTAATAGTGGCCCGTTGCGGGACGGTAAGGTTCTTTATGCCCTCGCCGCCATACTCAAAGATCTTTCCCACGCCCCCTTTAACGGAAAGACGGCGGAGCAGTTCGAGGATGATGTCTTTCGCCGTCACCCAGGGGGGCAATTCGCCGGTGAGGTTTACCCGGACAATCTCGGGCATGGTAAGGTAAAAGGGCCTGCCGGCCATGGCTACGGCCACATCCAGCCCGCCGGCGCCGAAAGCCAGCATCCCGAGGCCGCCGGCGGTGGGGGTATGGCTGTCGGAACCCAGCAGTGTGGCGCCGGGAACACCGAACCGTTCCAGATGGACTTGGTGACAGATGCCGTTGCCTGGACGCGAGAAATAAATGCCGTACCGGGCGGCAATTGTCTGGAGAAAGAGGTGGTCGTCGGCATTTTCAAAACTGGCTTGGAGGGTATTGTGGTCAACATAGCTGACAGAGAGTTCGGTTTTTACCGGGTCCAGTCCCAAGGCTTCAAACTGGAGATAGGCCATGGTCCCGGTGGCATCCTGGGTCAAAGTCTGGTCGATCTTCAAGGCGATTTCGTTTCCCGGTTCCATCTTCCCGGAAACCAGGTGGTTTTGGATGATTTTCTCTGCTAATGTGAGTCCCAACGATTTTGAGCCTCCTTTTCGAAAATATGGATTTTTTATTGAATTTTAGGATAAGATATAAAGATGAAGGAAATCCTCCAAGAATAATGAACTAATATAAATAGTCATTCTGTTGGATACAAGAGTCAGTTTAACAAAGAACAGGGAGCATGTCAATTAAAAGAGCCCTTTGGATCCTGGATACTTTTCTTTTCGGTTGGCGAATAAGATAGATACCGGCGCCGGGCGGTATCAGAAAGGACGGATGCTTTTGAAATCGGGTGATAGTATATATTTTATTGGCATTGGCGGTAACCGTCTCAGTGCTTTGGCGAAAATCTATAGTGACAGGGGATACCGTGTCGCCGGTTCCGACAGGTGCCGGACAAAGGCCACGCGGGAGTTGGAGGAAAGGGGAATCCCGGTGGATTACGGGCATGACCCGCAGCGTATTACCAAAGATATTGATTTGGTTGTCTATACCAATGCGGTCGGGGAGAATAACCCCCAGCTAATCAAGGCCCGTACCGAAAAGATCCCGGTTTTGGAAGGAGCCGAGCTTTTGGGGAAATTGATGCGGGAGATGGGTGTGGGCATCGCGGTCGCGGGTACGCACGGGAAAACCACCACCACCGCCATGATCTCGCTCCTCTTAACCAGGAGCGGTAAGGACCCCACGGTGGAGGTGGGGGGCGAAATGAAGGAACTCCCGGGGAACCACCGGACCGGCGCCAGTCCATATATAGTTGTTGAAGCCTGTGAATTCCGCCGTTCTTTTTTACATCTTTCCCCCAAATACGCTGTGATCACCAATGTGGACTGGGACCACCCGGATATTTTTCCTGATTCGCGCATGGTGATTGAGGCCTTTCAGAATTTTGTCCGGCTTTTGCCGGCCGACGGCGGGTTGATTTCCTGGCGCGAAGAGAAGCATTTTCCGGAGTTGGCTGCGGTTTCCAAGGCGCCGGTGATCAGTTTTGGCTTTAGCCAGGAGGCCGATTGGTTTCTCCAGAACCTGAAGGTCCGCCCGCCCCTGGGGACAGAAGCCGACCTTTTTTATGGCGGGGAATATAAAGGCCGTCTCCGGCTGCAGGTCCCCGGAGAATATAATCTCCTGAACGCCCTGGCGGCATTGGTCACCGGGGTTCAGGTGGGAGTGGAAGTGGAAGAGGCCCTTTCCATTCTTGAAGAGTTTCAGGGTGTCAGGCGGCGTTTTGAGATCAAAGGCGAAGTCGGGAAGATACTGGTTGTTGACGATTACGCCCATCACCCGGTGGCGATCGCCAAAACCTTGCGGGCGGCCAGGAGCCATTTCCCCGGCCGGATCTGGTGTGTTTTCCAGCCCCACCTCTTCAGCAGGACCCGCTATTTGCTGACAGAGTTCGCCCATGCCTTTAATGCCGCTGATATTTTGGTTTTAGCCGACATCTACCCGGCGCGGGAGAAGGACCCGGGGGATATTTCCAGCCGCATTCTGGCGGCGGAGGCGGGCAAGTACCATAGTGATGTCCGGTATCTTGGGGATATGACCTCCATTAGGGAACATCTCCTGCAGGAAGCCCTGCCCGGCGACCTCATCATCACCATGGGCGCCGGAGATATTTGGAAAGTCGGCGAAGAATACCTGCAGGAAAAGGAAGGCTTCTTTGTGGGGACAGGGACGGAGAGTTTACAGCAACAGAGGGGTTAGGCCATATGGAATTCCATATTCCCGGTTTTGGAAAAGGCTTTGTTTTCTGGGATGAAGAAGGCTTCCTCCGGAGGGTTATCCTGCCCGGGCAAAAGGGGGTCACCGAAGAGACAGTGGCGGTGGAAGCCCGGCGGTCTTCCGGAACCCACCCGTTTTTGCCGGCCTTGGCAGCATATCTTCAAGGCCGGCGCAGGGATTTGGTTTTTCCTTACCGGGTGGAAGGGACCGATTTTCAACAGCGGGTCTGGCGGGCGCTAACCGAAATCCCCTATGGCGAAACCCGTACCTACAAAGAGATCGCAGCGGCGACCGGTTCACCGGGGGCGGCACGGGCGGTGGGACAAGCCTGTGGGGCAAACCCCCTCCCCCTGCTGATCCCCTGCCACCGGGTGGTGGCCACCGGCGGCCTCGGCGGGTTCGGCGGGGGTGAACAGCTGAAAAAATACCTTTTGCGCTTGGAAGGGGTTAAAATTTAGCGAAAAAACAGGACTTCATCAGCTTCCTGCCGAATCAACCAGGGAGCTTTTTTCATCGCCCGCGTTGGAGAAGAGGAAAAGAGAGACGTATGTCGAGAAAAAGAGAGACGCATGTTTTTGCCGGCGATAATATTTTACCTTGAAGAAGAAGATTGAGGAAGAGGAGGAGCCCGGTGTCGACAATTACCATCACCCATTTGGTTTTTGACCTGGATGAGACCTTGTATCTTACAGAAACCGGACTAATAAAGGCTATTGACCAACGGATCGAACGCTTTTTACAGAAAAAACTGGCGCTAGACTTACCGGATGTAATCGCCCTCAGGAAGGAATATTTTTACAAATACGGGACCACCCTGCGGGGTGTCCGCGAGAGGCACGGGATTGATCCGGAGGAGTATTTTCGCCATGCTTACCTTACCGGGGTAGAGGAGTATCTTACCCCCGACCCTCTGCTCCGGAGGATTTTGGAGGAGATCCCCCTTCTCAAAGTTATCTTCTCCAACAGTCCAAAAGAGCATATTACAAGGGTCCTAAGGGTTTTGGGGATTGACCATTGTTTTCAGGGGGTTTTTGACCTCCGTTTCAGCGGCTATCTCGGAAAACCGAACCCGTTTTCTTACCGCCTGTTGCTGGAGGCATTGGCGGTAAAAGCAGAAAACTGTCTCTTTTTCGATGACCAACCGGCCAACCTGGAGACCGCAAAAAAGATGGGGTTTTGGACTGTTTTGGTGAGTAAAGAAAAAAAAGGGCCGGCAGATTTTTGGATTCCGGATATTCACCGGCTGCCGGCGGTTTGGAGGGAAATAAGAGAGGGGGAGCACGCACGTGCGCTCGCCCGGTCTGTCAGGGGAAAAGGGTTCTTGGAAAACTAAAGGTTTTTTAACTCTCTGGCCAGTTGCTGGAAGACCCGTTTTTCGCCTTTGGCCAAGGCTTGGTCAATCTCGGCCATCAGCTCTTGCCGGCGTAAGTTTTTCCTTTCTTCTTCCAGGAGAAGCCGGAGTTCAAAGTTGAACTGTAAATTCCTGATTCTATCCGGGGGAATGATTAATGCCCCTTCTTCGGAGACCTGCCAAAAAGGCCGGCATTTTTCCCGGTCCGGAAAGTAAAATGTGAGAAAAAGCTTATTGCCCTTACTCGCCTCGAAGTTTTCCAGGTACTCCAGGATGGAATCGGGGTTGGACAGGGTATCCTTAACCGTCATGAGCAAACAGGAAGGCATGCCCGTGTTTTCACTGGAGATCACCAAAAGCGGACGGAAAAGAGAGCCGTTTTCGATAATATGCAGAAAACCGAGGGCGCGCTTCTCCAACAGGTAGGTCAGGATCTTTCGTCCACTGTTATCACGGAGAGGATAGTTTTCCATGAACCACAGCATGAAGTTTTTCTTCGCCCAAGTCGTGACAGTTGATTGCTGACGCATGGCCTTCCCTCCTACTTTGTTACGGGTGTTACGGATCTCTCCAGCGGCGGATGATTATTACCGGTATATATTTTTTAGGTAGCTTGAAAATGAATCTTTAATTGTAAAAAATGTTAAACCAGTGGTTAAGCCGGTAGGAGGAGAGGAGGTGTTGGCTGTGGAGAAGAGCCGGCCCGAAGAAAGAACAAAGGCTCTTGTCGCCTGGCTGACCCAGGAGGTTCAGGCGGCCGGGGCGAAAGGAACGGTTTTTGGGCTTTCCGGTGGGGTTGACGCGGCGGTGGTTGGCGCCTTGTGCAAGAAGGCCTGCGGCGGTGAAACCCTGGGGCTGATCCTGCCTTGTTTCAGCAGCCCCGAAGAGGTCGAAGATGCCCAATTCGTCGCGGAAGAGCTCAGCCTGCCTTACCGCCTGATTGACCTCGATGATCTGTACCTGTTGACAGCCGGGAGGCTTTCCGGGGAGGAGGTAAACGGGGATGAACGGGAACCCGCCTTCTATAATATCAAACCGCGGCTGCGGATGATCGCCCTTTATCATTGGGCGGCCCGCCTTAATTACCTGGTGGTGGGGACAAGCAACCGCAGTGAACGGGCGATCGGTTATTTTACCAAATACGGGGATGGTGGGGTGGACCTTCTGCCCTTGGGAAACCTGGTAAAAACCGAAGTCCGTGCCCTTGCCCGTTGCCTCGGCATACCGGAGAAGATCATCAATAAACCGCCTTCCGCCGGGTTGTGGGAGGGGCAGACCGACGAGGGGCAACTGGGGTTGACCTACGAAGACCTGGACCGCTATTTGTTAACCGGTGAAGGCAAACCGGAGGTTATAGAACGCCTGCGGGAAATGGAAGAAAAGACTGCGCATAAAAGAAGGATGCCGCCGATGCCGCAGATTTAAACTTTTTCCAGGTCCATTCCTCCCCCGGAAGGGATAATGAAGGCGGGTTACACAGGAGGTATTACCGGTTTTTCCGCGAATATAGACTGGAGGCGGAAGGGCTGGGGAAGAATAGACCCACGTGGAGCCATTGTTAATCTTTTTGGAGGAAACCGATGCTTTTTTTACTCATACTCTGCTTTACCGTTCTCCCCGTGCTGGAGCTATTGCTCCTGATCGAGCTGGGCAAGGCTATTGGCACCTGGCCCGCCATCCTGGTGGTGCTGGGGACCGGAGCAGCCGGGGCTTTTTTCGCAAAGACCCAGGGTTTTTTCTTATTCCACCGGATCCTGGACGAACTCCGGCGCGGCAATTTACCCGCCTGGGAGATGGTGAACGGGTTGTGCGTCCTTTTGGGGGGCATCCTCCTCATTGCCCCCGGTTTGCTGACGGATGCCGCCGGCCTGCTTTTACTGTTTCCGCCAACGCGCCGCCTGTTGGTGGAGTTAATCCGCAGGTGGCTGGCGGCGAAACTCCATACGACCGGTTTTTACTTCCGTTTCTACCGGCCGGAAGATCCCGGCGCCGGCCCGCGCGGGGATGATGAATGGTGGTAGGCCTTGCACCGGTATTGGTCAGTGCCTGTCTCTTGGGGGAGAAATGCCGCTATGACGGGCAAAACAGTTGCTGCCCATTATTACTGGAGAAACTCCGGGGGCGACCGGTGATCGCGGCCTGCCCGGAACAACTGGGCGGTCTCGGCACACCCCGGAAACCCGCGGAGATCATCGGCGGAGACGGGAAAGCGGGTTGGGAAGGAAAGGCCCTGGTGAAAGCCGCCTGCGGGCAGGAGTTGACGGAGAATTTCCGGCAGGGGGCGGAAAAAACCTGGCGGTTGTTGTTGGAAAAGGGCTGTACCGCAGCGATCTTGAAGGAACGAAGTCCATCCTGCGGGAAGAACTTCATTTACGATGGAGCCTTTCAAAAGCGGTTGCGGCCGGGCCCGGGTGTAACCACCGCCCTGCTGCTAGAGAAGGGAATTCCGGTCTATTCAGAGACAGAATGGATCTCCGGGGAGGGCGAACAGAATTGTCGCGAAAAAAAATGATAATAACAGGAGGAGTTTTTCTTTTTCTCCTGATTTTTTTCCTGATCATCAATGGGTTTTTCCGTGAAAACAAGTTGCTGCTGGAAGAGAGAAACAACTGGCGGGAGAAGGCCGTTCTTTTTGCCGAACGCCTGGACCGGCTGGAGGCCGCGGAAGACGATACGCCTTTCGGGGATGTCGGCCGCCGGGAACTCTCCCTGCAAAGACTGGAAGCGGTTTCTTTGGCCTTTCTCCCTGAGAACCGGGTGAACTACACATTCTCCGTAATCATAAAGAACCATTCCACCCGCAGATTTAGGCCGGCGGCCGGGTTTTTGTTCCTCCTCACCCTGACGCCCGGGGGAGAGGTCTCCGGGGCCGACTGGCGGATCGTGGAACTGCCGGCGCTGGCCGGCGGAGAAGCCAAAGAGATCTTGGTAAACGGTGAATTCTCTGTAGAGGGCGAGGGGGAACTGATCGCCTACTTTGACCTCCCGGAGTATGCGGCCAGGCCTGTAAAGACCCAGGTCCCGCTCAAGGAGAGTTCCGGCTTGGCTTTCTTTCTTCCCGGACCCTAAACCGGGTTTGCCGGGCGCCCGCCGGAAAGAAGAGAGATTTTAAGAGAAGCGGGGCATGCAGGGAAATGGGGGAGGTTTTATTGAAAAGACCTGGAAAAGACGAGTATTACCTGAATATCGCAGCGGAAGTGGCAAAGCGTTCAACCTGTCTTCGCCGGCATTTTGGGGCGGTGATTGTCCGGGACGACCAGATAATCAGTACCGGTTATAACGGCGCGCCGCGGGGCAGTATTAACTGTATTGATCTTAATGATTGCCCGCGCCAGCGCGCGGGGATCCCGCCGGGTGAAAGATATGAACTCTGCCGTTCCGTTCATGCGGAGATGAACGCGATCATCCATGCTTCGCGCCAAGATATGCTGGACTCCACCCTTTACGTGGCCTGTATCGACCCGCATACGGGGGAGCGGATCAACGGGATCAAACCCTGTAAACTCTGTACCAGGATGATCATTAATGCCGGGATTGCGTGGGTGGTGACCGGCGCCGGTGACGGGCGGATACAACGGTATTCTGTGGCAAAATTCGTGGAAGAAGACCGGGCGGAGTGGACACCGGAGAATATGGCGGGTTATTAGAAGATCAAATTGTAGCTATAAGAAGCATATCAGCAGTGAAAGGAGAGATACCATGAGTTATCGTATTACATTAATTCCCGGGGACGGAACAGGCCCGGAATTGGCGGCGGCCGTCCGTCGTGTGCTTGACGCCACCGGCGTGGCAATTGAATGGGAAGAACAGCAGGCCGGCGCGGAGGTGATGGAGAAAGAGGGGACACCGCTGCCCGCGGCGGTCCTGGAATCGATCCGCCGGAATAAAGTGGCGTTAAAAGGCCCGATCACCACACCGATCGGCACCGGATTCCGCAGCGTGAACGTGGCGCTCCGTCACGAGTTGGATCTTTTTGCTTGCGTCCGCCCGTGCAAATCCATTCTGGGCGTCCGTTCCCGCTATTCCAATGTGGATATCGTGGTCGTCAGGGAAAACACCGAAGACCTCTATGCCGGGGTCGAATATGCGGCCGGGTCGGAAGAAGCCCGGAAGATAATTGAGATGGCGCCTGCCGGGAAAATCAAGGAAGATGCCGCTATTTCCATTAAACCCATCTCCCGTTCCGGCAGTGAGAGAATAATCCGTTACGCCTTTGAATATGCGAAAAAGAACAACCGGCGGAAAGTAACAGCCGTGGCCAAAGCCAATATCATGAAATATACCGACGGCCTCTTTTATCATGTCGGCCGGGAGATTGCCCGGGAATACGAAGGGGTAATCGAGTACGAAGAGGTTCTGGTGGACGCCCTCTGCATGCGTTTGGTGCAGCGGCCGGAGAACTACGATGTCCTTGTCCTCCCCAACCTTTACGGGGATATCATCTCTGATCTCTGTGCCGGGCTGGTCGGAGGGTTGGGGGTAGCCCCCGGGGCCAATATCGGGGATGGGGTGGCCCTTTTCGAACCGACCCACGGTTCCGCCCCCAAATATAAGGGGATGGATAAGGTTAACCCCACGGCGATCATTCTTTCCGGAGTCATGATGCTCAGGCATCTGGGGGAAAATGAAGCCGCGGACCGGGTGGAAAAGGCGGTCGCTGCGGTGATCCAGGAAGGGAAGGATGTCACCTACGACTTAAAACCCGACCGTAATGACCCCACTGCCGTGGGAACCGCCCGGATGGCGGAGGCAATCGTGGAAAAGATGAAAGCCTAAAACCGGTGGTTTTGCGCCGGCCTTAGTCGTCCTGCCCATGGTGATACGGGCCGGCGCAGAATCGCCAAAATCCGGGCCTAACGGGGAAATAAAGATTTTGTCCTTGGAAAGGAGGGTGCACGATGATTAGGGAAGCCGACCGGATGCGTGTGGAAATTCATCGGCAGGTGCAGGGAGGAAAGGGAGAAGTCAGGATCCAACATATTTTTGAAAAAGGCGAGCTGAAAGGGGACAGCCGTTTATTGGGTGTGATAACCTTGGAACCCGGTTGTTCCATCGGATTACATGAACATAAGGATGAGGAAGAGATCTTCTATATCATTAGCGGTTATGGCCGTGTGGTTGATGCCGGCCACACCTGGGCAGTCGGCCCGGGCGATGCGGTCCTGACCGGGGACGGCGAAGGCCATGCCATAGAGAACTGCGGAGCGGAACCCCTGAAATTCCTGACGATCATTCTTACCTGCTGAACCCGGTAGGTTCTTTACCGGTTTGCGCGGTTTTTTTCACGGTGTTTCAGCGTATTTTTCCCGGCATAGAGCATAATAGGAGCAAACGGAAAACCTCTGTTCGCATGTGATACATGGAACTTTTCTGGCAGGGGGAGAAGCATTTGCTGTTTTTGCTCCAAATCCTGACATACCGGCTTTTGTCGTCATGGTTACCCTGAACCTTGCCGCTGCTTTCTTGCCTCTTAACGGCCAGACCACCGGCGAGGTTGCCCGTAGCTACCCTAGTCTCTTTATACCGGCCGGGTTTGTCTTTGCTATCTGGTGGATGATTTACCTTTTGTTGGCCGGGTTCATTATTTGGCAGGTGCAGGGTTTATCCAGGGGAAAAACGACCCGGCAGCAGGTTTCTTTTGTAGTTCTAAAGAAAAAAATGGAAAGAAAGAGAAATACAACTTAAAAAGAAAAACACGAAAGAAGGAGGGACAGAATGAAACCGTCTTTACGTTTTGGGACCAATATCGGGCACTGGCTCTCCCAATCCACTCTGGACCGGAACTACCTGGCGGTCTATTTTACCGAAGCGGATATAGAGCGAATCGCCTCCTGGGGAATGGACCATATCCGCCTTCCGGTGGATTACGCCCTTTTTGAACATGACGGAGATCCGTTCTCCTTTTCCGAGGAGGGGCTTTCCTGGATTGACCGGGCGGTTGAGTGGACCCGCCGGGCCGGGTTGTGGATGGTTTTGGACATGCATTGCCTGCCCGGTCACCACTTTATGGTCACCGGCAGGTATAATCTCATCTGGGATGAGAATTCGCCACAGCACCAACGGGCGCTGGCAATCTGGACAATGCTGGCCCGCCGTTACCGCGGACAGGACCATGTGGTTTTGGAGATCCTGAATGAACCGGTGGCCAGGTTTGACGAGGAATGGAACGAATTGGCTGCCAAGCTGCATGCGGTGATCCGCGCGCAGAACCCGGAGAGCTGGATAATGATCCCCTCGAATTCCTGGGATAACGCGGGAAAATTCAGCGTTCTCAAGCCGGTCAGTGATAAACGGGTGGTTTATACTTTCCATTTTTACGAACCGATGATCTTTACGCACCAGGGTGCATCGTGGGTACCGCAATTCGCCTGGTTGGACGGGAGAAAGGTTCCTTACCCCGGACCGCTCACCAAGGAGCTTTTGGAGGGATTCCCCTGGAGCGATCTGGAGAGTGCTTTTCAAGTTTTACAGGTAAGTGAGGATCTTCGCCCCATGTATAGACAGATGTTTGAAAAACCCTACGGGCGGGATTTTTTGGCCGGTTTCTTAGAACCGGTATTGGAGTTTAGAGAGAAGGTGGGGGCTCCCGTCTACTGCGGTGAATTCGGGGTAATCACCAAGGCGCCGGAAGAGGACCGGCTCCGTTGGTACGCCGATTTTGCCTCCCTCTGCCGTGAATACGGGATCGGGATGGCCAACTGGAATTATAAGAGCAATGATTTTGGTTTGGTGAACACGAAAGGCCATGTGAATGAGGGTCTTTTGAGGGTATTACAGGAATCCGGGAAGGAGTAGGCAGCCGCGACCCCCGTTCTTCCCCGGGCCGTTCTTTCATAATAAGCAAACGGCGACAAATACCTGATCAAAGCCGCCAACCAAAGCCTGTTGATCAAAGAAAGACTAATGATTAATCATTAGTCTTTCTTCGCTTTAGGAAGTTGAAATCTCGTCGGTCAGTTCATCGAGGTCATGGCGCTTGTTTTACCATCCGCCGCTGGCCCCGCCGCCACGGAAACCGCCGCCACCGCCGCGGAAACGACCACCGCGGGACCCGCCGCCAAAACCACCGAAACCTCCGGGCGGGCGGCGGCGGGAGACCGGCCCGTAAGTGGTTGGGGAGTACCCCCTTCTGTAGAGTCTTCTCTGGTTAAAATAGGAAAACAAGATGATAAGAAAGAGCAGGCCCAACATAGACCAGAAGGAGAGGCCTTGGCGTTCCCTGGAAAAGTCGCCCCCTCCCGCAGCCGGGGTGTAGGAGGGATCAACCCGGTTCATCAAATTGAGGATCGCCGCTTTAATCCCCGGATAATACTCGCCGCGCTGAAAGGCCGGGGCCAGTATTTCGCGGATCACCCATCCCGCCCGGCCGTCGGTGATCTTCTCTTCCAGCCCGGTGCCGACCTCGATCCGGATTTTCCGGTCGTCTCTTAAGATCAGCAGTAAAAGCCCGTTATCCTTGCCGGCCCTTCCGGCCTTGGCTGCCTCGGCCAGGGCCAGCGAGTAGAGTTCCAAACTGGTCGCCGGGGGCAGGGAAGGGAGGATCACCACCAGGAACTGGTTGGTGGTCTTTTCGTCAAAGTCCGCCAGTAAAGAAGCAAGCTCCATTTTTTCCTCCGCCCGCAACAGGCCGGCCCGGTCCAGCACATATTCATCAAAACGCAAGGCGGCAGGGTCTTGCGCCCAAGCCGGAGGGAGCAAAAATGCCGGAAGCAGCAAGAGTAAAAGAAAAAAGATAAAAAGGGGCGAACCGGATCCGGCAGACGGACCGGTCAAGCCTTTCTTTATGAGTAAACCCTTCATCTAAAACTCCACCTTCGGTAGTTCTCTGGCCGCCTCTTCGATCTGGAAGTACTCCTTTGCCTCCAAGCCCATCATCCCGGCGATGATCCGCGCGGGCAGCCGGCGAATCCGGGCGTTGTAGGTCTTGACCGCCTCGTTATAACGGAGCCTGGCCACAGAGAGGCGGTTTTCCGTCCCGGCCAGCTCATCCTGGAGGGCGGCAAAGCGTTGATCTGCCTTCAACTGCGGATAGGCCTCCACAACCGCCAGGAGCCGCCCTAAAGCCGATTCCATCGCCGCCGAGGCTTGGACCGTATCGGCAACGCCCTGCGCGCCCAGGAGCCTGCTTCTGGCCTGGGCAATCTCAGTAAAGATCGCCTCTTCATGACCTGCGTATCCTTTAACCGTGGCCACGAGGTTCGGGATGAGGTCGGCTCTTCTCTGGAGATTATTCTCAATCTCCGCCCATTTCCCGTTGATCTCCTCTTCCAAAGTAATAAAGCTGTTATAATAGTAAACGTAACCGAAGACCAGGAGAAGAACGATTCCCAGAATAATAAAGAGACCTTTATATTTCTGCATGGCTTTTCCTCCTCAATTCTAACGATCCACTCTGTTTCTGAATCTGTCCCACGGTTTTCTCCATCTCCTATTATAATATAACGAACCAGGCAAATAAAGAAGCACGATAATCCCCGGACTGTCAATTTTTGTTGGTGGTGGGATTAGGTATTTTTTTTACAAAAAACGGACCACACAAATGGCCTAACATAAATTCTTGTTGACATCTTATTAATAATATTGTATTATAAAATTAACAAGGTGGTATATACCAGTACACAAGTAATACAATTAGTAGGAGTGTGCGGGTTGCTTAAGAAGCTTTTTCCGGAGAATACATTAGTGGAAGGGCCAATCCCTTTATACTACCAGTTGCAGGAGAAGATAAAAGACCTGATTGATA
>JAAYIC010000007.1 GCA_012735195.1 Bacillota bacterium
ATGGCGGAGAACCGGGGCGGAAAGGGCGGCAAAGTTCCCGGTCCCCTTTACTGTAAGGGTCACGGTTACCGGGTCCCCGGCCTGGACCTCCTGCGGGTTGGCGGTGGCCGTCAGCTCAAACTGGCCTACTCCCCCGGAGAAGCCCGCCGGTTGCCCGGCTGTGGGCAGTGGGACCACCTCCAGTTCCCAGGTATCGCTCTGCAGGGTCACCGGTTGGTACTCATAATCAGAGAAAAAGTCATCGAAGAAATCAGGGAAAGGGCTGCGCCGCCGGGTCCGGGTCAAAACGGAGCACTGCAGTTTGGCCGGGCCGAGGGTGAATTTACCGGTCTTGACCGCTGTCAAGGTGGCGGGGAACTCCACCACCTGGTAGGCACGGCCGTCAATAATCCGCCGCCGCTCCACCGGCCGGCCGGCCTGGGCGAAGACGAACTCCGGCGCGTCCAAAACCGGGTAACTGATTTCGCGGACCGGGACATCGCCGACAAACAGGCTGATGGTGACAGGGAGCTTTTCCCCTAAATAAATCCGGTTCTTCGGCACGGAAACTTCCAGGAAGAGCTGCTCCCGCCTCCCGCCAGCCTGCGGCGAAGCGGCCGGTTCTTCACCGCCCGTCCCGGAAGACGGCCTGCTTGCCGGGAGGACCGTCAGGGTGACGGTGTTGGTCATAACCTCTTCCTTCTTCGTGGCCAGCTTGAACGGGCCCAGGGTATATTCCCCGGGCTCCAGGGCCAGAACCGAGTAGTTATATACAAACGAGGAGGAGGTTTGCCCGTTAACAATCCGGAACTGCTGCGACGTACCGAGGCTCCGGATCTGCACCCCGGCAACCTGCTCGATCTCCGGGGGATTGCTGGGCCTGCCGTCAGTAACGGTAATGGAGAGTTGCGTCATTTCCCCGACCACAATCGTGGTATGTTCAATTGTGGCCTGGGCTGTAAAAGCCCCGGCTGACGCCGGTATGAGACAAAAACAACCCCCGCAAAGCAGTGCCGTGACAAAAAAGATGCCGCAGACACGACGGAAAATTCGCCGAAGACAATACGCAGGCAATTTAAGTCCTCCCCCCTACCAGTCTTTACCCGCTGGAGGCCCTTCCGGGAGGAGCGGCCCCTGGTACAAAATGCCGCTCTCCGCCATTTCCAATAATTGCATGGCCTCTTCTTTACTCATGCCGGAGTCTTCCTCTTCTCCCTGGTTACCGGCGGTGCTTTCCGTGGGCGAATCTCCGGCCTCTTCCTCTTCCTGCCCGTCACCATCTCTCCCGGGGTCTTCCCGGTCTTCCTCACCTTCCCGGTTTTCCCGGTCACCCTCTTGCCGTTCCCGGTCCTGACCCCCGGGTTCTTTCTCCTCTTGACCTTCTCTTTCCTTTTCTCCTGTCCCTTTCTCCTGCTGTTCCTGTTCCTGCCTGGCCTTTTCCAGGCGGGCGAGGGTCAACTCGTAGTTGTACTTGGCATCAAGGTCGTCCGGGTTCGCCCGGATCGCTTCTTCAAATCCGGCCAGGGCTTTTTCATAACCGGCAATAGCCTCTTCAGGGGCGGCCTCTTCGGCTGTTGTAAACCAGGCGCTGCCCTGGTGGTAATGGAAGATATGTTCCAGGCGCCTGCGGTTTTCCGGGCTCATCCGGTGCTCTCCTGTTATCTTCGCCAATTCTTCCCCGGCAGATTGGAAACGCCCGGCAGCCGCTGCCGCCTGCCCGTCGCGGTAGAGTGAAAGCCCCAGGTTATGAAGGAGATAAGGTGAATGAGGCTGATCAACCAGAAGGTCTTCATAGACCCGTTGTGCTGCGGCCGCCCCTTCCGGGTCGTTCGCCTGCGCAAGACGGCGGTTGGCCTTGGCCACCCGCAGGGTTTTCCCCCAAGTCAATACGCCAAGAAGGGTGAGGAAGGCCAAGACCAGCAGAATGGTGATGATGAGATAGACTCTTTTCTTCTTCATCCAGAGATACCCCCGGTATTTTACGGTTTTTCAGCCCTCTTCGCCTTCAGTCCTTTTTGTTTTTCATCCCTTTTCAGCCCATTAACTTTTCTTCTAGGAAGACCGGGCGGTTTGGGCTCGCTTAGCCCGCATGCGCATAGGCCTGTAGTCTAAAAGAAACTCCGCCACCAGCAAGAGCAAAGCCAGGAAGAGCGGGAACTGGTAACGGTTGGTATACTTCTTTTCTAGAGTGCTCTGCAATTCCGTCCCTTTATGCTTCACCAACTCATTACGGTAGAGGGTGTCAAGGCCCAGGGAGGCGCCGCGCCCGTGCAGGTAGACGCCGCCGCCAGCAGCGGCAATCTCCTGCAGGATCCCCTCGTTCAAAACGGTCTTTACCACCCGGCCTTCGCTATCCCGCAGGTAGGAGAGGTTTCCCTGCTCGTCCTTGACCGGGATCAATTCCCCTTCAGGGCTTCCCAGGCCAATGGTGTAAATGGTGATCCCCTCTTCCCGGGCTTCTTTGGCGGCGGCCACCGGGTCGCCCTCATGGTTCTCGCCGTCGGTGATCAGGATCAAAATCTTCTCCCCGCCGGCGCCGGTGGTGGCAAAAGCCTCCCGGGCAGTGGTTATCGCCTGGCCAATGGCGGTGCCGCCCCGCGGGATGCTGTAGACATCCAGGGCATCAAGGGCGACGCCAAAGGCGCTGTAGTCTAAGGTTAAGGGGCATTGCAAAAAACTGCTGCCGGCAAAGGCGACCAGCCCCACCTTGTCCCCGTAGACCGTGGCCACCAGGTCTTTGATGGCCAGTTTGGCGCGGTCAAGGCGGCTAGGTTTAATATCCGCCGCCAGCATGCTTTTGGAGGTGTCAAGGGCGAGAATAATCTCCCGCCCTTCGGTCTTCACCTCCTGCCATTCGTAACCCCACTGGGGGCCGGCAATAGCAAAGGCCATAAAGATCAGGGCGAGGATCCGCAGGGCCCGGGTTCTCCGGCGCAGTTTTTCCCCGGAAAAATCAACAACCCGCTCCCAGGTCTCCTCACCGGCTAACCGCGCCAGAGCTCGCCGGTTCCTCTTGGCGATAATACGGAAGAAGATGATGAATAGAAACGGTACCAGTAAAAAGGCAAGATATCCGGGTTCGGCGAATCTCATGGCAGCCTCCGGTAAACAGTATTATTCAAGACAGTCTCCAGGGCAATAAGGAAGAACGCCGCCAGGAGCAGGTAGGGATAGAGTTCCCGGTACTCCCGGAAGACCGGCATCTCCAGGGGGGAGGTGGTCATCTGGTCAATCTCCCGGAAAATCTGGACCAGTGAGGCGGTATCATTGGCATGATGGTATTTTCCCCCGGTGATCGCGGCTATCTCCTGCAGGAGTTCTTCATCCAGCCCGATTTCGACATTTTGGTATACCTTTCGTCCCCAGGGGTCCGTCACCGGGTAAGGGACCGGTTTGTCGGAGCCGGCGCCGATGGTATAAACCGTCACCCCCAGGGCGGCGGCGGCTTCCGCTGCCGCCAGGGGCGGGATAGCCCCGGCGTTATTCACCCCGTCGGTCAACAGGATCACCACTTTGCTTTCGGCCGTCGACTCACGTAAGCGGTTGACGGCGGTGGCCAGCGCAGACCCGATGGCCGTACCGTCCTCGATCATCCCCGCCTTCACCTCGCGCAGGCGGACGGTGCTGAAATTATGATCCCAGGTGAGGGGGGAGAGGATATACGGGCGCCCGGCAAAAATGACCAGCCCGATCCGGTCGCGCGGGCGTTTGGCAATAAACTCCGCGGTAACTTCCTGTACAACCTCAAGACGGTTTTTCCGGGACCCCCTGATGATGAAATCCTCCGCCAGCATACTGGTGGAGACATCCAGGGCCAAAACAATATCGATCCCTTCCTGCCGTAGGATCGTCTCCTTCAAGCCAACCTGCGGGCGGGCCAAAGCCAGCACCAGCAAGACCAGGTAGATCAGGCGAAGCCAGGGCAAACGGCGGGCCCACCGGACCCGGGGCGAAACCGGCGCCTCCTTCAAAACACCCACTGAGGAATAGCGGACCGCCCCGCGTAAGCGTGTATGTTCTTTCCTCCTCCTTGCCTCCAGGTAAAGCAGGATGAGGCCGAGCACGGGTATTAGCAGGAGAAAAAGGGGATTACGCAAGATCATGCTGACGACTCCCCTGCCTTTCCAGAACCTGTTTCCCCAGGCTTATTTACCTCTGAATTATCCACCCCTGGATTGTTTGTTTCTGACTTATTTGCCCCTGAATTATTTACCTCCGGGTTGCTTACCTCCGGATTGCTTGTCTCCCAATTATCTACCTCTAACTTACTTACTCCGGTATCCGGGATTCCCTCTTTTTTCGGAAGGGCGCCCTTTTCTTCCGACTGGGCTTCCTCTTCCGCCGGCGGTTCCTCCTTAGTCGCTTCGACAAACTCCTCCACCAGTGAAAACAGGGCGGCGGCCGTCTCCTCCGCTGGGCGGTGCTTGGCGAACTTGACCAGGTCGGAGACTTCTAGCACCTCGGCCAGGGCCACTTGCTGGTCAAGGGGCAACCCGGCTTTCACCGGCGAGTTGAGGATCTCCCCGCTGGTCATCTCCAGCGCGGGGAGGTGATACCGGTTTTCCAGGTACTCGCGGAGGCAGAAACTCAACTCACTGTAATACTCCTTAATCCTGCCGGTGGCCAACAAGTCCGCAGCCCGGAGCGCGGCCAACCGGCGCCTGGCAATCACGTGGGCCGGTTCCGGGGGTGGCAAATCCTCCACCGCCGCCTCCTCACCTTTCCCATGCCTCCGGAGAAAGCGGCGGACAAGGAGAAAGAGGAGAACGAGAAAGAACCCGGTCACCAAGGCCAGGAGCAACGGGCGGTAATTGGGCGGGAGCCCCACCGGGCCTTTATCTTCTTTTAAACTTGCCGTTTCCGGGGTGAGGTCCGCCGGGAGCACGGAGACGACCGTCAGCTCCATTGGTTCCACAGCCACCTTGGCCTCCTCACCATCAGCCGTGTAATAGGTAATATTGTCCGCTCGTAACCGGTAGTCACCGGTCCGCCAAGCCGTAAAAAGGTAACGGGTGCGCCGGCGCCAACCGCCCTTTCGCGCCCTGGTCACCGGTTCCTCCTCTTTGACCAGTTCCAGGCCGCCAAGGTCCGCGGCGGAAAGGGGCAACTGCCGCACCTTCACGTCACTGACCCCTTCGATCTCCAGGGAGACCGGGATCAGGTCCCCGATCATAAACGGACCTTCCGCCTCCACCCGCCAGGCGGCGCTGACCTTCACCCCTTCCGGCAGGGAAAGGGCAGGCGGGAAGAGACGGTCTTTCAACAAAAGAAAACCGCCGCCCAAAACCGCCGCCAGGGCGAGGAAAGTGGAGAAATAGACCGCAAGCCGGCGCAGGCGCGCCCGTTTAGTCCCGCCGCTGCCGCTGTTTCCTCTCTTTCTATTCAAGCCGGTTTTTCTCTTCAACCCATTCTCTCTACTCAAGGTGTTTTCTCTATCCCATCCATCCCGCCCGTTCCGTGCCCGGGCGCTGGTATCTTGTTTTGCCATAAACCCTGTAACCCCCCGTGTTACGCCTCCGGTGTTGTGCTCCAGTGTCAGCCCTCGTGTTATATACCTCCCGTGCTGCTATTCCCTGTCACATCTTCGTGTGATATTTCCATGTTGCGGTTCCGTATCACACCTTTGTATCATGTTTCCTGTGTCCCCGTGTTGCCACTCCGTGTCACACCTGGGCCACAGTTCGTGTCGCAAGAAGACACCTCTCTGCAGCGCCTTTCTCTATCACTTTAACATCCACGTCAGCGTAACCGTTGCTGGCGCACGGTGAAAAACTTCTGTAAATCATCGATATAAGGGCGGTCGGTGCTGATATTGATATAATCCACCTTATTGGCTTTGAAGAGGCGCTCCAGGGACCGGCGGTACTCCTCCCTTTGCCGGCGCAACAGTTCCCGCGCGGGAGGATAGGAGGTGTCATAGAGAAGCTCTTCCCCGCTCTCTAAATCCAAAAACTTCACCAGGCCGACGACGGGCAGTTCCTCTTCCCGCGGGTCGGTGATGCGGATAGCGATGGTATCGTGGCGCCGGGCGATCCTCTGCAAAGAACCCTCAAAATCCGGGGCAAAAAAATCGGAGATGAGAAAGACGATACTGCGGTGTTTAAGGATGCGGCCGGTGAAATCAAGGGCCCCCTTCATGTCGGTCCGGCGCCCGGCCGGCCGGTAATTGAGGATCTCCCGGATCACCCGTAAAACATGGCGTCGTCCCTTCTGCGGCGGCAGGTACAACTCCCGGCGGGCGCTGAAGAGCAAAAGTCCGACCCGGTCGTTGTGGTTGATGGCCAAAAAGGCCAGCACCGCGGAGATCTCCGCTGCGATCTCGCTCTTTAAAGGGCCGGCGGCCCCGAAGTACTGGGAACCGCTCAAATCCACCACCAGCATCATGGTGAGTTCCCGCTCTTCTACATAGCGCTTGACATAGGGGGCGCCGGCGCGGGCGGTCACATTCCAGTCAATGGTCCGGATCTCGTCACCCGGCACATACTCCCGCACCTCGTCAAATTCAATGCCCATCCCCTTAAAGACACTGGCGTATTGCCCGGCAAAAGGCGCGTTCAGCAGCCTGTTCACCTTGAACTGGATTTTTCGGACCTTCTTCAGAATCTCGGAAGACAGCATCTGGTTCTTAAGGAACCTCCACTTCATTAAAGAGGCGTTCAATAATCTCTTCCACGGTGATCCCTTCCGCCTCCGCCTCGTAGGTTATAATAATCCGGTGGCGCAGGACAGCCGGGCCGATCCCCTTGATATCCCCGGGGATCACATACCCCCGGCCTTCAATGAAGGCGCGGGCTTTGGCGGCCAGGGCCAGGCAGAGGGTGGCCCGCGGCGAGGCCCCGTATTCAATGAACTGGCTGAGTTCCGGCAGGTACTTGCCGGGATGCCTGGTGGCGGTCACCAGGTCGATGATGTAATTTTTGATCTTGGGGTCCATATAAATCTGGTCGACCACCCGGCGCAGGGCCAGGATCTCCCCGGGGGAGATCACCGGTGTGATCTCAATATCCCGGGAGGTTTGTCCCATACGGTTGAGGATCACCAACTCCTCCTCTTTACTGGGGTAATCCACCTTGAGTTTCAGCATGAAACGGTCCAACTGCGCCTCGGGCAACGGGTAGGTCCCCTGTTGTTCCAGCGGGTTCTGGGTGGCCAGGACCATAAAGGGTTCTTTCAGCCGGTAGGTCTCGTCCCCGATGGTCACCTGTTTATCTTCCATCGCCTCCAGCAAGGCGCTTTGCACTTTGGCCGGCGCCCGGTTGATCTCGTCGGCCAAGATCAGGTTGGCAAAGATCGGCCCCTTCTTGGTGGTAAACTCGCCGGTCTGCTGGTTGTAGATTAAGGTCCCCACCAGGTCGGCGGGGAGCAGGTCCGGGGTGAACTGGATCCGTTGGAAATCGGCACGGACCGCAGCAGCCAAAGTCTTGACGGAAAGCGTCTTCGCCAGGCCGGGTACGCCTTCCAAAAGGACATGCCCGTTGGCCAAAAGGCCAATCAGCAAGCCGTCGATGAGCTCTTCCTGCCCGACTATAACCTTGCCGATCTCCTCCTTCAGCCTGGGGATGAAACTGCTATGTTCTTTAATCGCTTCGTTGATGGCTGTCAATCCTTCCAACACGATCAAACCTCCCGGTCTTTCTCCTGGACGCGCAGGCATGCGCGTTCCCGTCTGGTATTGTCTCGAACCGCGATCTATACAAAAAACAAATTCGCCGGTAAATTCTCACTTATTAAACAACGCGCCGGTCCTTTTTTTGTTCCGTCCCCGGCAGTGCAAGCCCGGAATGCGTACGCAGAAAGCAGGGTGAAGGCAAAAAACAGCCGTCTTTGCCAGAACACCCTGCGCATCTTCCCGGCCATCCACGCCCGCCGATCAAACGGGCAAACCTTTTTAAAACTGTATCCCTATGAAAATGCGATGGCCTTTAGCCTTAAATCCACCCGGGCCGCTATGGGTAAGGTTCTCGTATTCCAGCCGCAACCCGTTTTCGCCAAAGAGATAAACCTTATCCCTGCACTAAAGGAGCAGTACAAGCCGGAGGAGAGGCTTTGGGTTCCGAAAAACTCCTCATGGGGACCGCGGTGTAAAAAAGAATACCCGGCTGCACCGCCGAAAGGCAAGGCAACAACCCGCGGGGTCACCGGTAAATGCATCCCCGCCTCAAACCCGGCTTTTAAGTATTACAGGTTCCCTTTCAGACCGATCTCCTCCGCCACCTGCCGCATACCGGTGATTGTCTCCTGGATCACCTGGCTCAACTCCATCCCCAACAGTTCAACGCCTTTCTGGATGATCTCCCAGTTAACGCCGGCGGCAAAGGACTTGTCCTTCCATTTTTTCCTTACCGACTTGACCTCCAGATCCAAAAGGCTCTTGCTGGGCCTGACCAACGCGGCGGCGGCAATCAAGCCGGTTAACTCGTCAATGGCATACAAGACTTTTTCCATCCGGTGAACCGGTTCAACCTCTGAACAGATCCCCCAGCCATGGCTTTGTACGGCATGGATATACTCTTCCGGCCAACCTTCAGCCTCCAGGATCTCCTTGACTTTTTGGCAGTGCTCCTCCGGGTAGCGTTCATAATCCAAATCATGGACTAACCCGATGATCCCCCATTTTTCTACGTCTTCACCAAAGAGTCCGGCAAAATGTCTCATTACCGCTTCGACCGCCAGAGCGTGCCTGATCAGGCTCTCATCCTGGTTATACTTCTAAAGCAAATTAAAGGCTTCTTCCCGGGTAATCCCTTCAGCGGTAATCTTTTTCGTCATTGGCAACTCCTCCTCTAGAAATAAATCATACCACCAAATGCAGGAAAATAAAAGCCGGTGTTGTATTTTACTATTTATGATGCAATTAATGGCAGTTGGAAGTCAAGTTGTTATTGGGCCAATGCAGTATAAAAAGAAAAAGGATGTGACGCTATGAACCTTGCTTCATGCAAAAACCCGCTGATTCTCTTTCAAGGGGACAGTATCACTGACGCCGGGAGGAACCGGGAAGACCCGTGGAATTTGGGTTTTGGATATGCCTTGATGGCCGCCGCCTGGTTCAAAGCCCTTTTCCCCGAGATAAACGGTGCTTTTCTCAACCGGGGAGGCAGCGGCGACCGGGTGGTGGATCTCAAGGCCCGGTGGAAAGAAGACTGTCTGGACCTTAAGCCCGATTTGGTTTCCATAATGATCGGGATTAATGACTGCTGGCGGCGGTATGACAGTAATATACCCATGCCGGTGGAGGAGTTTGAAGCCAATTACCGGGAGATATTAAGGCAAACCAAAGAGGCGCTCGGCGCTGAGATCGTCCTTTGCGAGCCCTTTGTCTTGCCGGTCATGGAAGGTCAGGAAAACTGGCATGAAGACCTGGGTCCCAAGATTCAAGTCGTCCGGAAACTGGCGCGGGAATTTAACGCCACCCTCATCCCGTATGACGGGATCTTTGCCAAAGCGGCCACCGTGCAAAAACCTGCCTACTGGCTGCACGACGGTGTCCACCCCACCGAAGCCGGGCATGCCCTGATCGCCCGGGAATGGCTGCGGCATGTCTTTAAGCTTGAGCACCTGTAGTACTTCTCGTACTTCGCCCGGCGCTCGTCAGAGTTACCGGAGTACTCCGGTGGCTCCTCCTTTAATGCGTGTATATGAAGGACAGAGGGGGAAAACCATGCGGAAAAGAACGATGCTTTTCTGGGTCTTACTAACGATTTTACTTCAGATACAAGGAGTGTATGCTGTGGAGAAAGAAACGCGGTCAGGATCCGGGTTGCCGGTACCCCCGGTTGAGGGGAACATTCCCCGGCCGGCAGGAAAGCCGGGCAATTTGACCGTCCTCGACTGGGCGGGCTTCAGTAGTGCACTCACCTATACTTTTGACGCCGGCCAGCCCTCCCATGTCGCCCACTACCTTGCGCTGCAGGAAACCGGGGTCCCGATGACCTTCTATGTCTCATCAAATGTGAACTGGATCCCTAGTTTCGATGCGGTATGGTCACTGGCGGTTGAAGATGGGCACGAGATCGGCAATCATACCGCCAGCCATCCCCGGGCCGATATGACCGGAAGCAGTTTCGGACGGCCGTTAGGCAGCCCCGAGGAGGAGATCGATGCCTGCACCGAGTATATTAAAGAGCACTTCGGCCAGGAGGACGTCTGGACCATGGCCGCCCCTTACGGGGATACCGGCTGGATCGAGGCGGCGAAGAAGAGGTTCTTTCTCAACCGCGGTATCGGCATGGGCACAATCGCCCCGAACAGCAACACGAACCCCTATAACCTCCCGTGTTACATGGCAAAAACCGGGGATACCGCCGAGCTTTTCAACGCCCTGATTGAATACGCCCGCGAGGACGGCCATTGGCTGATCTTCTGCTTCCATACCATCAGCCCGACCCATGATAATTGGTACGCTCCTGTGGAACTCAAAGAGATCACGGGCAGCATTGAGTTTGCCAAAGCCTACGGGGATGTCTGGATTGATACGGTCGCCAACATCGGCGCCTACTGGGTCGGCCAGAAGCTCCTTACTTCAGCAACGCCCACCCGGTCCGGGGAAGAGATAACCTGGACCTGGACGCTGCCCCCCTTCTTCCCGAAAGGAAAATACCTGCGTGTAACAGTGGACGGCGGCACCTTGAAACAGGGCGACAATGTCCTGGAATGGGACCCCCACGGCTATTACGAAGTCGCCCTTGACGAGGGCGTTCTGACGCTCGTCCCGTGACTGCCGGGAGTCTTATAACAAAACCAAGATATGGTATAAATCTATCACAGAGGAATATTTGGTATTTTTAAATATAGAATTGATCCATTCACTCCTAGTCTTATGGTCACCTATATTTTCGCAGGCATTGTTTATCGAAGCTAGCTTGCCATCAATTAGGTGCAGTACATAATAAAAACATACGGTTATATACCAATCAGGATATAAGAATTTGCTCAGGTCAAAAACTCTTTCGCTAAGAAATTTTTTATTATGTTTGGCCTGTTTAAAATGTAACTTGGCGCTTGGCAATCTATTTCACCTTCAGTTACGAAGAAATAATATCATGCCCGGCAAGTTCTTTCTCAGTCGCCATAAATAAAGACATGTATATATTAGAATACCGTTCTTCTATGGAGCGAAAAATACTAGTCACTTGGATATCGGTTTCCAATGGAGTTGGAACTTTGTGTACAACCCAGACTTCCATTTTATTTTTTTGGTATTCCCTTATTTTAACTTTAGCATCAATATAATTTTTTCGTAGTTGCTCACGAAATTCATTTTCGAGAGTATTTACTAAAGACATATCTATTTCTCCAGTCAACTCCCAGGTCAAACGGCTTCCTTCATAATTACATTCGCCTTTTTTATTATGTATTCCGTGCATCACTAATCTCAGAATAAATTCGATTTCACTATTCCTTACTCCATCGTGATCTGGTACGCTGTCCAAATCTACGAAAGGACTCTCGGAACTAGAGTTTAAACCTATTCGTCAGACCGGAGATTTGCCTACACCTTCCTTCAGATTCCACCTCACGGTGGACACCCTTGGTGTTCAGCTATGTCCTTCCCACTACCAGGGCGGACTACGGACTTTCACCGATTAGATTGCGCC
>JAAYIC010000073.1 GCA_012735195.1 Bacillota bacterium
CAGCTATTCCTGCCGGTTACCGGAACTCCCCGGCCTCCTCAAAGATCTGGCGCCCGCCGGCTAAGACCGCCGCCGCCATGCCTTACGGCCGCGCGCGCCCCCCGTGCCTAAACGCCCTCAAATTCCAGGGTCTTTACTTCTATCCCTTCCATGGCCGCAAGTTCCATTGCGATTCCCGCCGCGGCTTTCTCCTCCTCCATCACCAGGAGGATCAGGCCGTCTTCCTTTTCCGGGCCGGGTACACCCAGGCGGCAGGTGACATCCGTACCAAATCTGGTGATCACCTCCTGCAGGGCGGGGGCTTGGGTTGCCCGCTCCCGTACCCGGATCCCGACTACTCTTAATTTTTTACCCACCCGTATCCCCTTCCTTTTTCTTCTTGCTTTTGCCTTTTTCCTTTTGTTTTCTTCTTTTTTTCCAGCTGCAACCGGGACCAGTGACAAACATGGAATTTACGGACAGTTACCGCTTCTGCTGTCCATGGGTCTTGACTATCCCGGCGGTAGGCAGAGGTAATTTCCCTTCCCCGGCAGGCACCTCCCGGCGGTTCTGTTCATATCTTATCTTTATAAGTATAAATACGGTAAGGAGGAGTTTTTCATGTCCGACCTGGAAAACCAGGAACGGCCGGAACCGGAAGTCACTGCCGCCGGCGCCGGCAGTGAGACGGCGAATGCATCCTCGTCCGGGCTTACTCCCGGAGATCTGGCGTTATTGCGGGAGCTTGCCCCAAAATTGAGCCCCAAAGGCCGTGAGATTGTCCATCTTGTTTTGGCTGTTTTTGGCCGGGGCGGGCCTCCGGACCTTAACTCCCTTCTCCAAATGGCCGGCCTCTTGGGCGGGGATGGTTCGCTCTCTTCTTCCTTGGCCACAATTATGCCGCTCATCACTTCTCTGGCCGGAAACCAATCCGGGAATCAAGGACTCAACCCGGCTATGCTTGCCAGTCTTCTCAATCTTCTCTCTTCCAACAAGCCCGGTAATTAACAGGAAATCACAGGGTTTACGCACGCGCCCAGCCCATGGATATGGAGGGGGAACCGTCCCCTGTCTACCCCTCCATATAAAAAGGGAACCTTCGGTTCCCTTCTCAAAAATACCCGGTTCTCCGAGAAGCTCGCGCTTCCGCCCCCATTGGTAAAGATGCGCGTGTGGCTTTACTGCTCCATCTGCTTGGCCAAGAAACCGGCGGCGGTTTCGGCGATTTTTATTTCCAATTCCCCCATCACTACCCCCGGCTCTTTAGATGTCAAGATGACGGCGCCAATCGGGTCGCCTTCCGCAATGATGGGGGCGATTACTTGGGCCGTAAACTGACATTCGCCATTATCTTCTAGAATGGGACAGGCTTCACAGTACTTATGCTCTCCCGGCTTCGGCATCAAAACAACCTTCCGGTCTTCAATTGCCTGTTCCACCGCTTTGGAGATGGATTTGTCCAAGAATTCTTTCTTAGACCCCCCTGCCACGGCAACAATTATATCCCGGTCGGCAATCAGAGCAATATGCCCTGTGGATTCATAAAGTGAGTCGGCGTATTCTTTGGCAAAATCCCCCAACTCACCAATGGGCGAGTATTTTTTGAGGATTACCTCTCCTTCCCGGTCGACGAAAATTTCCAACGGATCCCCTTCTCTAATCCGAAGTGTTCTCCGTATCTCTTTTGGAATCACTACCCGGCCCAGATCATCAATCCGCCGGACGATTCCGGTCGCCTTCATCCTTTTCCCCTCCTTCATCTGAATTCGCTTTCTCAAGGTACCTGCCGTTGGTTGTCAGTATTCTAACCCTCTTTCCATAAAATGTCCCTTTCGCGTTGTACTGATATTATATACCTTATATAGCAGGAATATTCATCTTTACCACGGAATTCAAA
>JAAYIC010000060.1 GCA_012735195.1 Bacillota bacterium
ACCTCTGTCAACCGGTTGGTGGCGATGATCAGCAAAGAATTAGGGAAAAAACCGCAGATTACCCATCATCCGCTACAACCGGGAGATGTCCCGGCAACATTGGCCGATTTAAGCCATTCCTATAAAACTCTTGGTTATAAACCCAGGGTTTCTTTGGCTGAAGGGATTAAAAAGTTTATCGCCTGGTTTCAGCAGCACGGCCGGGAATACGCCTTCCAGAATTGAGTCGCGCGCAAAGTAAATGAGGCCACCGCCCAGTGCCACTCAGTACCGGATTGACTTGCGTATAGAGCAAATCAGGTTACTGCCCAGAACCGGATTGATTCGTGTAAAGAGAATAAGGCAACCGCCCCGTACCGGATTGACCCGCGCACAAAGCAAATCAGGCGACCGGTGCGCGCGATTAATCTTTTTATAACCTGTTGTGGTATAGCGGGCTGCCATTGACTCACGCAATTGCACGTGATTAATCTTAATTAATGTTGTGAAATAGAGAATCTGATCTATAATATATTTTGATGGTTCAATTTCGTTCCCACGCACCGGTCACTCGCGGGCGCGTGTTGTCGTTCCCACGTGACCCCGGCGTTCTTTCAGGAGCGGCGCATCTTGGCCGGTTATTCGTACGTGTATGTTGTCGTTTTCACCCGGGATGCCGTCGCGGCGAACAGCCGGTTATTCCCGCGCGCACCTTGTCATTTCCGGGGATAAGGCTCATATCTGATATGCCACGAAGAAAGTAGAAAAAGGGGGATGATTAAGATCTGGCACGAGTTGAGTTTTTCCACAAGAAGGCAGGCGGATTTCTACGAAATCACCGGCGCCCTGCGGGAGGATCTTCGCCGGAGCAAAGTCAAAAACGGGGTGGGATTTTTGCTTGTCCCGCATACAACTGCCGGTTTGACCATCAATGAAAACGCCGATCCCGACGTTATTCGCGACCTGGTTGTTGCCCTTGACCGGCTGGCGCCGGCTTCCGGAGACTACCGGCACCTGGAGGGAAACTCGCCGGCGCATATAAAAGCCTCTTTAATGGGATCTTCCCTGACACTGCCGGTTGTCGACGGCGACCTCCGTCTGGGGACATGGCAAGGGGTTTTCCTTTGTGAATTCGACGGGCCCCGCCGCCGCCGCTTATTCGTCAAATGGCAGGAAGGCTAGCAGCCCGGGAGGCTAACAGCCCGGAAGGAGTAGCAGTCCGGGAGGAGATACCCACGCCGCTTCTCTGCCGGTAACGCGCGGGCGCCTGCCGAAGATTTACATATCCTGCTTTTGGCATGGTCATACCGGATACCTGTTGCGGACAGGCAGTCTTTGGAGCGACCGGCTCTTGTGCGTGCACGTGACCACAGGAGGATGGAGAACTGGGAGATGAACTTTGCCGCTGTGGCGAAAGAGGAAAAAGGGGGAGAGAATTTGGGGAGGGAGAAGGGGTATATGCGGGCCGAAGCCCGCGTGACCGCAGTGGAGAAAAATACCGTCCTGGTCCGTTTTCGCCGTACGACCGCATGCGCCACATCTTGTAAAAACTGCGGCGGCTGCAGCGTGCTGGCCAACCTTGAGACCGAGGTTTCCCTCCCGGCTCCTCCGGGGCGCCGTTTGCAACCGGGTGACCTGGTATGGGTAAGGATGGAGAAATCCGGTTTTCTTCGGGCCGCTTTCTTGCTCTACCTGGTCCCGCTCGTTTTTTTCTTTGGCGGGTACGCGGCAGGGGACTATCTCTTTTCTCTTTTGGGCCTTTCCGGGCTGGGGGAGGCCGGAGGGGCGTTGGCCGGTTTTTCTCTGATGGCTTTGACTTTCCTTGTCATCAGAAAGCTTGACCGCCGTCTGGCGGGTACCGGCCGCTACCGGCTGGAGATAATCGATGACAGGGAAAAGTAATAAATTCAAAAAAGAAAGGAGATTTGGGGTTGCGATTCGGTTATTTTGATGATACCAATAGGGAGTATGTGATTACCACCCCCCGGACGCCGTTTCCCTGGATCAATTACCTGGGGACGCAGGATTTTTTCAGCCTGATCTCTCATACCGGCGGCGGCTATTGTTTTTACAAGGACGCCCGGTTGCGGCGGATTACCCGGTACCGGTATAATAATGTGCCGCCGGATTCCGGCGGGCGTTATTTTTACCTTTATGAAGACGGGAAGATCTGGTCACCCTCCTGGCGGCCGGTCAAGGCCGGATTGGACCATTACGAATGCCGTCACGGTCTGGGCTATACGAAGATTCAGGGGACTAAAGACCGGATCAAAACGGAGATCCTGTTCTTTGTCCCGCTGGACCGGAATTGCGAGGTACACCGGGTCCGGATCACGAATCAGCGGGAGACCGCCGCTTCGCTCAAGTTATTTTCTCTCATAGAATTCTGCCTTTGGAACGCTTTTGACGATATGACCAATTACCAGCGTAACCTTAACACCGGCGAAGTGGAGGTGGAGGAGGGCGTCATTTACCACAAGACCGAGTACAGGGAACGCCGGAATCATTATGCCTTTTACGGGGTTAACCACCAGCCTGCCGGTTTTGATACCGACCGGGAGACCTTCTTTGGGCCTGATAGCGGGTTTGAGGAACCCCGGGCGGTAAAGGAGGGAACCCCCGGCAATTCGCTGGCGGAAGGGTGGTCGCCCATTGCCTCCCATTGTTTGGAGGTGAACCTCGCCCCCGGGGAGTCCCGGGACCTCATCTTTGTTCTGGGTTACGCAGAGAATGCCCAGGAAGAAAAATGGGAGGAACCCGGGGTGATCAATAAAAGCGTGGCCCGGTGGATACTTAAGGAGTTTTCCAGCAATGCCCGGGTGGAAGAGGCCTTGGAGGAGTTGAAAAGCTACTGGCAGGAGCTTTTATCGGTGATGGAGGTCCGGACCCCGGATGACAAGTTGAACCGGATGGTGAACATCTGGAACCCCTACCAGTGTATGGCCACTTTTAACCTGGCCCGCAGCGCCTCGTTGTTTGAGTCGGGGATCAGCCGCGGTATCGGGTTTCGCGATTCGAACCAGGACTGCTTGGGGGCGGTCTGCCTTATCCCTGACCGGGTCAGGGAACGGATCCTGGATTTGGCGGCCACACAGTTTCCGGACGGCAGCGCTTACCACCAGTACCAGCCGTTGACAAAAAGAGGGAATACTGACATTGGCAGCGGTTTTAATGATGACCCCCTCTGGCTCCTCTATTCCGTGATCGGGTATATCAAAGAGACCGGCGACTATAGTATCCTCGAGGAAGAGGTGCCTTTTAATAACGACCCGGAGCAAGTCGCCACCCTGCATGAGCATTTGCGCCGGTCGTTGCAGCATGTCCGGGACAATTTGGGCCCCCACGGCCTGCCGTTGATCGGTCGTGCCGACTGGAATGACTGTCTAAACCTGAATACCTTCTCCGACGACCCGGACGAATCATTCCAAAGCGGTAAATTCCGGGGAGGGCGGACGGCGGAGTCGGTCTTTATCGCCGCGATGTTTGTTGATATCACTACGCAATACGCGGAGGTCTGCCGGCGCTTAAACCTGGAAGAGGAGGCGGCGGCAGTGGAAGAAGAAGGCCGGAGGATGCGGGAGACGGTAATGAAATACGGTTTTGACGGCGAGTGGTTTCTCCGGGCTTATGACGACAGCGGGCGCAAGGTGGGGAGCAAGGAGAATAAGGAAGGGCGGATCTTCCTTGAACCACAGGGCTTTTGCGTAATGGCGGGGATCGGTATTGAGGACGGGTCTGCCTTAAAGGCCCTGGAGTCGGTGAAGAAATATCTTGCTACCGACTATGGGATTGAACTGCACGGCCCGGCCTTTACTTATTACCGCCGGGAGATGGGGGAGATAACTTCTTATCCGCCGGGGTATAAGGAGAATGCGGGGATTTTCTGCCATGCCAATCCCTGGGTGATTATTGCCGAAACAAAACTGGACCGGCCGGAGGAGGCCTTTGCCTATTACCGGAAGATCACCCCCGCCTACCGGGAGGATTCGATTGCCCTGTATAGGATGGAGCCGAAAGTCTATGCGCAGATGATTGCCGGTTCCGCCGCCCGCCGGCATGGTGAGGCTAAGAATTCCTGGCTTACCGGGACCGCCGCCTGGAGTTATGTGGCTGTGACCCAATACATACTGGGCATTCGCCCGGATTTTGACGGGCTGGTGGTTGACCCGTGCCTCCCGGCGGAGATCAAGGAGGTCCGGGTCTTCCGGAAGTTCCGGGGTGCCGAGTACCGTATTCATATCAACAACCGGCGTTCCGGCGCGTACCGGTTGGTGGTTGACGGCAAGGAGATCCAGGGGAAGATCATCCCGCCGGTGCCGACCGGGGAGACGGTAGAAGTTTACTGCGAGACAGGAAGCAGCAGGGTGTAGTGTAGAGTAGGGAGGACTGACGGTTTTTTGCCGGATTGCCGGCTGACGCGGCGTGATCACCGGCGCATGACGTCGTTACTCGGTGCGGGCGGTGCTCGATATACCCAAGTATTATCTGCGCTCCGTCCTCCCTCGCGCCTAGTCCTGCTTGGTGCTGACGCCGCTAGCTGGACTTGGGGGCTGGCCAGCCGGCAATCCGGCAAGGGCAGCCCCCCGGCGCGCTGGGGTTGAGCGCCGGGCTGGGCCTATTTTGGGTGTTTTATTCCAACGGGGCGCTTGAACACGAACGACGCTGGTCTCCAACGGCATGCTTTAGGTACGAGTGACGAGCGACGAGTACCGAGTACCGAGTGCCGAGTCAGAGTGAGAAACTCTGTAGGGTTGCGGCGGGATCGAGGTGCGAGGCGAGGATTTCGGCGAAGAGTTCAGCGGAGTATAAGGCTTCTTCAAGGGTGGATTTTTCGCTGCCGATCTCCACCAGGATCGCTTTTTCGTGCAGGTGCTGGTTGTAGCGGGCGTCGGCGAGGATCACCCGGTGGGCCAGATCCGGATAAACACGATTTATAGCATCCACCAGTTCCACAGCAAACTGGTGGTTTTTTTCCCAGTTTGGGTGAAGGAGGCCGAGACGATCGGTTCCCACCACCAGAATGATTTTGGCCGCCGGGCGGTTCCGGATCATGGCCCGGTGTTCCAAGCCGGGGGTTGCGTCCCGGTGGACGTCGATGATGATTTCAAGCTCCGGGTGGCGTTTCAGGTATTCCTCGACAGTTGCCAGGGATCGCTGGTAGGAATCTCTGAATGGGTAATGGTCGTGGATGGTGTCACAATGAAGGACCGGGATCCGGTATTTTGTTTCCAAGGTCTCCGCCAGGTGTTTTCCTACAAGGACAATATCGCCCTTTCCGTTGAACTGGTGGGTTTTACCACTGACCGGAAGGTATGACTCGGAGGTGTGCGTATGAAAAATTAGGACCCGGGGCCCGGTTGTTGGTTTCTCTATCTCTTGGGGCGGGGCGGGCGCCGGGGAGGGAATGGCCGGAACAGGCCTTTCCGGGACTTTTCTCACGCCGGCCGGAGGTTGCAACCGGGAGACTCCGGCGCCGGATACAGGGACCAGGCTTTTTTTCTGTTGATAAAAGGTGGTCACCGGCAGTTGCACCCGGAGCAACTCCTGCGGGCTTGGGTGCCTGATACCAACCAAGAAGTGGAGGAGGAGATCAAGTTTTCTTTGTTCCAAGACGAGGTCCGGATCGGATTCGGTAACAACCTGCTCAAAGCCGGGGATAACACTGGTAAAAAAAACTCCGGCCAACCGGGAATCAAAATGAAGATAACGGCGGAGAAAAACAGAATCACTGGAAAAAGTGAGCAAGAGAAAACCGGTGATCAAAGTAAGAACGGTCAGGCACAGAAGGAGGAGGGTGTCTGTGTTTTCCGGACGTGAGGTCTTCGTCATTTTTTCCTCCCGGTTTAGGTTTTCATTCTTTTAAGCATATGCGCCGGTTGGGAGTTTTAGCACAGGAAGCCGCGGAGAAGAGCTTAGTTCTGCAGGAAAAAACCGGGGTGCACAGGAAAAGCTAAGGTAAGGAAGGGAGAAAGCGGAGACAAAATTGCCTGCAGGCCAAAGAGGAAGCAGTTCCGGCGCACGCAGGGGGAGGAGGAAATAAGGGATAAGATGTCGAAAGGAACAGAATTTGAGGAGGGGAAAGAAGTGGGAGGGCGGAAGGTTCCGGATGTTGTTGTCCGGCGTTTACCTCTCTACCTGCGTGTTCTTGAAGAGCTGGATGTGGAGGAAACACCGATTATTTCCTCGCACGAACTGGGAGAACAGAGCGGCGTCACCCCAGGCCAACTACGCAAGGATTTAAGCTTTTTCGGTGTCTTTGGCAAACAGGGGGTTGGCTACAACACCCTCTATCTCAGGGAAGAGCTGCGCCGTATTCTCAGGTTGAATCAGCAGGTAAACGTGGGATTGGTGGGAGTCGGCAACCTGGGAATGGCGTTAATCCATTACCATAAACCAAAGGAAGACCCTAACGGGATCGGGCTTAGGTTGGTGGCCGCCTTTGATATTGACCCGCAGAAAATAGGCAAGCGTATCTCGGATGTCCCCATTTATTCCGTGGAGAAGCTTCCGGAGGTGATTCGCCAGTTAAATATCTCCATCATCATCCTGGCGGTACCGGCGGAAGTGACTGAGGATATTTTCCGCCGCTGTATAGAAAGCGGGGTCCGGGCGTTTTTGAATTTTGCCCCGGGGAAGCTCTCCGCGCCCGGCCATGTACGGGTCCATGCCACCGATGTGACTCTGGAACTGGAGAGCCTTGCCTATTATCGTTAAGCTTAAACCGGAAAACCCCTGTCCGAAGGGGGCGCGTGGATCCGGCGCAATCATTTGTTTTTCGACGGCAACTTGACGGCGGTAAGCCGGGAATAGGAAGAAAGCCAAGTCAAAACGTGTAAAGGAGCAGTTGACCTGAGAAATTTGCAGACCGGGACCTTGATCAGGCTGGCTTTGTATACAGCCCTGGGTCTTACCCTGAATTTGCTCGAAACCTATCTCGTCCCTCTGGGCCTGGTGATTCCGTTGCCCGGCGCCAGAATCGGCCTGGCCAATTTAGTGACCGTGGTGGTGCTTTGCACCGAAAGCCCGGGTTTTCTTTGGGCCGTCACTTTGGGCCGGATTTTTCTTGCTTCTCTGTTGACCGGGACGTTTTTGGCATTGCCTTTCGCCCTCAGTCTGGGTGGGGGTGTGGCCGCCCTGTTGGTCATGGGCGGCGTACGGTGTTTGGCCCCGGAACTCTTTAGCCCGGTGGGCCTCAGTATCTTGGGGGCGGCCGCCCATAACTGCGGGCAACTACTCGTCCTCCACCTGCTCCTCCCAGGCACGGGAGTATTCGTCTTTTTGCCGTGGTTGCTTTTGCTGGCCATCCCTTCCGGTTGGCTAAACGGGTTTTTGGCGGTGAAGATCATAAAAAGGTTGCCGGGGGTGTATGACCCTTATGCCGGATCTTGAAGGTATCATCGAGCGGATTGTTTTTGAGAACGAAGAGAACGGTTTTACCGTTGCCCGGCTACAGATAGGAAAAGACCTGGTCACTGTGGTCGGAACCCTTTCCGGCATCCGCCCGGGTGAAGAGGTAAAACTCAGCGGTAATTGGGATATCCATCCTTCCTATGGCCGGCAGTTTACAGTGGAGAATTATGAAGTGTTGCCGCCGGTGACCCGTCAGGGGATCCAACGTTATCTAGGTTCCGGGTTAATCAAAGGGATCGGCCCGGTAACCGCCGAAAAAATCGTTAAGAAGTTTGGCCTCGCCACTTTGGAGATTATCGAAAAAACCCCGGAAAGGCTCCAAGAGGTGGAAGGGATCGGCCCCCAGAAAGCGGCGAAGATTATCCAGGGGTTGCAGACCCAGAAGAATATGCGCCGGGTGATGGTTTTTCTGCGCGGCTTGGGGATCACACCGGCGCTGGCGGCAAAGATCTACCGCTATTATGGGGAAAAAACCGTGGAGGTTCTCAGGAAAAACCCTTACCGTCTGGCAAAGGATCTTTTTGGGGTCGGTTTCCGCACCGCCGACCGGATTGCGCGCTTGACCGGGAGAACCGACCGGGCCGCTCCGGAACGGGTACGGGCGGGGCTCATCTACTATTTGGAACGCCATGCCGATGAAGGGCATGTTTTCGCTGTTGAAGAGGAGTTTCTGCCTCAAACCGCAGCGGAGTTGGGGGTCTCTCTTGAGGATCTCCGGGCGGCCGTGGAGAGCCTGGCCCGGAGCAATGAAGTAAGGCGGGAGGATGGGCAGCTGTACCTGACCGCTTTATACCAAAATGAATGGGGGGCCGCAGAAAAACTGATCACTTTGACGCGGGCCGTTGCCGGCAAAAAGCTTTCCATTGATAAGGAATTAGCGCAGATGGTCGCCGGCCTTGCCCCGGAACAACGCCGGGCGGTGGAAACCGCCTGTCATGAGGGGACGCTGGTGATTACCGGCGGGCCCGGGACAGGCAAGACCACGACAATCAAGAGTCTTTTGCGGCTCTTTCGCCACCACGGGTTGGAGGTTGTCTTGGCCGCTCCCACCGGGCGGGCGGCTAAGCGGCTGGCGGAGGCGGCCGGAGATGAAGCCAAGACCATTCACCGCCTGTTGGAGTTCGGGTATACTCCCGGTTCCGGCTTTCGCTACGGCCGGGATGAAAACCGGCCGCTGGAGGCGGATGTGGTAATCATCGACGAGGTTTCCATGGTTGATCTGCCGCTTTTCTACCGGCTGCTCAAAGCGGTTCCCCTGGGCGCCCGGCTGATTCTCGTGGGGGACCAGGACCAGTTACCGCCGGTCGGTCCGGGTTCGGTTTTGCGTGACCTGATTGCCTCCGGAATTCTGCCGACCATCCGCCTTAAGACCATCTTCCGCCAGGCCGGGACGAGTAAAATTATTACCAATGCGCACCGGATCAATCAGGGACGACTTCCGGAGGTCAAGAACGCCGACGATTTTTTCTTCATCAAAGTGGAAGAGCCGGAAGCGATCACCCGGGAGATTGTCAGCCTTGCTTCGACACGGCTACCCGCTTATTTAAATTGCGACCCAATCGATGATATCCAGGTCCTTTCGCCAATGCGGAAATCCGTCAGCGGGGTGGATCACCTCAATATCCTGCTCCAAGAAGCGCTTAACCCCCGGTCTGCCGGCCGGCCGGAACTGGTATACGGAGGGAAGACTTTCCGCTTGGGAGACAAGGTTATGCAGATACGGAATAATTACCAAAAGATGGTCTTCAACGGTGATATGGGCCGGATAATCCAACTGGATCCGGAAGAAGAACAGCTGGTGGTGGGGTTTCCGGAAGGACGGGAAGAGCGGCAGGTTGTCTATGAAGATACCGACCTTGACGAACTGGTCCTTTCGTATGCCATCTCGGTCCATAAAAGCCAGGGCAGTGAATACCCGGTGGTGATCATGCCTTTGACCACCCAGCACTACCTGTTGCTTCAGAGAAACCTTTTATACACCGGTGTTACCAGGGCAAAGAAGATGCTGGTTCTTGTTGGCACCTGGAAGGCGCTTTCCATTGCTGTTAAAAACGACCGGGTGGAAAGCCGCAACTCCCGCCTGGCGCAGGTTTTGCGCAGGCTGGCGGAGGAAAAAGCCGGGGGCGGGTAAAGATGCTGGTCCGGCCGTATTTTCTCACCCTTCTTCTCTCCGGGGACGGGGAACCGGTGCCGACCGTCTCCCCCGATCCCGGCCTGGAGAAGGAGTGGATCAAAGGTACGGATTATTATAAGGTGCTCGCCTGGGAACGGCCGTTTCCTTTATGGCTGGCAGAGGCGATCTGCCAAGAACTGGCCGCTCTCCCGGCGGCTGCCGGCTGCGGGCGCCCGTTTTCTCCTGCAAAGATAGAACGGATGATTTGCCGCCGGGCACGGAAACGGGGTTGGCCGGCAACGGGCCGCTGGTTTGAACCACCGGAACGGCCGGTTTTTCCCGGTCTTTTTGAAAAAAGGGAGCGTTTTACCAGCCTGCTCCCGCAGGTCCTGGCCGGCCGCATGTTTTCCCTGCGGGAGATTGCGGGTTCGTTATCCCGGATGGGACTGACAGTGATGGAGGGGGCCTTGGAATTCCTGGTTCACCTCGAGGTTTTAGACGGGCGGGTGGAGCGCCTGGCCGGTATAGGATTAACTGCAGACGGCCGTTTCCACTGCCGGCGTTGTGGTGAAGAAGACCGGATCCTGGAGGACTTTTACCCGGAGTCCCCCCTGCCTTGCCGGGTCTGCGGATCGTGCCTGGCCTTGGGGCCGGTTACCAGCCTGCAACCCCTCTATTGCCGGCGGGGGGCGCTGCTAAAAGGGACGTCCCCGGTCTTTCTAAAAGGACCAACCCGGCGGAGCCCACAGGAGAGTCCCGGGGAGGGCCCTCAGAAGAGTCCCAGGGAAAGCCCTCGGGAGAGTCCCGGGGAGAGAGACCGGCGGGTCTGCGCAGCCAACAAGTCACCGCCGGTGAAGGCCACGGATACTTGGCCGCTCCTTTTGCCCGGGGAGAACCGTTATGGAAAGGAACGGACCGGAAAGAACCCGGCGGAAAAAGGCCGGGAGAGGCTGCAACCGCTGGTTCTGCCGGAATTGACGCCCTGGCAGAAGGCGACGGCCCGTGAAGTTCTTGCTTTTTGGGAGAGAAAGGAGCAGCGGTCCTTTCTGATCTGGGCGGTTTGCGGGGCCGGCAAAACCGAGGTGGTCTTCTTAACAATTCACCGGGCGCTGAGCGAAGGGAAAAGGGTTTTATTGACGGTCCCCCGCCGGGAGATCGTAAAGGACCTGGGCAAGCGGGTGGAGGACTGTTTCCCCGGGCTGGAATTCACCCTCCTTTATGGCGGGAAGAAACAGGAACGTCCCGGCGGCGGGCTGGTGGTGGCCACTACCCACCAACTCCTCAGGTTTACACCCTTTTTTGACCTGGCAATCCTCGATGAAGCCGATGCTTATCCCTACCGGGAGAACAGGATGCTTGCCGGCGCGCTGGCCAATGCGCTCTTGCCCGGGGGAAAATTGATATATATGACGGCAACTCCTGATGAAGAATGGCGAAAGAAGGCCGCCCGGGGCGAAATCGGCCTTTCCCGTCTGGTTTTACGTCACCACGGGCATCCTTTGCCCGTACCGGTCCTTTACAAACAGCCGCTGCCGCCGGTAGAAGCCGAGGATTGGCCGCCGCCACCGGAGGTGCTCTCCTTTCTCCGGCGGGCCGGGGAGAAAAACCGGCAGGTTCTGCTTTTCCTGCCCACGGTCCGGTTGGCGGAGAAAGCCGGCCGTGCCCTCAAAAACGCCGGACTGTTACAGACCGTCGATTACATACATAGCCGGGATGGGCATAAAGACCGGAAACTTCAAGCCTTCGACTGCGGCCGCCTGCAGGTCCTGGCCACCACCACCCTGCTGGAGAGGGGCCTGACCTTTCCCCGCCTTGATGTGCTCGTTCTTTACGCCGACCGGGAGGAGATTTTCACCACCGAAACTTTGGTCCAGATTGCTGGGAGGGTGGGCCGGAGCGGTGCGGCTCCCTTTGGCGAGGTGATTTTCATTGGGGAACGGATCTCCCGGGCGATGGAGGAAGCGCGGCTCTGGATCGCCGGTATGAACAAAGAAGCCGAAGAATCAGGCTTTTTAAAGCAGGGGACAAGCCATGGCGATTAACCTGTTTAGAAAAAAGAGGTTTTTGCCGATAGAGAAGATGGAGGGTTTGTTAGCTTCAGCCGTATCCGCCCTCTGCGACCTGGTTTTTCCACCCCAGCCGCTCTGTCCGGCCTGCGGCCGGGAGTTTCAACCGGTCTATCACCGTCTGGCTTTCTGCCGGGTTTGCTTGGAGCGTTTTCCCTTACTGGTGCCGCCCCTTTGCCCCCGCTGCGGGCGCCCTCTGCAGGATGGGGAGACCGTAGAGGGGCACGGACCCGCCGTTTCGTGCCGGCATTGCCGGGGGGAAAAACGCCACTACCAACGGATGAAGGCGGTTACGGTTTACACCGGATACATGCGGGAGATTCTCCAGGCCGTGAAGTACGGCTTCCGTCCTGATTTGGCCGCCGCAGTAGGGTCGCTGCTCGCCGTGGCGGTGGAGAACGATCCGGCCTATGACCGGATCGATGCGGTGATCCCCGTACCGTTGCATCCGGAAAGGCTGGCGGCCCGGGGTTATAACCAAGGAATTTTACTGGCCCAACCCGTGGCCACGGCTTTGCGGGTACCCGTTTTTGCGGAGACGCTGGTCCGCACGAGGTTTACAAAGAGCCAGAGCGGACTGGGGCGCCGGGAACGCAAGACAAATGTGGCCGGGGCTTTTCTCGTTATCAACTGCCGGGAGGTAGCAGGAAAGCGGCTATTGCTGGTGGATGATATCTGCACCACGGGTTATACCCTTTCCGAGTGCGCCCGTGTATTGTTACTGGCCGGGGCCCGCCGGGTAGAATGCCTGACCGCTGCTTTAGGGGTACCGGAAGAAACTGGATAAAAACCAAGGGGTTAAGGAGCGGTGTTATGGGTTTACGAAACTGCCAGCGTTGCGGGAAATTGTTCTCTTTTTTCAATTATGAGGTCTGCCGGGAATGCCTTCCGGAGGAACTGGCGGATTTTGATAAGGTCCGGTCCTATCTGGAGAAGCACCCCAAGGCCACCCTTTTTGAGATCGGCAGGGAGACAGGGGTTAAACGCTCGGTGCTGTACCGTTTTTACCGCTCAGGGCGTTTGTCAGGAAAATAACTGTTGGCAATAAAATATGTCTAAATATTCAGCGCCGCGAACCGATAAATAATATGAAGAGTAAGGTATGTTTTTAGCGGCGTTATTTCGGGGTAAAGGAGCTGTATGTAATGATTATCTCCAACAAGCAGGTGCAGTCGATTATTAAGGCTTACGGTGTTTCGGATACTCGAAGAAAACTTCCCGGAGATAACAGGACGGCTGTTTCCCGCAATGATTCTTTGGAAATTTCCCGGGAGGCGAAAGAATTGAGTACCATACGGCGGATTATCGACAAGACACCGGATATCCGTTTGGAAAAAGTCACCGCCATCAAAAAGGCGATCGCCAACGGCACCTATCATGTGGACAGCAGGGATATTGCCCACAAGATGATCGTCCGGAGCCTGGTAGACCGGATTGTTGCAGGTGAGCAAGATGGAGAATAAGGAATACCGCGAAAGTTTGCAGGCCCAGATCGGGATCCTGGAAAACCTGTACCACCTGGCCGGACGGAAACGGGCGGCTTTGCTGAAGGAAGACCTGGAAGCCTTGCCGGGAATCATCCAAGAGGAAGAAGAAGCCTTGGCAAACCTTAAATCCCTAAGCATGCCTGATGAAAAAGCGCCCGGGGAACCGGCGCCGGAGATAAGAGAACTCCTGATGAAAAGAGAGTTTTTGGCCCGGCAGATCCGGGAGATAAACTTCTTCAACCACGAATTGATTGAAGATTCCCTTGCCTACATCCGGTTTTCCCTCCAGCTTTTCCAAGGACAGCCCGACTCGTCCCTTTACGGAGTTGGTGGCATAAAAGAAGCGCCCGCCGTCAATTCCCTGATTGACATGAGAGGGTGAGATAAATGCGTTCCACATTTGGCGGTTTGGAAGTAGGGTTGCGCGCTTTACGCGCGCAACAGCTCGCTCTGGAAATTACCGGACATAACATCGCCAATGCCGACACCCCCGGTTATTCCCGGCAGGTGGCGAAGTTGACGGCCACAAGACCTTACACCATACCGTCCCTGCAACGGCCGGCCACCGCCGCACAGATCGGTACCGGGGTGGAGGTCGCGGAGATCCTGCGCATGCGGGATGAATTCGTCGACGTCCAGATCCGCAAGGAAAACTCCAGTCAGGGACAGTGGAAGGCGCGCCAGAGCAACCTGGAACAATTGGAAGTGATTTTGAACGAACCCTCCGACGACGGAATCGCCGCTTATCTCAATAAATTCTGGAAAAACCTTCAGGAGTTGGCTTTCCGCCCGGATGACCTGGCCATCCGCTCGGTGATCCAGCAGACCGGGATTGTTTTTACGGATATGATCCGTCATACCTACAGCCAGTTGCAGACCTTCCGGAAAGATCTGGACGAACAGGTACAGATCATTGGGGGAAGGATTAACAGTCTGGCCCAACAGATCGCCGCTCTGAACGAGGAGATTGGGAAGGTGACCGCTGTGGGCGACAACCCCAACGACCTCTTGGACGAGCGGGAACTCCTCGTCCAGGAGCTGGCCAGCCTGACCAATATCACTATCCAAACCGACAACCTGAACAGGTATACGATTAGCATTTCCGGGTCGTTGCTGGTCTCGGGGGGCCGCAGCAATGCGCTGGACTTCGTCAGGAACCCGGAAAAGGAAAGCCTGGTCGATGTGGTCTGGGCGGAGACCGGCCACCGGGTGGACATACGCGGCGGCGAACTCAAAGGTCTACTGGAAATGAGGGACGAAGAGGTCGCCTTTTACATGAACGCCCTCAACGAGTTTGCGTCCACACTGATTACAGAGTTTAACAAGGTACACGCGGCCGGGTACGGGTTGGAGAACACGCACGGCGTGCCCTTTTTCGACGGAACCGGCGCCTTTGACATCAGACTCACCGACGCGGTTCTAGAAGATCTCAATAAAATTGCCGCTTCCATCGACATCGGGGGAGGGATGGGAGCGCCGGGGAACGGAGAGAACGCCTTGCGCTTGGCCGATGTGATCAACAGCCATCTTCTGATGGGCAACGGTACCGCCACCCTCGCCGATTACTATGAGTCGATCATTGTCAAACTGGGCATTGACGCCGATAAGGCCAAGACAATGCTGGAGAATAAAAGCGCCCTTATCCACCACTTGAAGAACCGGCAGGAGTCAGTGGCCGGGGTCTCATTGGATGAAGAAATGGTTAATCTGATAAAATTTCAAAACAGCTACAACGCGGCTTCCCGGATGATCACCGCTGTGGACGAGATGTTGCAGATCCTGATCGCCAATACCGGTATCGTCGGCCGGTAGTGCGCGCGAAGCGCTTTTTTTGCCAGGAAAACCGGTTAGATAAGGGGTGAGAAAAATGCGGGTGACCGAGAACACGATTAACCAAAGGGTAATGCGGAATATCAACAGTTCCCTCCAGCGTTTGGATAGAAATTACCTGGAACTCTCTTCGGGAAAGCGGATTCATTATCCTTCCGATGATCCGGTAGGCCTGGCTATCAGTTTAAAGTTGCGCAACAGCCTCCGGGAAATAGAACAGTACAAACAGAATGCGGAGAACGCCGTTTCCTGGCTGGAGGCTACGGATGCCTCCCTTGACGAGTTGGCCAAAGTCTTGCACCGGTTGAAGGAGATTGCTGTTTACGGGGCCAAC
>JAAYIC010000116.1 GCA_012735195.1 Bacillota bacterium
GCCGGCGGGAGGTCGTGATCAGGTATATAGAAGACCGTATCTGCATCTTTCTCCTGGTCATCCTGATTTTTATCACCGGCATTATCGGCGGCGCGGTTGCCGTCAACGGGCTGCGGGAAGGGCAGAAACTGGAGTTAACCCAATATCTCCATCTATTTTTCCAGGGGTTTAAGCGGGAGAGCCGGCCGACGGTGGATTTTGCCCCGGCCGGGAGGATCGTTCTTTCGCATTTAAAAACCCTTTTTCTCCTCTTTCTCTTCGGCTTTAGTGTTATTGGCGCGCCGGCAATTCTTTTTCTTGTTTTTACCAAAGGCTTCATCCTCGGGTTTACAGACGGTTTTATCCTGGAACTATGGGCGGGGCGGGGGTTTCTCTTTGTCATCGCCTCTCTGATCCCCCGCCATATCCTGATTGTGCCGGCGGTTTTAACCGCCGCCGTTGCCAATATTGATTTTGCCGGAGCGCTTTTAAAAGGGCGCTGGGGAAGGAAGGTTCCATATCCGTTAACCGGGGAATTGCTCCGCTGTTTAGGATTGAACGGCGCCTCCTTTTTGCTTCTGCTCATTGCCGGGCTTGTTGAAGGGGTGCTTTCACCGTACTTAATTTACTGGGTAGCACAACTTTTTTAGGTGGAAAACTTTCTCTCAAATTTAAAAAAGGAATTCCCAATTAATATGTCGAAAGTGAGAGAGGAGAACCGGGGCGCGCGAGAAATAGATACGTACGCGCCATTCGTCCCTTGCGCGCCGTATCTGAGATGAGTGAGATCGAGGAGATAATCCGAGAGGGAAAAGGAGTTGGCCGTATTGTACCCGTATTTAGATGAGTTCATCGATTATTTAGCAGTAGAGAGGGGTTTAGCTGCTAATACCCTGGAATCGTATGGCAGGGATCTCCGCCAGTACCTGACCTATCTGGCGAAAAAGAAGAAAATGTCGCTGCCGGAGACAACTTCAGCCACTGTTGTCGGATTTTTGCTCCATCTCCAGGCTAAAGGGCGCGCCACATCCACGATCTCCCGGATGCTAGCCTCAATCAAGTGTTTTTATCATTTTTTAGCGGTAGAAGGGATTATCCCGCGCGATCCCACGGTTAATCTGGATGCCCCGAAACAGGAGAAAAGACTGCCGCGGGTTTTATCCGTGGAAAATGTTTTAAGACTTCTGCAGCAGCCGGATTTGAAAACACCGTCGGGAATTAGGGACCGGACAATGTTGGAGGTCCTCTATGCCACCGGGCTCCGCGTTTCCGAACTGGTCTCGTTGAAAATCTCCGATGTCAATTTGGAAGAAGGATATCTTCGTTGTGTGGGCAAGGGTTCAAAAGAAAGAATCATCCCGCTGGGATCGGAAGCGGTTAAATACTTAAAGTCCTATCTCAACCACGCCAGGAAGTTTTTAGCCTCGAATCCGGCGGAAGACGCCCTTTTCTTGAACCATCATGGACATAGCCTTACCCGTCAAGGCTTTTGGAAGATCATCAAAAAATACGCGGAAAGACTGGACATCCCCGGTTCCATAACCCCCCATACCATCCGGCACTCCTTTGCCACCCATTTGCTGGAGAACGGGGCGGACCTCCGGTCTGTCCAGGAAATGCTGGGACATGCCGATATTTCCACAACGCAGATTTATACGCAACTGACAAAGAACAGGCTTAAGGAGGTCTACAACAAAGCCCACCCCCGGGCATAAAATAATGGATTACAGGTGCATACCATAAGCATAAGCCGGATGCCACAAGCAATGTTTCACGTGTTTAATGGATTTTCATGCCTTAAACGCGTGTTTTTTATTTTTGGTTTCATCTTTATTACGCCGGGGTTATTATTTGTGCGTCAGGTAGCGGAGGAAGAAGAGTCCCCCAATCAAAGTGGTCAGGTAATAACTGAGGAAACGCCAGATCACCACGGAAACGGCTAAAAGGTGCTTGGGGAGGTAGATTGAGAAGAGGGAGTAGAGGCCCATTTCCGTAAAACCGCTACCGCCGGGGATCGGGATAAAAGAAACCAGGAATAGGATGACGAATTCCAGAAGAAGCAGGCGGAAGATGCGCTTGCCGATATTCACACCGAAGCCTTTCAAAACGGCAGGGGCGATGGAGAGGTTAATAATCCAATAAAGAACGGTCAGGAAAATAACCCCGACCACCGGTAAGAAACGGTGACGGAAAATCGTCAGTAAACAGCTCTGGAACTCCTGCAATTCACAGAGAAACCGGTCACAGATAGCCTCGGCCCGGGGCCCCAGGATTTTCCGGATCAACCGGAGGGAAAGGACCTTTTTCACCAGGACTCTTCCATAATGAGGCTGCCATATACAGACCAGCAGGAAAATGAAGGAGAGAACCAGAAGAAGTAGGAGCATGGCGTTGATGATGCCCGACAAATGCTGAATTCCTAGTTCTTCCAGTAGTCGATGGCGAAATAAATAGAGGGCGGCGGGCCCGCCGATCATGAAGAAAAGGGAGGTAAAGACCATCCGGGTAGTAACGATGGCGGTAGCCTTTCCCAGGGAGACCCCTAGACGGTGGAAAAGGTAAACCTGGGCGGGGACGCTCCCGGAAGTGAAAGGGGTAATATTCCCGGTAAAGAGTCCGACCATATTAATACGGAGGATATTAAGAAACCCTACTTTTTCGCCAAGGGTCCCGGCGATCAGCTTTACCCTTAACGCTTCAACAAGCCAGGAGGAGATCACCAAAATCAAGAGCAAAAAGATGGTTTCCGGGTTAAAATAAAAAATGCTGCGCCAGGTATCAGGGGTGGCTGAATGAAAGAAAAGGAAGGTCAGGGTTAACAAACTGAAGATTAAGGCCAGGGTAAGTCCTTTTTTTAAAAAAGAAGCCGACAGTTTTCCTGTTTCCATAGAATCCTCCTAAAAATTAATAGGGGAGCCCCTGTTTGTGGGGCAATCCATCCCGGTCGGCAATAGTTGGTCAATAGCTAGTTTTTCTATAACGAAATGGTCTTTACAAAATAGTTTTTGCATACGACGGTTTTATTCTGCCAAGTATAATTTATTCTCCAAAAAAGGCCGGTTTCCTGCTGGTGTTTTTTGCGGCCGGTTGCGCGCGCGCGTGCAGGACGGATTTATACGTAAATCCTTGCTCAGATATATTTTAAGAAGAACCGGAGGAGGGAAAAGATGACCAGGAGCCTGCGGGTAGATTGTTATGATGAAACGGTAGAAGCTGCAGTAGAGATGGGACGCAAGGAACAAGTGGGTTTTATCCTAAGGATCCAGGAGAAAAAGGAGCTCTTGTTCAACCTGAACAACGGAGAAACGGAGGAGATCGCCACCACTTCTTTACGGGGAATGGGGATCCAGGTCTGCACCCCCGAGGGGTATACCGGATTTGCTTCTTCCGATCGGATTGACCCTTCGATTGTAAAGGAGCTTTTCCAGCAAGCCTATGCACTGGCCAAAAGGGTCCAAGCGATGCAAGGCGAGGTTAATACGGCCGTATTTAGCGTGCCGCCCAACAACCGGCGGGTGGTTGTGCCTTTGAAACACCCCTATGGATCTTGTTCACTGGCAGAGATCGAGGAACGGCTGAAGAAGTTAAATAAGAGCCTGGCCATGGACCCCCGGCTTTCTGTCCGCACTGTCCACCGGCTGGTGGATGAGGAATGGCGAGTAGCGCGGCACGACGGGACGGACACTGTTTTTATGACCCCCCGCTCCTTTATTTATAATATCTTTACCGCCCGCGAGAAAGGGAAGACGGCCACTACTTACAGTAATCTGCCAGGGACCGACCTCTCGATCCTCCTGGAACCGGCGGAGACCGCCAAGTTGTATAAGAAGTCGGTGCCAGCGGCGAAGATGGCTTTGGACCTCTTGAACGCCGGGACGGTAAAGAGCGGCTCTTACAAGCTGGTAATCGATTATGCCCTGGCCATAGGGCTGGCTCATGAGGCTTTTGGTCACGCGGCGGAGACCGACGGGATGGAGAGTTCCATCTTGGGGGAGAACGGCCGCTTGCGCCGGGGGATGGAGGTAGCTTCCCCTATTGTTTCGATAATTGACGGCCCGGTAGAAGGAGATTATGCTTACCAGCCAATCAGTGCCAATGGTATTGACCGGCAGACCGTCTATATCGTCCGCGACGGGATCCTCGAGACCGGCCTGGCCGACCTTTTTTCCGCGGCGGATGCGGGGGTTCCCGTTACCGGTGCGGGAAGGGCCGAGTCCTTTCACCACCTGCCTCTGGCACGGATGTCAAATATCAGGATTCAGGTGAAGGACCCCTGGACCATTGAGGAAGAGTTTGAGGAGATAACCCCGGAAAAACTCTATAAGTACATGCTCCGGACCGGCCTCATGAAAGAGGGCGAAGAGGTCTATTACCTTTCCGGTTTCCAGGGCGGCCAGGTCAATCCTGCAGAAGGGAATTTCGTTTTTAACTGTTCCGGTATTTACCGGCTCGGGCCGGCGCCCCGCCTCTACCGGCCGGCCATCTTTTCCGGGAGGATCCTTACGGCGCTCCAGGCGGTCCGGGCGGGTCTCGGGCCTTTGAAAATTGATGCGATGGGGACTTGCGGGAAGATGTTTCAAGGAGTGCCGTCCAGCGGCGGGTCCCATTATTTCTTGGTATTGGATAAAAACCCCGGGATTATGCTTGGAGGTGAAGGCAGGTGAGCGTCTTTGGTGAGCAATTGCAGGAACGCTTGAATATGCTCCTGGGGAAGAGGCTTTCTTCCGGATTAACCCTGACCGGCTGGCGTTTTGACCTGCACGAAATGGAGCATTTGGAAGTCGGGCTGAAAAACAATAAAATTGGCGGGCCTTATACCGCCCCGGGTTTGAAACAGGAGAGCAGCGGAGAGATCTGCCTACATTGGGCAGGGGAGAAATATACCATTGCCCGGATTGAACGGCGGGTATTGGAGGAGTTCCAGGCCAACCTGGAGCTTTGGGAGAAGACAGCCTACATAGACCCGTACGGACCGGGTCTGGTAAAGCCCTATGAACCCCCGGCCGTGCTCCTGGCCCACGAAGACGCCATGGCGATCTTGAATGGCGAATTTACACCGGCCTTTTCCTTTTTGGCAGAGGGGTTGGAAACAATGGCCGGTTACGGCACAACCAAGGTCGACGGGCGGGTGAAAATCTCCCGCGACCGCCGGCTGGTCGCCAACTCGGAAGGCTTATGGGTCAGTTATGAGCAGACGCCGGTCGAGATCTATCTGGCTGGAGATGACCTTTTCGGTGAGGTTTTTGCGGAAAAACGCCTGCCCAGCCCGGAGGAGTTCAGTGGGCTCGCTACTTATACCGGCCGGACGGTTAAGGAGCTTAAGAAAAAGGCTGTTTTGCCCCGGGAGGGCGAGATGCCTATCATCTTTACGCCCAGAGTCTTTGAGGCCTTTCTCGAACACTACTTGCTCAGCAATTTGAGCGGCCGGTTGGTGGCCAACAGGCAGAGCGCCTTTGGGGCCCAGGACTTTCAGGAGGCAAAAAAGGTCTTCCGGGGGGACCTGACGATCAGCGTGGACGGCACCCGTCCCTACCGCTACAGTTCGTACCGGTGTACGGGGGAGGGGGTGCCTACCGGCCGTGTCGACCTGGTCCGGGAGGGAAGGCTGATAACACCGGTCCTGACCCTTAAGTATGCCAAGAAGCTGGGGATGGAGCCGACGCCGATACCGGTGGCCGGCGCCCAGGGGCTAATGATTGACCTCCCGCACCGGGAGAGTTTCCAAGACTTCCTTGGGGAACTGGAAGACTGTCTGATCGTTTATTCGGTATTGGGCCTGCATACCCAGGATTACTCGGCGGGTAAATTTTCGCTCGCCGCCGATCAGAGCCTCCTGGTGCAGAAGGGACGGATCCAGGGGAAGGTCGAGACGGTGATCGCCGGCGATTTTTGGCAGGTCCTGGCCGGCGAAGACACGGTTTTCCTGGATTACCCGCGGGAGGAGACGCCGGCTGTCTGCTTTAAGGCCCATGTGGCCCAGTAGGAAGGGATCCTCTTCATGTAGGTTTATGCCGGCAGGGCACAAGTGGAGTGTGGCGAGACTGAGGGCGGATTTGGTACTCGTGACTCGACTCCCGTCGCTCGTATAAAAAAGCGTTACTCCAAAGGCACACCTAAAACCGAGTGCCGAGCGCCGAGCGACGAGTGAAGAGTTTGCGACGAGCACCGAGGAGGATCTTCTCTCTCAGCGGCGAAGTGAAATAAAAAGGAAAATCAAGGCAGGGTGTGGTTTTTTTCATGACGTATGCCGGAAAAAAAGCGGCTGTTATCGGTCTGGCTGTTAACAACACGCCTTTAGTGCGGTTTTTGGTTGAACGGGGGGCCGAAGTAACCGTATTGGACAGAAAAACCCGCGATGAATTGCAAGAATACCTGGACCGGCTGACTGGGTTGCCGGTCACTTACCATTTGGGCCCGGATTACCTTGAGCATTTGCGCGGGCACGAAGTGATTTTTCTCTCCCCCGGCGTCCCGAAAAACCTTCCCGCCTTGCAAGAAGCGGCGGCGAGCGGCGCGGTTTTCAGCAGTGAACTGCAGGTCTTTTTCGCCGAAAACCGGGAACGGAACGGTTCGCCGGTGCTCGGGGTTACGGGGAGCAGCGGGAAGACCACCACCACCACTATGCTTGGAATGATGCTGGAAAAAGAGAAGCCGGTCAAGGTGGGGGGGAATATCGGCCGGCCGCCGCTTTCCTTTTTGCCGGAACTGACCCCGGAGACCTGGGTTATCCTTGAACTTAGCAGCTTTCAATTGCAGGACTTGGGTTACAGCCCGCAGATCGCCGTTTTACTTAACATCACCCCCAACCACCTTGATGTACATAGTTCTTTTGCCGAATATGTCCAGGCCAAAGAGGAGATTATCAAAAGCCAGTCCGGTAATGATATCGCCATCTTTAATTGGGATAACCCGGTTACCCGCCGGTTGGCCGCTACGGCCAAAGGCAAGGTTTATTTCTTTTCCCGGTGCGCCCAGCCGGAAACCGGCGCTTTCGTCAAAAACGGCGATATCATTCTGAGACTGGACGGGAAGAATGAAGAGTACATTTGCCCTGCAGTAGAAAGGCGGCTTCCAGGGGAACACAATCTGGAGAATATCCTTGCCGCCGCACTGGCCGCCCGTTTGGCCGGTGTTTCGCCAAAGGCGATCGCCGGTGTTATCCGGGAGTTCAAAGGGGTCGAACACCGCTTGGAATTCCTCCGGGAACTGGACGGGGTCGCTTATTACAACGATTCGAAGGCTACCACCCCCGAAGAGACCATCGCCGGGCTGCGCGCCCTTTCCGTTCCGGTGGTCTTGATTGCCGGCGGGTATGACAAGAAGCTTCCGTTTACGGAATTGGCCAAAGAGGCGGCGGGGAGGTGCCGGGTGGTGATTCTGATCGGGGCGACCGCAGGAAAAATTCGGAGGGCTCTGGAAGCGGTGGAGGGAAAAAACCGGTTGCTTCAGGAGATCCACCAGGCGGCGACTTTAGAGGAGGCGGTGACAATTGCCAGAAGCAAAGCCGGAGCCGGAGAGGCGGTATTACTTTCACCGGCTTGCGCCAGTTATGATATGTTCCGTAATTTTGAAGAGCGGGGACGGCGCTTTAAAGAACTGGTTTTTAGTATGCAACCGTGAAAAAGAAAGAATAGGGGGGTCGTCAGTTGTGGACGGTTCTATATATCGCGCCCAGCCGGTCGGTGGCTTTGCGAATCCGGGATTTTATGGAAGCCGAAGGAATTCTGATCCGCTTACGACCTCTTGGCTTGCGGACGAAAGACCACAGCACTGATTATGAGATTTTAGTGACCGAGGCGGAATTGGAGGAGGCGCAAGAAGTCTTGAACCAAGCCCTCCAAGTGCGTCAATACCGGGAATTAGGACCGAAATAAGATATTACAGAAGGAATTATCAGAGACTTGACGAATACTTTAATTTTATGTTTTCCAAGGCTGTGGCAGGACGGTGAGGTGTTGTAATAAATGTTAAAAGACCTTTTCAAACCGAAACCTAAATATGTAACGATCAAGCGGCCGGAGGAGAGGGGGATCCAGCCCGGACAACCGGAGAAAAAGGAACTCCCTGACGGGCTGTGGGTTAAATGCAATAATTGCCGGCAGATCATTTACCATAAGGATTTGGAAGGCAACCTAAAAGTCTGCCCGAAATGCAATTATCATTTCCGGCTGCGGGCCAGAGAACGTATTGCCTACCTTTTTGATGCCGACAGCGTTCAGGAGAGTAATCCAGGTCTGATCTCAAAGAATCCTTTGGGGTTTCCTGAATATGAAGAAAAAATCGAAAAGGCCCGGAAAAAAACGGGATTGAATGAGGGTGTGGTAACCGGGGTCGCAAAGGTTCAGAATATACCTTGCGTCTTTTCTGTGATGGATTTCGGTTTTATGGGCGGTTCCATGGGTTCGGTAGTAGGGGAGAAAATCAGCAGGGCTTTTGAATATGCGGCCAAGCACAACCTGCCGGTGGTAAGCGTTACCGCCGGCGGCGGGGGCGCGCGCATGCAGGAAGGCATTATTTCATTGATGCAGATGGCCAAGACATGCCAGGCCTTAAACCGCCTGCATGAGAAGAAGATTTTCTATCTGTCCATCCTGACCGACCCGACGATGGGGGGGGTATTTGCCAGCTTTGCCTCTTTGGGTGATATCGTTATTGCCGAACCCGGGGCCCTGATTGGTTTTGCCGGCCCCCGGGTGATTGAGCAGACCATCCGGCAAACGCTGCCGGCGGGTTTTCAGAGGTCCGAGTTCCTCTTGGAGCACGGAATCATCGATATGATTGTTGAACGGAAAAACCTCCGGGAAACAGTGGCCCGCCTCTTGCGTTTCCACCAAACAGAAGAGGTGAGTAGAGAAGAGGTGAGTGCGGATGCGTAATGGAAACAGCTATAGCATGGACTTTGAAAAACCGTTGCGGGAATTGGAGAGGCAGATAAAGGAGATCGAACTTTTCGCGAAAGAAAAAGAGATCGACATGAGCGAAGAGATCGCGCGCCTGCAAGCCAAAGAAGAGGCTTTGAAGAAAAAGATCTACAGTGAACTGACCCGCTGGCAGAAAGTGCAGATTGCCCGTCATCCCAAACGCCCCACCTTTCTGGAGTTTGTTGAGATGATCTTCACCGGTTTTTTGGAATTACACGGCGACCGGTTGTTCCGGGATGACCCGGCGATGATTGGCGGTCTTGCCTATTTGGATGAGATCCCCGTTACTGTAGTGGGGCAGCAGAAAGGGCGCGATACCAAGGAAAACATCTACAGGAATTTCGGGATGCCGCACCCGGAAGGCTACCGTAAAGCCCTGCGCTTGATGAAACAGGCGGCTAAATTTGGGCGGCCGATTATCTCCCTCATCGATGTGGTGGGGGCTTACCCGGGGATCGAAGCGGAAGAAAGAGGGCAGGGGGAGGCGGTGGCCCGGTCGATTATGGAGATGGCGGCCCTGGAGCCCCCGATTATCGCTGTGCTCACCGGTGAAGGGGGGAGCGGCGGCGCTCTGGGGATCGGGGTGGGCGATCGCATTCTCATGTTGGAGCATGCCTATTATTCGGTGATCTCACCGGAGGGTTGCGCTTCAATTTTATGGAAAAATGCGACAGCGGCGCCGCAGGCTGTGGAGGCCCTGCGCGTAACGGCGAAGGACCTCCTGGAACTACAGGTGATTGATGAGATTATTCCCGAGCCGTTGGGCGGTGCGCACCATGATCCGGAAAAAACCGCCCAGGCTATTAAAGAAGCCCTGATTCGCTATTTAACCCCATTATTGGAGTATCCGGCCGGACGATTGCTGGCGGAGCGGTATGAGAAGTACCGGAAGATCGGGTTTTTTGAAGAAATAGAACAGCCGGAAGGCAACATTTAAGTTTTCGAAGCTAAGGGGGAAACGCATGAAAAGAATAGCTGTTATTACCAGCGGCGGAGATGCTCCGGGAATGAACGCAGCCATCCGGGCGGTGACCTTAAAGGCGCTTAACGCCGGCTGCCAGGTTTTCGGGGTGAAAAAAGGTTATCAAGGGTTGATCACCGGCGAAATTGTGGAACTGAATTCATATGCCGTTTCCGAGATTTTGCACAGGGGCGGGACGATCCTTTTTTCCACCAGATGTCCGGAGTTTAAAGAAGAACAAGGGATGAAAAAAGCAAAAGAGCAGTTGGAACAGTTGGGTGTTGAAGGTCTAGTGGTGATCGGCGGTGACGGTTCTTTCCGGGGCGCCCTGGATCTGAGTAAAATGGGGTTTGCGGTGGTCGGTATCCCGGCAACCATTGATAATGACATAGGCGGAACGGAGCTCTCATTGGGTTTTGATACCGCAGTCAATACGGCGTTGGATGCCATCAACAAGATTAGAGATACCGCCATCTCCCACGAACGGGTTTATGTCATCGAAGTTATGGGGCGGAATGCCGGATTTATAGCCCTCTATGCCGGTCTTGCCGGGGCGGCCGCCGCCATCCTCATTCCCGAGGTGGAGACAGACCTGGAAGAGGTGGTCTTCAGGGTGAAAAACGCCACCGCCAAAGGACGGGGCCACTCTATTGTCGTGGTTGCCGAGGGACTTTTCGGCAACCCCATGAGCGGCCGGACCACCGCGGAAAGCAGCGCTTTTAAAGTCGGCAACTACGTTATGAAAAAGACGGGGAAAGACACGAGAATCACTATTCTCGGCCACTTGCAGCGGGGCGGTTCGCCGTCGGCGACCGCCCGGATCCTGGGGACCAGGTTCGGCGCCAAAGCAGTGGAAGAGCTTTTGAACGGCGCCTCCGAGAAAATGCTGGGTTGGAATAAGAATGAAATTACCGTCACGCCGCTGCAGGAAGGGATCGCCAAACGAAACGTATTGGATCTCTCCCTCTTGTCCCTGGCCGACCTTTTGGCTGTAACCTGAAGGGCAAAGGTCCATTAGGAGGATTAATAAAGAGGCGGTTGCCAATGAAAAGAACAAAGATCGTCTGTACCTTGGGTCCGGCCACGAGCAAGCCCCGGGTGATAAAAGAAATGGTCCGGGCGGGGATGGATGTGGCCCGGATTAACCTTTCCCATGGTACCCATGATGAACATAAGGAACGGATCCGGTTTGTCCGGCGTATCGCCGGGGAGATGCAGAAAGAGATCGGGATCCTCGCCGACTTGCAGGGGCCGAAGATCCGTACAGGTGAATTGCGGGAACCCATGGATTTGGAAGAAGGAATGGGACTCTGCCTGCGATGGGCGGGGGCAAAGACACCGCCGCCGGCGAAGGTTCCTGTGATCACCGTGGATTATCCCCACCTGGCCACCGATTTAAAAACAGGAAACATGATTTACCTGCGGGACGGCTTGCTTCATCTACAGGTGGAGAAAATCGTGGCGGAAGATGTTTACTGCCGCGTAATTAAAGGCGGTGAACTCTGCTCCCGGCAAGGGGTGGCGCTCCCCGGTGTTTCGCTGAGCCTGCCGGCGGTAACTGAGAAAGACCTGATAGACCTGGATTTCTTGTTGAAAGAAGGGGTGGATTTTATCGCCCTTTCTTTTGTCCGGCGTGCGGAACACATCGACGAGGTGCGCCGGATTATTGCCGGTATCAAAGGGGAAAACCCCGGGGTCTTTCCCGGGGGTCCCTGCCTGATTGCCAAGATCGAGAATGAAGAGGGCTTTAAGAAGCGGGGCGAGATCCTGGCAGCGGCCGATGGTATCATGGTGGCCCGGGGCGATTTGGGGGTGGAGGTTCTCCCGGAAGAGATCCCCCTCTTGCAAGAATCCCTGATTGAACTGGCCAACCGGCTTGGAAAACCGGTCATCACCGCCACCGAGATGCTGGAATCAATGGTGAGAAACCCCCGCCCCACCAGGGCGGAGGTTACCGACATCGCCCATGCCATCATCAGCGGGACCGACGCGGTGATGCTCTCCGCGGAGACGGCGGTCGGCCGTTATCCGGTTCAGGCTGTGGAGATGATGGCCCGGGTCGCCCGGCGGATTGAGAGTTCCCTCAATTATGCCGAGTATCTTCAGCGCCGGCAGAAGACCCGGGGGAAGAGACACCTGGGGGTGGCGGAGGCAATCAGCCATGCCACTTGCCAGATCGCTCTTGACCTGGGGGCACAGGCAATTATTACTGCAACGCAGTCGGGTGGCACGGCCCGGATGGTCTCGATGTACCGGCCCCGGGCGCCGATCCTGGCGGCCACGCCCAATCTGGATGTGGCCAGGACCCTCTCGCTTTCCTGGGGGGTAACCGCCATGCTGGTTCCCCCGACCACCACCACCGACGCCACTCTGGATGTGAGCGTGCGGGCGGCCGTTGAGCGCCGGTTCGTGAAAAAGGGTGACCTTGTGGTGATTACCGGCGGCTTGCGGACAGGGATCCCGGGTACCACTAACCTTCTCCAAGTGCACGAGATTGAGGCGGACACCCGCGATACAGTCCCGGAGGGAGAGGCTGGAGAGTAGGCGTATCATGCGGAGGATAAAACCCTTATTAATCGGGCTTTATGACTATAATCACCTGGGGCTCAGATACCTGTCTTCCCGCCTGAAAAGCGGCGGGTATGAACCGGGCTTATTTTTTGTCAAGGGTTTTGCCGGCCACAAAACAAGAGAACCCTCGCCCAGTGAATACCGGCTCCTGGCGGCAAAAGCGCAGGAACTGGCCCCCGATCTTATCGGCTTGAGCGTCATGTCTTCTTTATACCTCCAGGTGGCTGTTGACCTTACACGGATCCTGCGGGAGGCCACCGGCGTACCGGTGCTTTGGGGGGGTGTCCACCCCACCCTTTTCCCTGAAGAGAGCCTGAAATGTGCGGATTTTGTACTCAGGGGCGAAGGCGAAGATGCGCTACTGGAGTTTTGCGATCTCCTTTCCACCGGCCGGGACTGGCGGAAAGTGCCGAACCTCTGTTACCGGGAGGAACAGACGGGCGAAACGCGGGTTAATCCCCTCCGCCCGTTGCGTCAGGACCTGGACGGGCTCCCCTTCCCGGACCTGGGGCCGGGGAACAAGTATTACCTGGCCGGCAATCGGCTGTTGGCCGGGGAACCGCTGGCCGGGAGGTACTCCTATGAACTGATCGGCTCCCGCGGCTGTCCCTACCGGTGTTCCTTCTGTTGCAACGCCGCCCTGCGCGACCTTTACCGGGGAAAAGGGAAATACCTTCGCCTGCGCAGTGTCGAAAATGTGATTGCCGAGATCAAACAGGCCCGGGAGAACCTGCCCCGGTTGCGTTTCCTCCGTTTCTGGGACGAGATTTTCCCGGCAAAAAAAGAATGGGTGGAGGAGTTTGCCTGCAGGTACCGGGAGGAGGTGGGGTTGCCTTTTGAGATCTGGGGCCACCCCAACCATCTCGAGGAGGAGAGTATTAAACGGCTGGTCGGGGCCGGACTGGAAAAGATCGTCGTCGGGATTCAGAGCGGGTCCCCGCGGGTGCGGAAAGAGATCTTCAACCGGCAGGAGAGCCAGGAGCAGATCCTGGCCGGCGGGAAGATCCTGGCCGCTGCCGGGGTGCCGGTGGTGGTCTATGATCTTATCCTTGACCACCCCTTTGAAACCGCCGGGGATCTCCGGGAGACTTTGGAGCTCTGCCTGAATATGCCCAAACCCTTCCGCCTGCAACTACACGGTTTAAGCCTGTTGCCGGGGACTGCCGTCCGGCGGCTGGCGGTTGAGAAGGGGACCAGGACCCCCGCGGAGATTGAGGCGGAATTCCGCCGTCCCTTAACCGAACAGTACCGGAGTATCCACTGGTGGCGCCGGGGAAGGGGAACCCGGGCTCAACCGTGGAAAGCCTACTGGTATTCTCTGATTTATCTTTCCCAATTCCGGTTGGGGGAGAGAATTGTCAGGCGGGCTTTGAAAGGAGAAGAAAAACCCCGGAAAAAGCTTGGGGTTCTTTTGGGGTTGCAACGCCTCTTCAACTGTTATCTCTTCTGGAGACTGGGAATCGGAAGGCTGAAGCTGATTGTCGGCGGGAGAAGCCGGACTCAACCCAATACTTCCCAAATCCCCGGGTCTTCGTAACCCAAACGCCAAACCGCCACGCCGCGCAGGTTGTACTTATCGGCCAGCCGCATTTTTGCGGCGGTGCTGTGACGGTTTTCGTACCAGACTTCATACTTCGTTCCCCCTTCCGTATAGGTAAAAAAGGGTGTCTGGTAGCGATCATGCCACTTGGGAGTGACCCGGTGGCGTTGGATCAGGTTTTGGATCCCCGCATAGTTAAGAGCCCTTCCGGAACGGTTGTTCCAGGCATAGCCATAAGCGGGTATTCCCATAAGGAGACGGTCGGGGGAAAAGTGCCGGAGAGAGTAGGCGATAGTCCTCTCCACCCACTCAAAAGAAGCGACCGGACCGGGAGAGCTGTTGGTTTGGTGCTGGTCGTAAGACATGATTACCGCCCAATCCAGGTGGGGAGCAAGCGCCGAAAAATCGAACGCCCCCGCCCAGGCGGAATTCTCGGTTTCCTCTGTTTTGGCGGGCAGAGCGGCGGTAACCAGGAAGTTGTGCGGGCGCAGGGCGGCTGCCAGTTCCCGGAAGAAAGCCGTAAGATAAAGACGGTCCCGGGCGGGCACCCCCTCGAAGTCGATATTGACTCCGCTGTAACCATTCGCCTTGAGCAGGTTAAGAATGCCGGCGACCGCCTTCTGCCGGGCGCTTCTACTTCTCAGCATGCCGCTGATCACCTCCCGGCTGAAGTTCGTCCCCTGAATATTGGTGACCACAGCCAGTGTTTTCAGGCCGTTGGCATGGGCGGTTTTAAGAAGATCCGCGCCGGTCTGGCCGGGGATATTCCCTTCCCGGTCAATCCGGTAAGAAAAGGGGGCGACGGTCGTAATCACCTCGAGATTGCCGGTAAGCGACCGCATGGCCCGGGGATCCCCGCGATAACTTTCGGCATAGTAACCCATGACCTCACGGCTGTTTCCTTCACCGGTGGGCTGCAGGGTCCATTTCATCACCCAGCCGGTTTGCCCGTCACCGGTAACCTGGTACCAGCCGTCTTTTTCTTGCCGGATGGTAAGGGGGTTTCCCCCGGAAAGGACCGCCAGAACCGGTGCGTCCACCGAAGGCTCCGCCCTCAGGTTGGTCTCTTTGGCAGTGACCACAGCCCGGCGGGGAAAAGTCTGTTGCCGGTTTACCGTAGCCGGCGGCGCCGATGGGAATCCGGGCTGAGCAGCTTGCTCACCGCCGCCAAAAAGCGCAGTGGAAAGATAGACAATCAACGCTAAAATGGTGGCGATGGTACCCTCTCCCATGTCGTCGCTCCTTTATTCAGAACTTATAGTCTTCCTTTACAAAGAGTCGCTTTAGGACTTCTACAGGTTGCATTCTTATCCTTTATGTACATATCCCCAGCTTAGATCAGTTTTGCTAGCTTTGGCTGTTTTTTTCCCGCCGGTAAAAAAAGACGGCAGAAAAGAAGAATAGAAGAGGAATTTCTTCACCTGTCGCGAATTATCTGAATCTCGGGGAAAATAGTAAGGCAAGAGAGATAAGGGAATATTTATACAAACAAGGTGTGACAGATTATGTATCATCGCCAGATTCTTCCCAACGGCCTGCGGGTCGTCTGCGAGCAAGTTCCCAATGTCCGCTCGGTGGCGATTGGTTTTTGGGTGCTTTGCGGTTCCAGAAATGAAACCCGGCGGGAACAAGGGATCTCGCATCTCCTTGAGCATATGGTCTTTAAGGGGA